>DATBYP010000371.1:0-3446 GCA_036513675.1 Candidatus Acidiferrum sp.
ACCAACCCACTCTGCAACCGCAGGTTGTTCTGCTTGGCTCCGCCGAAGTGCGTATACAAATACTCCAGCTGTATCGCACGGAACGCCAAGTGACGCGTCACCTTGAAGTCCGCGCCGCCGCCGAACGTCATCGCGAACGCATTAGACGACGTCGAAGGGAAGCCCGTCGCGCTCGCGGTCAGTCTTTCGCCGCCGAAGAGCACTTGGGCGTAAGGGGTCACGCGGCCGTAATTGTGATACGCCAGCCGCGGCCCAAACAGGTAGTTGATTTCATGAGACGAGGTGCCCGCCGCCATGCCCGTGACCTTGCAAAAGCCGAGATCGCCAACGATCCCAAGCCAGCTATTCACATTGGCCGCGAACGTGCCTCCTGCGCCTTGGCAGTTGATGCTAGGGGCGCCTTGGCCTGGACTGATTCGGACATACTGATATTGTCCGGAAACTTCCATGCCCCGGGTCTCCTGGGCCTGCGCGATGCTGGTCGCGAATAAGGCGAACCCGAACAGAATGAATAATTTACGCATTCTCTCCTCCATTAGGACATCCCCATTTTGGGGTAGTACTGTTACTATCATCCCGAACCTGCCGACGCGCAGCAAGCTCCATCTTTTTCTTGTTTCCCGAGGGTAAACAGTGGAAGCAAACTGCCATTTTTTGGAATTCCCAGCGCTCCCAACGGACTCGCAAAGCCTTGTCGGCGAGCTTTCTCTACGGACGGCCTCGAATGCAGACCTTGCAGCCCCGGCAACGGAGCGTCTGCAAAAGAATTTCGCAGTCGGATCGTTTCCAGTTTCGATCCATGCGACACCTTTGGCGGTCCGGCATCGTACCGGCAATCAGACCGCTGGAGGCAAGCAGTCAACTTATCGCAAGACAAGTACGGATGTACTGTTTTCGCTCGGGAATTGTGGTACCTTCATGCCATTGTCACGTGTTCGGGGTGAATCCAGAATAGCAGTTGTGTGGACCTGGTTAGTAGCAGCCGTCTCCGCCATTTCATCGGGTCACTTCAGCGCTCTGTTCACACACGAAATCTTTCTCTCGGCGGCTGATTGTCGGTAGTGCAACAAAAATCCGTGCGGCCGTGCTCGCTTCGACGGCTGAGTATGAGGTAGCTGTCCCCATGGCTATAATTCACTTTCGCTGCAAAGAGCGTCGCCGCACCGTCCGGGTGATGCTGACGGTGCCTCTCCGTGTTAGCGGGAAAACCGAAATCGGCGAGAAGTTTTCCGTGAAGGCGCTCTCGCACTCGGTCAGCCTGCACGGCGCATCCCTCGAGCTCGAGCAGGGCGTGGTGCTGGGCGAAATCCTTGAGCTCCAAAACGAAATTACGAGAGAGAAAGTAGAAGGCAAAGTTGTATCGATCCGCCGCGCGCGTGATGGCAAGCGCTACGTCGCCCTGGAATTTACCGAGTCCGATCCGAACTTCTGGCACATGGCCTTTCCGATCCCTGGCGCAAGGCCGATGCGGCGCCCCATTGCTTCCAAAGTCTCCGCGCTGTAATTCGAGCCGGCGACCACCTCGTATCTTCGTGCCGCCGTTTTGTACTATCTTTTGGCTGTGCCCCTCCCGCGAAAATCGTTGGCTCGTCCGCTAAACTCGGCAGGAAAAACTCCGGAAAAAATCGGACTGATTTCAGATACGCACGGATTGCTGCGTGAAGAAGCCCTGCAAGCATTGCAAGGCTCGCATTTAATCATTCACGCGGGAGACGTCGGCGATTCGAAAATATTGGACGCCCTCAGGAATATTGCCCCGGTGGTGGCGGTGCGTGGAAACGTAGATACCGCGGAGTGGGCGAGATCGCTTCCGGCGACCGAGGTCGTGGAAGCGGGAGCGGTGAATATCTATGTGCTCCATGATGCGAACGCTCTCGATTTGGACCCACAGGCGGCTGGATTTCACATTGTGGTGAGCGGGCACTCGCACAAGCCCGGACGCAGCGAGCGAAATGGAGTTGTATACATAAATCCGGGAAGCGCGGGTCCGCGTCGATTCCATTTGCCGATCACGATTGCGCATCTGAATCTGGCCGCTAAGCCGTGGCGTGTGGAGTTTGTTGATTTGGAAAAAGGGCGTACAGTGAAGTCAGGCGCGGGGTCAGGCGAATTCTGATCCTTTCGAAATTAAGGAGCGCCGCTGACGGAGTGCCAGATGAAAAAGAAGAACAAGAAGAGCGGCAAGAAGCAGGCAGCGAGCAAGAGCAGGGTTTCGGCGAAAGCGAAATTGAGCGCGAGGAGCGGAGCGAAAAAGAGTTCGACCAAGCGTAAGAGAGCGGTGCGGAGGAGACCAGTCCGCGAGAACGAAGACGTGATGGGAAGCCAAAGCGTGGAAACAGTGCCTCTCTCGGCGGTACGACAGAAAGCGCGCTCGGCGCGGGCCGGCGCACCAGGTGGTGGAGGCGGCGATTACAGCGGTCTTTCCGTCGTGGCCGGTGCGGATTCAGAAAGCCCGCGAGAACTGCTGGAAGAAGGGCAAACCTTCGAGGCGGGAATAGTACAGGCCGTACAAGACGCTCCGAACGCGGACAAAGGCGAAATACGAACGCGCGAGGTTCCAGAGGACGATGTTCCGCCGGAGTACGACGACCAGGATCGCCCCTAGCGAGCCCGCGTTTCCCCCGGGTTAGGGCTTCGCGGCTTCAGCGGCGACCCACGAAACGGCGCGGGATGAGGCGCGGTAATCACAAGTAAAACGGCGGTCAAAATTACTGCCGCGGCGATGACCGTGCGCAAGTTGATGGACTCTCCGATAAGGAGCCACCCAAGAAAGAGCGCGACCACCGGATTCACAAACGCATACGTCGCCACGCGCGTAGCCGTGCTTTTCTTCAGGATATAAATGTAAGCGGTGAACCCCACCATCGACCCAAACACAATAAGGTAAGCAAGCGCCGCCCAAGACCGCGCCGATATCGCCCTAAGGTGGAGGGCCCCAACTTCTCCCGAGAGTATTCCCACAATCCACAGGGAAACTCCACCCGCAAGACTCTGCATCGCTGCTCCCATTAAAGGTGAGCCGGAGAGTCCGCCGGAGTGTTTGGAGTAAACCGACCCGCTAGCCCACGCCAGCGAGGCAATCACCAGAAGTCCAACTCCCATTGGATCGACGCGACCACTTCCTCCGATGTCCTTAGGCCCCACCAAAAGCGCCAACCCGCTGAAGCCCAGCAGTAACCCGGCAACGACACGCAAACCCGGCCGTGTGCCTCCCGGTCGCAGCCAATCCACTAGGACCATCCATAGCGAAACTGTCGCCACCAGCAGCGCGGTAACTCCCGAAGGAACCGTGCGCTCCGCCAGGCACACACCGCCGTTTCCGATGGCAAGTAGCAAGAAGCCCGTAATGAACGACATCCGCCAGTGGGCCGGCGTGGGCCGCACTCCAGTCTTCCATCGCAATACCGGGTAAAGAATTAGGCCGGTCAGTAGGTGGCGGGAACCTG
>DATBYP010000372.1:0-8217 GCA_036513675.1 Candidatus Acidiferrum sp.
GCGCGCGTATACGTCTTCCGCGCCTTGCGCTGGCGACGTTTCGATTTTGTCCGCCGCGTGCGGATACGCCGCTTTCAATTTTGCGCGATGCACTTCCGCCTGCCATTGCAGGTACGGATATTCGTGCATCTCGTTGGCCCACACGGGCGTGTTTAGCTCGAGCCCGCCGGCGATGGAGATGACTTCCTGTCCGTTGGGCATGCGGCGAGTGCCGGCGACACGAGGCACCGTGACGCGTTCGGCTTTGCGCAGGTTCGCTTCGGACAACTCGGCGCCACACTGCGCACACGACGTCGTGCCAAGTAGGGGCGCAGCATGCTGCGCCCCTACCGCCGAGGCGTCATCCGTTTCGCCCTGATCCGCACCTTCCTGTCCTTCGTGGCTCTTTGCGTCCGCACGTAATCCGGTCTCTTTCCCGCACTGCGGGCAGGCGTAAACGTCTTCGCCGAGCGGAATCTCCAGCGCTTCCAGCACATTTTCTTCGCGGAAGCCGAAGCGCTGTCCGTCCGCAACGTAGCGCACGTACGCGCCGAGCTTGCCGTCAGTCCAAAGGAAATATCCGATGGAGGTGAGCAGATGCTCGATGTGATTGTTCTGCTCGATCAGCGCGGCAACATCGCTGGCCGCGCGCGCCGCGGAAATATCCTCGAGCGATTGCGCCGATTGGGGATAAAAGCGCACGCTCGGGACGTCCTGCGAGAGCACCGCGATGAACGAAAGCCCAAAGCCCTGGTAAAAATTGGTGACGAACTGATAGCGCGGCATCTCTTCGAGCGCGCGGTCGTCGCTAAAGCGCTGCTCGAACGGCAAATGCCAGTTCATGTCGTTGGGATTCCACCAGGCATACTGCAAGCCCTGCCAGAAAAGCCGCGCCTGCCGAATCCGCCGAATCTCATGCCGCCGCGCGACGATGCCCTCTTCGCGATATTGCCGCACCAGCTCGCGCAGCGCATGCACCAGCTTCGGCTTCAAATCCTCAAGCCGCTCATTGTTCGGCCCGAGATCGGTGTTGCCAAGTAGGGGCGCAGCATGCTGCGCCCCTACTACCGAGGTGTCGACCGCCGAAGTCAGGTTCTCAGGCCGCAAGGCTTGATCTGCTGCATTTCCGACGTTGCCGTCGGCCGGCGCAATCGCCCCCGGCGTTCCAGTCCAAGTCTCAGTTGTGGGATAGAGATCCATTCGCTCGCTCTCGACTATTACCACATAGTTGTAAATCTATAAGTACTTATGCTAAGGTCTCGCTGCTCGAACGCGTTTCGGGGAGTGCTCCCAGTGGGGGTACTGGGCGCGTTTGAGAATCGTGGAGGGCTGCTTGCAGCCCTGGAGTTCGACTCTCCCACTCCCCGCACGAGCCCTTCCGCGAGTCCTCATTGACAAAATTCATCAATGGGTTATACTTACTCTGCGATTCTCAAACGCGTCCAGTATGCGTATTAGGGCGGCTCAAATGAGCCGCCCTTTTCTTTACTTCCCTGCTTCATTGCTGCCTGCTCCCGCTTCCTTCCACGCTTGAATCTGGTGCCAGGAACGCTTGCGCAGGCGCGGTAAGGGCTGCGGCTTCGCCGGTTCGGGATACTCCACCGGAGGAAATCCCGCTGTGCCTAGGAGCGAATTCGTCAGTGCGCGATTCTCTGCCCGCAATCGCGCCACTTCTTCTTCCAGCAGTCGAACATAATCCGACCGCCAGAATTGCTTGAGGGTTTTGAACATACTTTCGAGCACACCAGGACCGCGGGAGAAAATCGACACTTGCGCGGTTTAACGGCTAACCGTTCGTGCTCGTAGAAGCTGAACGATCGCGGTGGTCAGGTTAATCGCGAATACGACGAAACCGGCTACTAAACTGAAGATTCCTAGAAACCCAGAAAGGACAATGATCCAATCCATTCCGCGTCCGGGCAGAGTGCCATTTGCACCGCGCGCCGCCAGCGCGAAGAGCATAGAAAACGAAAACGCGAAGCACAGAAATAGAGAAAAATGCAGCAGGCTCAGGGTGCGATTCCAGCGAACGTTTAAAATCCTATTCGCGGCGTAATACAGCACCGCAAAGTTCGCGCTGCTAACAACGCAAAACAGAAGCACGAGCATCGGCCCAAGCACGAAATAGGTTGCGTGCACATACAAATCTATGCCCGGAGACGGAACAACGCGAGCGAGCCCCGCAAGAATCGCGAACAAGGCGGCAAGCGCTGCAAACAATTTAGCCGGCAACATAAAGGGCGTGACAGAGTGTCACAGCCGTCACTTTATGCCTGCCTTCCCTCAGTCGCAAGTATAGGTGTTACGGCCTACCTTCTGCGGCGCGGCAGTGGCTTGGGCCGAAATTGCTTGCGCGCTTCGGTTTCGAGGCGCTGCGAATGAATCGCTCGCGATGTCGGATCGGTTGCGCTGATTTGGCGCGCGATCTGCTCGCCTAGCGGCATGCCGGTGATGAAACGCGGCGGGCCTGGCGAATTTAGGGGCGGGGGTTGCCCCGCCCTGAGCGGCGCGTCTGCGCCAAAGCGCAAGGGCGCTGCCCCAACACCAGCGAGTCTTCCGCCGGAGACCAAACCGTAGCGCGCGGCGTCGGCGGGATCGTCGCCGTCCACCTTGCGAATGTCTTCGACGCGGCGATCGTCGCGCACGAGCTGCGGCAAGCAATCGATGAGCTTCGCGCAATTTTCGGTGATCAACCACGCATCGGACTGGAGCAATTGATACATGAGCTGCCAGCCTCCGATGCGATCGTCGTCCGCTGGTGCGGGCCGCGGCAGCCCACTCGCAGTAAGCACTTCGCCGAGTTGCTCGGCGATGGACGCTTCCGAAGTGCGATGCGCAAAGGCGTCCGGCGAGAGAAACACGTCGCTGATGCGCTCGCGGCCGCTGCGCTCGGCAATGGCCTGCGCGAGCATGCGCGGCGAAAGCCCGGACTGCACGAATTCACGGTAGGTAATGATCCGTGACTGGTGACTCGTGACTTGTGACTCGTGAACGCCGGCCGCAAGGTGTGGTCTCTCACGAGTCACGGACCACGAGTCACGATTCACGTTCTGCGGAATCGCGCAGTGCCAATACACCGCGCTGGGATGCTGAAAGCCCCAGTCGATCGAAATCCAGCGCGGCCACCACGGCTCGAGACGCAACGCTTCGGCGCGGACGGTGTGACGCCCGAACTCAAAGACGTCGAAGTATTGCCCGGCGAAAACGTTCCAATCGCCTTCGAGAAACGCGCGCCGCAAATGTTCCGGCAGCGCTTCCAGTGTGCGATGGTACGCGGCATCGTTGGCGTAAATCGGATTGTCCGCGAGTCGCGCGCGAATGAAATGGTAGTCGCGCTCGTCGTACAGCTCCGGTCGCTCGAACCCCGGCGGCGGCTGATGATCGACCCACAGCGCTTTCACCCAAGCGTGCCCGATATTACCGGGATTGCTCGCGCCGGCCATGCACGCGAAACTTTCCGGCACGGGACACCGATTACGCGAAGTGAGAAATTGCCACTGCTTCAGCGTGAAGTGCGTGAGCTCATCGAGCCCGATGAACAGAAACTCCGCACCCTGATACTGGTAGACGTCATTTTCGTTGCGGCAGTACCCGAAGCGCGTCGTCGAACCGTTGCGCCAGGTGACGACGTGCTTCGCTTCGTTGTAACTGCGGTACAACTTGCGCGGTACGTCGCGCCGAAAATACGCGAGCAGCGACGATTCCAGCTCCGGATAAGTGCGCCGGAGCAGCAGCGAGTCCGATCCGGCAACTCTGTGCGCCTGGCGAATCGCTTCCCACAGCAGGGCCTTGGTCTTGCCAGGACCAGCTGCGCCGCCGAATAATCGATACTTCGCACGGCTGCAATGAAACTCTTCTTGGCGCGCGAATGGCTTGTACGAATCGCTGACCCGCGGGTTCGATTTGGAAGTGCGTTGCACACGTTCCGCGTTCAGCGGTAAATCTTCGTAAA
This sequence comes from Candidatus Acidiferrum sp., assembly GCA_036513675.1. GTDB lineage: Bacteria > Acidobacteriota > Terriglobia > Acidiferrales > UBA7541 > Acidiferrum. The sequence goes on from DATBYP010000372.1 coordinate 3,932, forward strand.
GCGCGCGCCGACAAACCACGCCGCCGCGCTGCACACAAACCCGGCCTTCAGCCCTAAACCCATGCTGCGCCACGCGTTCAGATACGTGACGACGAAGCCGGCCACGCCCGCAATCTTCAACACCCGATCGAGGTAGACGGTTTGCGTCAGCTTTTCAAGCAAACCCTGGGATGCATTCCAAGAAATCATTGCTTGTCCCTTTCCGGACCTGGCATATCAAAAATGATCTGTGTGGGCTCCTCGTCGGCAGGAGCGGCGCGCTTGCCGTAGCGCAGCTCGCGCAGATAGGCCAGCTCGCGCTGCACAATTTTGTCGTCCTTGGAATTCAGTAGGTCCACTTCCAACTCCACGAGGTCCACCTGTGCGTGCACGGCGTCCACAAAGGCCTCCCCGTCGATCGGAAGCGGCTCCAGGCCGGGCGCAACGTCTCGCCGCGTATTTGCCGGGCTCGCTTCTTTATCATTTTTCTTGCCGCCGTTTTTGTGAGACCGGGAAGCGGCCCCTGCCGAGCGAGACCGCCTCCCTTTATCCTGGGCTGGAGCCACATCAGCGCACGCCTCGCGTTCCGCGCCAGCCGCGGCAGAAGAAGCCGTGGCGTTTGCAACGGAGAGTTCGCTTGCGTCGTCAGACGCAGCCCCGCCCATCCCGCTCAACGAAATCGTGCGGCCGTTCGCGCCGCTGCTCTTTGCCAGGAGCGCTCCGTGTCCGTTAGGTTTATTTTTTGCGTTCATCTGCTAGTTCACCCGCTGTGCAGCCGAGCCTCGTGGTTTCCCCGGTTGCGGAAATCCGTGCGCCCACAGCCCGAGCAATGCGCCATGCAGCGAATTCACGTGCGCGCGGCAGAGCGGATGCCCTTGCGTGCGCGGTTGCTGACACCTCACCCAGGCGTTTCGGTGAAAGCGCGAAACGCGATACGCCATGCACTGTTTCATTGCGATTCCCGGCCGAGGTTTGTTTACACCAGGATCTTTGCCGTCAAACCGGCACCGCCGGTGGAGGACACAAAGCGGATGCGCAGAAATTTCGCTTGCACTCCGTTGACTGTACGCGCTTCACCGGTAAGCGCGGTCGTCGTATCAATTGTTTGATACTCCGCGTCGACGTCCGCCATCGCACCCTGCAAGACCATGTTCAGCGCCGTAGGATTCGTGCCGAAGATCGTTTGCCAGCGCACCGCGGTTCCGGCATCGGTTGTCCCCGTGAAGCTGGGCAGCGCGAACTGTGTCCCTGATGTGGCGCTGCCGGGAAACGCTTCGTTGTTGAAGCTGAAACCAACATCGCCGGAAGAAAGCGAGAGTGGCGGGGTCGTATTCTGATAGGCGGGCATAAACATCTCCTTATTGCATTGCCGGAATGCAGTTCGTTCCTGTAGGGGCACGGGACACCCGTGCCCGTCTTGAAAGTCACAGGCAGTTCGTTTGCAGCCGAAAACAAAAATGCCTCCGGAACTCCGGAGGCATGAGAGAAATTCGCGTGCTAAAAAGCAAAACGCCCCGCAGATTGTCGGGGCGTGCTTTTCTACGAGGGAGAGTGTATACCACTTTCTACTTTTTTGTCAAGGGAAATCTCAAATTATTTTTATTTTCTATTGAACTCGTTTCTTTTCAGGAGCATAGTTCCCCAATTCCCCAGCCAATTTCCCTTGCGCGGCCCCCGGCCTCGCCAGGGTCCACGCAAGTCGAGGAGGATACATGCCTCATTACCTCAGTCAAGTGAGCTACACGCCGGAAGCTTGGGCGCGGCTCGTTGCCCATCCACAGGACCGCATCGAAGCCGTGCGTGCGCCAATCGAAAAGCTTGGCGGGCGTATCCACAACGCGTTTTTCGCCTTTGGCGAATTCGACGTTGTGGTCATCACCGAAATGCCGGATAACGTCAGCGCGGCGGCCATCGCCATCGCGTTTGCCGCCGGCGGCTCGGTCAAGAGCGAGAGAACCACACCGCTGATGACCAGCGCGGAGGCTCTCGAAGCCATCAAGAAGGCCGGCACGACCGGCTACCGGTCGTTGACCGCCGGCGCCAGTGCCGCCGCCGCGCGTCCGTGAATCCTCGCCAAGCGTCGTCAATCCTGCCGAGTAGGGGCGCAGCATGCTGCGCCCCGACCACCCAGACGTAATGTGGAACGCTGTCGCGATACTAGACTCTCAGCCGCGGGGGATCGTATGCGTCGCTCACGATTGAAATGGATTCTTCTTGCCGCGGGACTTCTCGCGGCGACCTTTGCTGCCTCTTTCCCCGCACGTGCGCAGAATCCCTCGGAGACTGCGCCGCCCGAACAGAAACGAACCGACCCGCAGCAAACACTTCCTCCGCAACAGGCGGCTCCGCAGCAAAAGCAGCCGACTGCCGCCGAACTCAGCGCTAAGGACACGCCCGCGTCCGCGATACTGCGGACATTCGAGTTCGAGGAATACCAATTCCGCTCGACTGCCGAAGCGATGCCTGCGGAAAAATACGGTTACCGGCCGGCGCAGGGCGATTACGGCGGCGTATTTCCCGGCTATGGCCCCAAAGAACTGCGCACCTTTGCGGAGCAGGTGAAGCACGTGGCCTGCGCCAATTTCGGCTTCTCCGCCGAGCTCGATGGCAAAACGCCTCCGCCGGATTGCGACAAGGGCGGCCCCAGCCCGGCTAAGACTCGCGACGAGCTAATCGTGTATCTCCGCGATTCCTTCAAAGCGCTGAAAAAATCCATCGGAGCGACGACGACGAAAAACATGTTCGATCCCATCGAAGGACCTTACGGTGGGCCGGAGACGCGTCTAGGATTGGCGACCGTGTCCATCTGGCATGTCGCCGATCATTACGGCCAACTCGTGCTCTATATGCGCCTCAATGGGATCGTGCCGCCCGCCAGCCGGCCGAAACCGCCGGAGTTGAAGGACTGACCCGGCGAGCCGCCAGTGTTAAAACGTGATCTGCGGAATCGCGTAACTGTGCGCTACAATGGCGCGCCACGAGGATCTAATGAACTCCAAGATGCGCTTCGCAAGCGGTGTTTCGGTGCTGTTCACTACATTGGCGTTTGGGCACATCATGATTCACGACACGCAGCACATGATGAGCCGTCACGACGGAAGCCGGTTGTTCATCATTGCCCATACGATCATAGCCATCGTGCTAGGCGTATTGTCGCTGACCGGCGGGTTTTTGCTGCTCACCAACCGACGCCGACCCGCGTAGCGCGCGTTGGTCTTGCTTGTGCTGACCAGAATCCTCAGGCCTGAAAATTAGTCTGAGCTACAATGTTGGCGTGACCTCCGACCATTTTGCGCCTCGGCTTTCGGGCATTCAGCTGCATCCGATTAAGTCGCTCGACGCCATTTCCGTGCCCGAAGCGCGCATCGGACCCGGCGGCGGGCTCGAGCACGACCGCGCCTGGGCGCTCTTCTCGGTCGACGGCCGCTGGGTCAATGGCAAGCGCACCGCTGCGATGCACCTGATTCGCGCCACGTATGCACCGGATCTGAGCTCTGTCACCCTTGCGGTTCCGCGCGATCGCCGCAACATTCCGGCACGCACATTTCCCTTCCCCGGCGGGACGGAAGACGCCGCGGAATGGTTCAGCGTCTATTTCGAGCAGCAGATTTTAGTGCGCCACGCGCCCGAAGGTTTCCCCGACGACAACATTGCCAACGGCCCCACGATTGTTTCCACCGCATCGCTGCAAACTGTTAGCGACTGGTTCCCCGGTTTGAGCATTGACGCCGTGCGGCAGCGCTTTCGCACAACTCTCGAGATCGATGGCGGTTCGATCGAGAGTGACGCGCCCGCAATGGCACGCGAAAGATCCGGCGCAGCCGCGAGCAGCAATGGACACTTGCCCGCCTTCTGGGAAGATCAGCTCTACGGCGAAGACGAGCGAAGTGTCGTCCGTTTCCGCATCGGCGAAGTCAATTTCGAGGGTAGCAACCCGTGCGCCCGCTGCCCTGTTCCTGCACGCGACCCGCAAACCGGCGCGGATCTCACCGGCTTTCAAAAACGTTTCACCGACTTACGCCGCGAAACTCTGCCGCCGTGGGCGCCAGCCGTCCGCTTCGATCATTTCTATCGCCTAGCGACAAACACCCGCGTAGCCCCCACCGAAACCTGCAAGTCCTTGCGCCTCGGCGACCAATTGTCTCGGCTGTAACAAATGTTCAAGGAGCCGCAGCACGCGGCACCTCAGACATTGGATAAGTAGGGTTAGTGCTTCACGGCCAGCTTAGCGTACCTATCGTGCTGCGCCTTATACGCGCTCCACTCCGGCACGACCGGTTGCGTCTTGGTGATTTGCCGGCCGCCCA
>DATBYP010000373.1:0-2967 GCA_036513675.1 Candidatus Acidiferrum sp.
CCGCACTTCGCCCAACTGATGATCGTGAACGGGAAACTGTATATCGGGACGAACAGTGGAATTACGGTTTTGGGATTGCTCTAGGTTCGATTCGAGGCGGCCGGGGAAGCAATGCTGAGTCGCTTGTCCTCCTTGGCTGTCGTTTTATCCCCATTGCGCTAACCAACCCGGTCGTTCGTGTAATCGCCTCTTTTCAGCAACCATGCGTTGGCGGCATGGACCGCGAGATGAGGGGCCGGACGCGATCCCACAAACGCTCTAAGCTCCTGCCTCCTTCTCCAGCGCCAGCAACTGCTCTTTGCGCTTTATGCCCCAACGGTAGCCGCCGAATTCGCCATCCTGTCGCACGACACGATGGCAGGGGATCGCAACTGCTACCGGGTTGGTGGCGCAGGCTCGGGCTACCGCGCGCGTGGCCTTCGGCATGCCGATTTTCTTTGCTATGGCGCTGTAGGAGCGAGTTTCTCCGCGGGGAATTCTTTGTAGAGCTTCCCAGACTCGCCGTTGAAACGCGGTCGCCCTTATGTCTAGCGGTAGGGAGGGATTCGTCTCCCCACCCTCCATTAAGCGGGTGAGATTGACTCGCCATTCGGCCATGGCGGCATCATCGCGGCGGCGGGTGGCGAAGGGGAACTCGCGCATCAGGCCTTGCTGAAGTTGTTCATCGTCGTCGGCGAATTGGATGGCGCAGATGCCTTTGTCGGTGGCGGCGATCAGCATGCGTCCTAACGGCGAGGTGGCGATGGTGTAGCGGACGACGGCCGCCACCGCTCCGCGGCGGTACTTCTCCGGGGTCATGCCGAGTTGCGTGGCGGTGCGCTCGTAGAGACGGCTGCTGGAGCCGTATCCGGCGGCGTAGAGGGCGGTGGTTACAGAGTGGCCTGCTTGTAGATTGTGTTTCACCTGGCGCAGGCGGATCGCGTCGATGTAGGCCTTCGGCGAGACTCCGAGCACGGACTTAAAAGTCCGCTGCAAGTGGAAGGGGCTGAGGCGGAATTCTTTGGCTAGCAGACCGAGCGTCAGACGGTCTTCAATATGTTGCTCGATGTAGCGGCACATGGCGCGGACGAGCGCGGATTGCGGGTTGCCGTCGACTGCCTTGGGACGGCAGCGCAGGCAGGCGCGATATCCGGCTTGCTCGGCTTCGAGAGCATGATCGAAAAAGCTGACGTTCTCGCGGCGCGGGCGTTTGGCGGGACACGACGGACGGCAGAAGATGCCGGTGCTCGACACGCCGAAAACGAAGGTGCCGTCGAGTGAGGCGTCGCGACCTAGGACGGCTTGCCAGCGGCGGTGTTCAATTCGTCCCGGAGTTGGGTTTAGAGTTGACTTCATTGCTTCTTCTTCTGAAAGTATCGCATTGATAGCCATGCAGGTAACATAGGGCAGTCGGGGCCGCGCGGGCTATCCGAATGTTGCTGTCAAACGATTTTTCCGGGCCTGTCAGAAAACCGCTGACTCATGTAGTATGGCGGCCTGCTTTCTCCTGTGTACCTCTTGTGGTTGAAAAAATCTTCACCACAGAGGACACAGGGGTGCACAGGGGAAAATGAAGAGGACCTACTATGAATAGCAATTTGCACCGCATGTGCCAGATGGCCTGGCTGGTTGCCTTAGTATCGCTCGCATTGGTGCAGGCTGGCGCGCAAATCCTCACGAGCGATCAAGTGACGAAGCTTGCCCCGAACTCGTATTACTTTGCTGGGCAGAGCGCTGCTGTGCAGCAGCGGAATACGGCCGGCTTGAAGAACGCTGGTGGCAAGGTCGTGCTGGCGGGACTGGTGGACACATCGGGATATTCAACGGCAATTCAGGAAAAATACCAGGGTTTCCTGATCACCGAAACCAAGCTCAGCTTTGACGGAGCTACGCTCGATCCGGGAGAGTACGGATTCGGCTTCAAGGACGGCAAGTTCATTGTGATGAACGTAGCGGCGACGGATCTGTTCTCGATCGCCAGCGCGAACGACGATCAGCTCAAACATCCGGTTCCGCTGAAATTTGAAAAAGACGCGGCGGGGTATCGGCTGTACGCGGGCCGGAAGTATGTGGTGGTGAAAGCGGATTAGTCTAGCCTAGCGAGCGGCCGAAAGCTTTCACCACCAAGGACACGAAGGTCCAAGAAGGAAAGCCTCGCCGCTGCGGCGCGATAGACAACGCTTGTTTCTCTTAATAAAATCTGAGCATTCACCCGCTGGCAAATTCCGATGAAACTTGTCACTTTTGAAAACGCCGCGCGTCAATCGCGCATTGGCGCGCTGGTCGGCGACCATGAGATCGTTGATCTCCATATTGCTTGCGCGCTGTACCTACGCGATGTCGAGAGCGAAGCCATTTTTTACCGCATGGCCGATGCCTTGGTCCCGCCTAACATGCGGGCGCTGTTTCGCGGAGGGGACACCAGCCTTGAAGCTGCACATAAAGCTCTTGACTACGTGACCCATCTCGCGGGGGACGGCGCGGGCGTCACTGGTCCGCGCGGCGAGACGCTGGTCTATTCGCTCAGTGACATCCAGCTCAAGGCTCCCATCATCCCGAAGAAGTTTTTTCATACGGCGGGCAATTTTCGCGAGCACCACGAAGAGGCTACGAAGGCTGGGTTTTCGCACCCGGTAATGCCGTGGATCGTTTTTTTTCAGAACACAGACGCGATTATTGGACATGATGAGCCGGTGATTTATCCCGAACACCTAACTCAGGAACTGGATTACGAACTGGAACTGGCGGTCGTGCTAAAGAAAGCCGGCAAGCACTTTACTCCGGAAGAGGCGTCCAGCTATGTTGGCGGCTATGTAATTTTCAATGACATTACGGCGCGCGACATTCAGCGCCGCGAAATGAAGTCGGGAGTGTTCAGTTTTTGCAAAGGGATTGATACGTTCTGTCCGCTAGGGCCGTGGATTGTGACTGCGGACGAGATTCCCGATCCGCACAACCTGGCGATGGAACTGCGCGTGAATGGCGAGT
>DATBYP010000374.1:0-4074 GCA_036513675.1 Candidatus Acidiferrum sp.
AAAAGGATGAAGCGCCGAACGGCCTTCTCTTCCGTGCGGCGCTTCAGACCCTTAACTTATTTGCGCTAGTTATCTGACTTCTGTTCCGAACGTTTCCCTCCTTCCGCCCGACCGTTGAGCCGAGCTTTCTCTGGGATTCAAACAACCCATCGCCCTTTGGTCTCGAGGAACTCCACGCCAACCGCATAGCCGTCGCCATGCAGTGGCTGGCAGTAGGCCACTCGAGCCGAGGAGCGAAACTCTCCGGTGCGCGAGACGAGCGTCAACTTCTCGCCTCTTTCCCAGTTGCGCACGCTGACCACGCGCGCGCCGCGCGCACTCACGTTTTCCGTAAAGGTCGATTCGGTGCCGGGCGTCCGCCGATGGCCAGCGAGCACCACGGGTATTTCCATCGGAATGCGCTTTTCGGCGCGAAAGAACGTATGTGTGGTTTTTGGCGGCATCGCGGGCGTCGATCATCCTCACAAACACGCCGCGATGCGCGCGAGATTTTGCACGCTGGTCCCGCGATTTTTCATGCGATACAAAGCGCGGTCCGCAGCAGCAAGCAATTTTTCAGGAGTGTCGCCGTCTTCGGGAAACGCGGCGACGCCGGCGCTCACAGAGAGTGCCGGCGGTTCGGCCTCAGCGGCCAGCCGCTCGCGAACGCGTCCGACAACGCGGGCGGCAATATCGCGGCTGGCCTCGGGCAACACCAGCGCAAACTCGTCTCCGCCATAGCGCGCGGCGGTGTCAATAGCGCGCGAATGGCTTCGCAAAATTTTGCCGAGGCGCACCAACGCGCGACTCCCGGTCAAGTGACCGAACTGGTCGTTGATGGCTTTGAGACCATCCATATCCAGCAGGACGACGCTGAAGGCCCGCTGCGTGCGCCTGGAACGATCCAGCTCGGCTTCCAGCACGCTCAGCAGACGGCGATAGTTAGCGAGCCCGGTCAGGGGATCGCTGACCGCCATCGAGCGGACCTGCTCGAACAGACGCGCCTGATCCAGCAGCGCGCCGGAGAGCATCACCACATAGCTGATGGTTTTGCTGATCTCGGCGAGGAAAAAGGGGCCGTCAAAGAGTTGGCGAGAGAAAGTTGCTGCTATGTGGCAGACAAAGTTCAACGCAGCCACTCCAAAGAGTGAATAATCGTACAAACTCGGCGCGCCTTTGCTTCCGCTGGATGACAAGCGCTGGCGAAAATAAATCGCCGCGGCGAGAAAAAGGCCCGCAGGGAGCAAATCCCAGGGACGCGAGAAAATGTGTGAGACGCGGGCAACTGGCGCGGCCGGCGCCGCAAGGAATGCCGCGCTGGTGAGATATGCAGCGGTGGCCACCACGAGCAGAGCACCCGCGGTTTCGCGGCTCGGCTGGCGCGCCGTGGGAATGTAGCGCTCGATCAAAATCGCGGCGAGCAGCATCACGCCGAGGAGCGTTCGGCTGACCATCCAGCCCATCGGGATGCTGGTCATGGGCACGTGATCCGCTTGGATCTGGTCGTTTAGGCCGAAGTAGCTCACCGTCTCAATGATTCCGGAGAGCACGAAGCCGAAGGAAAGAATCAGGGCGGTGCGATCGTGGGTGCCGCGGAAACGCACTAAGGCGTTCGCCGCGTAGCAAAAGCTGATCAGCGTTCCGCCAATTTCGAGATAGAGGTAAGTTTGCGGATTGCCGGAAATCTCCGCCGCACGCAGATAGAAGACAGAGCCGAGGAAGAGAACGCCTAGACCGACGGTCGAAGCAAGCAGGATTCGCGAACGCTCTTTTTCCCAGAACGCATTGAGGCCTTTCCAGAACGCAGCGAGACGTACTGATGCCCCAGTAGCGCTGTACTGGCCATATCGCAGAAACCCTGTGATTGTCCCCCAACCGCCCACGAAATCCCCCAAATGCCGACAAAAGACTTACAACTGACGGAGGGATGCAAGTTCGTGTCCGTTCTGGGCAGAATTCCGCAGATTGTAACTATCTGGATTTAAGGGACTTATAATGTAACGGCGATTACCAAAGCAAATCAGTCGCGCAACGAGACGGAGAGAACAAGGCGTGTCTCACGGATATGGCCATGAAAGAAAAGGACTTAAGGAGGAACGAGAATGGTTTGAGCAGGAGACGCTGTTTGTCTCATCCTGAGACTGTCTCATTCCCAAAGGAGGCCGAGACCTATACCTTGGGTTTCGGGGGAGGTAGCTCGCGCGCGACAACTGTGTCGGCAAAGCCGCAGGTTTTATGGGAGCCGTCGCAAAATGGCTTATTGGAGGAGTGTCCGCAGCGGCAAAGGGCTAACGTGGTGCGGCCCGCCAAGCCAAACGGGCGCCCTTCCGGGTCGACGATCTCGAAATCGCCTTCGATGCGAAGGGAGCCATTGTGGTTCACGGTTATCTTGGTTGCCGGCACTTTTCTCTCCTGGATTCGGACGTGCTATGGCGGCTAAAGCCGCTGGGACGCGCTAAAGCGCGCCCCTACAACTCTATTCTCAGTATTTTGGTACCGAGGGATCGACCTCGTCCGACCAGGCCAGGATGCCGCCCTTGAGATTGAGAATTTTGCGGAATCCGGCTTTGCGCAGGAAATCCACGGCTTCGGCGGAACGCTTGCCGCTACGGCAGTGCGCGACGATTTCGCGGGACGAATCGAGCTCGTGCACGCGGCGCGGGAGTTCGCCCAGTGGAATCAACTGGCCATTCAGATTGCAGATCTGGAATTCGTGCGGCTCGCGCACATCCAGAATGAAGAGATCGTCGCCTCGGTCAAGGCGCGTCTTTAGCTCGCGCGGAGTTATCTCAGGCACCTGCACATTGGACGCCGGCGCTTCTTCGCCACGCACGCCGCAGAATTCGTAGTAGTCGATCAGCTTGTTTATGGTGCGATGCTCGCCGCACATCGGGCAGTTGGCATTTTTGCGCAGCTTCAATTCGCGGAACTTCATGGCCAGAGCGTCGAACAGCAGGAGACGCCCAACGAGGGTGTCGCCGCGCCCGAGAATCAGCTTGATGGTCTCCATGGCCTGAAGCGAGCCGACGATTCCCGGCAGGACGCCAAGGACGCCGCCCTCTGCGCAAGAGGGCACGAGGCCCGGCGGAGGCGGCTCTGGATAGAGGCAGCGGTAGCACGGACCATCGGGCATGCCGAAGACAGTCACTTGTCCCTCAAAACGGAAAATGGAGCCGTAGACGTTGGGCTTGCCTAGCAGAATGCAGGCGTCGTTCACGAGATAGCGCGTGGGAAAATTGTCGGTGCCGTCGACGATGATGTCGAAGTCCTTAAACAACTCGAGAGCGTTGTCGCTGGTCAGTTTCGTCTCGAATGTTTCGATCTGAATGTCCGGGTTAAGGCTTGAGAGGCGCTCGCGCGCGGCTTCGGTCTTGGGCCTGCCGACATCGCCGGAACCGAACGTGACCTGCCGCTGCAAATTCGTGACATCGACCACATCGAAATCGACGAGACCAAGCCGGCCAACTCCCGCAGCCGCAAGATATAAACCGAGGGGTGCGCCGAGGCCGCCGGTGCCAATCAGCAGGACTTTGGAGTTCTTAAGCTTTAGCTGACCTTCCATGCCGACCTCGGGCATGATCAGGTGGCGGCTGTAGCGCAGAATTTCTTCGTTGGAGAGGCTCGTGGCGGGTTTGGTTTCCGCGGGCGCCCCGGTCATTGGTTGAACTTTAGTAGCCATATAATTCCCCTGAACCACCAGTTTAGTTCAAATCAGATGAAAAAGAACGCCAATGGATGCAAGTCAGGCGGCCCTGGACAAACGCAAAAAGCAGGTTCCTCGGCTACGCTCGGAATGACAAGTTTGAGGAGCGGCGACAACAACGGTGACATATGCATTCATAGTGATGGGAGGAACAATCGCGGGACAACAAGGAGGAACCGCCGGCGATGGAAGGCACGATGCTGATCGTGTCGCCGTCTTTTGTCGGGGTATTTTCTTTGGCGAGGTACCGGATGTCCTCGTCATTCACATAGACATTCACGAAGCTGCGCAGCTTCCCTTCCTCGGTAAACAGGTGCTTGCGCAGGTCGCCGAATTCCGTGGTTAGGCGGCCCAAAGCTTCACCGACGGTCCCCGCTTTCACTTCGGTGGAA
>DATBYP010000375.1:0-4806 GCA_036513675.1 Candidatus Acidiferrum sp.
GTTTCCATGTCGAAGACCCACAGGTCCCAGTTCGCGCCGACGAAGTACGCGGTGTCTGGATTCAGGTGTTGCACGGCGAGTGCGCCAATTTCGGGAGGGCCGTAGCCTTGATCGCGGAGGTCCCACTCGGCGACCGGGATCTCCGTGGGATCGACGGCCTGAATGCGCAATTCGGTGAACGCGCTCGTCGAGGTGGAGAGCGGAGCGGAAGTGAGAAGGCGCGCAAACTCCGGGATCATAGTCGCTTCGGAGAAGTCGCGCGTCCAGATGCGTAGATAAGCTCGATTGGCCATTTCGCTTATTCAATTATAGCGGGGTGATGGAGAAGAGGCGAATTGCGCGGTCAGGAAGAGTCAGCGACTGATGGGGGGTGGGACGCTGAAGTTTATCGCGATTTGTGTCAGGCGTTCGCGGAGCGACTCGCCAATGTCGGAGAAGACTCGCGTGCAGGTGTCGCGGAGTTTTTCTTCGGCAGTGGCGGCGATGCCAGACACCACTTCGCGCGATTGATGGTCGAGCGACGCGACGGTGGCGAGCATCCACTGATTGGAGACGTTTTCGAGGCGACCGCGGAAAGTTTCGGCAGCTTGCTCGCCAACACGCGCATAGAGGCCGCGCATCTCCGCTTGCTGAGCCTCGGTCATCGACTTCCATGCCGCAAGCAGGGGGCCAAATCCGCCCTGCACTTTCTCGTTGGCCACCGCCATACTCGCTTCCATCGCCCCGCTCATTGCGGATTGAAAACGGCGGAGAAAGCTCTCCTGCTCGACCGTGACTTTCTGAGTCAGATCGGCGTGCGCCGCTTCCATGCGAGCCCTGGATTCGCTCACGGATTTCTGGGTTTCGGCTTCAAAGCCGCCGAGTTCCTGGCGCGCTTGGCGCTGAATCTCATCAATAAACGCAGCGGAGGTGGTTTCCGCGGCTTCGCTGAACAGCGCGCGGGCACGCTCGAACGCATCGCGGACAACTTCTTCCATTTGGTTTTGCGTGTGGCCAACGAAATTGCGGCTGGCATTGTCTAGCTCGGAGGCAAACATGGCGGAGATTTCACCGGCGCGTTCGCGGAGGCGCGCTTCGGCCTGCTCTCCAGCGCGCTCGGCAAAATGCTGAATCTGTGTTTGCGCCTTTTTCTCGTACCACTCCGCGGATTTCAGCAAATCATCGACCACCTGGTGCTTCGCGCTTTCCGCCTTGCCTTCGAGATCGGCGAGGCTGCGCGCCGTAACGGCGTCCGCGGATTCGCGCAGTAATTGTTCAACTCCGCCCAAGTTCCCTCGGAAGCTTGCCAATGCTTCCGCAAAAGCTTCGTCCGCTGCGGCGCGGATACGCTCTTGCTGGAGGGAAGTGGCGGCGTCGAGCATGGAACGCCCACCAGCCATACGGTGAATGCCTTCTTCGACGTGCAGGAGGTGCGGCTGCACGAGCGACTCGACCTGTTGACCGAATTGTTCCGCGGCCCGGCGGCTGGATTCATCGAACGTGGAATGAATGCGCGCGCTGATCTCCTCGAAAAGCGAATCGGAGCGGCGATGCAGTTCGTTGCGGTGCAGAGTCAAAACATCGTCGAGCTGGGACCGGAAATCGGCGATTGCGTGGTGCTCCGCTGCTTCCATGCGCTCGGGAAATTGCTCGAGCTTTGCAAGCGCTTCGCGGGCGCGGGCGAGAATTGCTTCGATGCGTTCTGCTTCCGAGTGCGCGGCATCGCGCAGCGTGGAGAGCTGGAGATCCCTTTCCGACGATGCAACATTTGCAGCATCACGGAAGCTCGCTTGCAGCCGCTCTGCTTCCTGCTGAAATTGCGCCAGGACGCTGTTCGCGTGGTCGTTCAGGGAGTCCGCAGCCTGGACTTGGGCACCCGAGATGGCATTGTCGACCGCGATTTGCACGCGGCCCTGGGCGGCTTCCATCTCGCCGGCGAGATGGTCTTGCCACTTCTCTTGGGCGTTGGACAAGAAGACAGAAGCCTGCCGCTGAATCTCATTGACTGTCGCACGCAAAGATTGCACCGTCGCACCCACTGATTGTTCGAGCGCCGTAGCCTTCGCCTCGTGCTGGCGGGCGCTTTCTTCAATAGCGCGTGCGGCTGATTCGGCGGAACTCGCAATGCGAGCTTCGGCGGCTCCTCCGTCTTTGCGAAGGCCTCCCAACAAGTTTTCCGCTTGGATGCAAGCCGAGCGCAGCTCGTGGAGCACGGCGCCTGATTGTTCGGCATTGACATTGCGCTGCGCCATCGCTTCCTGCGAGAGCTGCGCGGCCAAGTCGCGCGTGAGCTCTTCGAGCTGCGGCGCGAGCCATCGAGGCAGGTCGCGTTGCAGCGCTTCGGCCGCCGCGTTCTGTGCGACGCGATTGAGGCTGGCGGATTCTTCGCGGATATTCTCCAGCGCGGCGGCGATCTCGCGGGAAAGTGTCTCGCGGTCGGCGGCAAGCTTCTGCTCCCATTCATCGGCGCTAATACGCCGTTCTGCGGAAACGGCTTGCGCAGCGGCTTCGCGTGCGGCGGCGTGAATTTGCTGACGGGCGTCGGCCAGCAGCCGCGCGACCTGGCGCGCGAGGTGCATCGAAGCGTCGGTCGTGCTCGCAGGGGCAGGGAAGGAGCGCAACCGGCCTGAGTGATTCTCTGGAGCGGTGTCTTCGGAAAGCGGCAGGTTGAAATCTTCCTCCGTACCTTGAGATTGCGAATCGTGACTCGGTTCGGCGACTCCAGCGGAGTGTTGCAAATGCTTGTGTAAATGCAGGGCAGGCGTCGCCTCAGCTGCGGGGTGCGGGGTGTCCGGAAAAGCGAACCAGTCTTCCGGTGGAAAGGCGATGCCCCAGGTATTTCCGGGGACCTCGAGCTCCAGGGCGACCTGGAAGAGTTGGCGAACGGTGCGTGGGCGCTGAATCCAGGCGACGCGTCCGCGGACGGTGCGCGGCGGCTGGCCAGTTTCGGGGTGGGGCACCTCGAGCGAGACCCACATATTTTTGAGCACGTAGTGCTTCGACTGGTAGCGGCAGCCGTGGCAATTAATGATCAGGGTGGAAGTGCGTTCATTGAAAGGGCGGCCGAGCGCGTCCACACCAGCAACGGTGAGGGGAACCGCTTGAACAATGCGCGTGCTGCGACGCTTGCGCAACTCCGCGGTGGCGCTGGCTACGCCGGTTCCGGACACAGATTCACCCATATCGTCGGCATATTCCCGGCCAAGTTCGTCCATGAATGCACGCCATCCATAAGTTGTAAAATCGTGAATCGGTAACCGTGACTACTTCGTCCGGGTATTTTCCGACGTCTGGGCGGGATGTTCTCCAGTCAAGAACATCCACGCTTCCTTAGCTATCCAGATTGGTCCGACCAACAAATACACCGGTCCCTGGAAAAACGCCGGATGATTGCCTTCGATCCGGTGTCCCAGGAGCAAAAACACCCAGCCGCCCACGAAGAACGCTCCGCCCCAAATCCATTTTGTGAAAAGGAACAAAATGAGCCCGGCAAAGATCATGGGGATGCCGATACCATGCAGCAGCTTATTCCAGCCGGAAGAGTGTTCGTGATCGTACTGCGCCATGTAGTGCGCCAGACCCAGAGCGCACCTCCTTGCGGGGGACAGTTACCGCGGAAAGGCAACTTTATAACGAATCGGGGGAAATGGCTAGGCGCCATTACGGGACGGGTAGTTAGAGGTCGCGGCGGCCTTCCATGGCTTTGAGCATGGTGACTTCGTCGGCGTATTCAAGGTCGGCGCCCACGGGGATACCCACGCCGATGCGGGTCACGCGCACGCCAAGCGGCTTCAGCAGTTTGGACATGTAGACGGCGGTGGCTTCGCCTTCGGCGGTAGGATTGGTGGCGATGATGATCTCTTCCACCGCGCCGCCTTTCAGGCGCTCGATCAATGTTTTTATCTTGAGCTGGTCCGGGCCGCGTCCCTGCAACGGCGAGAGCGAACCGCCTAAGACGTGGTACATCCCGCTGTACGTGCGCGTTTTCTCGATCGCCATGATGTTATGCGCTTCTTCCACCACGCAAATGGTGGCGCGAGTGCGCGTCGCGCCGGTGCAATATAGACAGGGGTCGGTGTCGGTAATGTTGTGGCAAACGGAACATTCGCGGATTTTTTCTTTGGCGTCGCGGATGGCGTCGGCGAGCGCGAGGGCATCTTCGGGGGCGGCTCGCAGCAGAAAAAAAGCGAGGCGCTGCGCGGTTTTCTGGCCTATGCCGGGCAGGTGCTTCAGTTCGTCAATGAGGCGTTCGACAGGAGGGGCAAAATCAGGCATGCATGATGTGTAGCATAGCGAAGCGGCTTGCGCAAACGCGAGCGGACCCGGATGTTTAGCGCGCTTATGCGGCGAGGAAGCACTGCAAATTGCAGAAATCAGAAGGGTGAACTCCTTTTTGCGTGCAGAAGCTCACCCTTCTTGGGGATCGCACCGCTCTTGGCGATACGAACTTATTGATTGACGGTTTTCGCCGCGGCCCTTGTGCCGGCCGCGTCGTCGCGCTGCGTCATTGAAACCACGATGTATTCACGCTCCTTGCCGTCGGATTCGGGAACGCGCAGGAGCATCTTGTCTTTATGGATGCGGAATTCCGCTGATTCGCCGACCGGCAGAAGGGCCGGATGCTTATCGTCTCTGGGGCGGATACGATAGATCAGCCGGTCCGACTTGAGGATATATTCCTGGCACAGGACCTCTTGCGTATTTTTGTGCTGACCATCGGTTCCCAGGATTTGGCCGGTCAGGGTCTTGCCGTCCTTTTCGGCATAGCCGCAATGGGTGGAATCCATTTGCAGCAGGACGCCTCGCTCATACGCCGGCTTATCCTTA
>DATBYP010000376.1:0-17749 GCA_036513675.1 Candidatus Acidiferrum sp.
GCGCAGGTTCAGCTTCGCGCGGTCGATTCGCATCGGGATTTTGCAACCGTATCGCGATACGGTTTCGCTGAGCTTTCCGCCGCCAACGACGCCGCCGTTGCCACGAGTGATACCGCTGCCAGAAAGATTCTTTGCGGGCGGGGGCACTTCCTTGCGCGGATTTGCACTGAACCAAGCTGGCCCGCGCGATTCGGTTGGATTTCCGGTTGGTGGGCAGGCGCTGCTCATTCTCAACCAGGAGTTTCGCTTCCCGATGCGGCTGCCGTTTATCGGGACGGCTCTGAGCGGCGCGCTATTTTATGACGGCGGGAATGTGTATAGCCGGCTAAGCCGAGTGACATTGCGGCCGTACCCACCGAAGCCGATTTTCTTTCCCAACTCCAAACAGTGCGAATTCAATTGCACGAACGAGCTGAATTATTTTTCGCACACGGTTGGGCTGGGGTTTCGGTACTCGACCCCGGTGGGGCCGATTCGAATCGACCTGGGTTACCAAATTAATCGCCCGCAGTTCGTTGCGCCGATCTGCCCAAAGGGGGTCGCGTCGGCGGACTGTCAACTAGGCCAGTTAGGCTTTCAGGCAACGCGGCTGCCGGGGTTTCAAATCTTCTTTAATCTGGGATCAACGTTCTAATGTCCCGCCATGGGAGTTACCTGCTGGCCGGAGCGCTGCTGGCGCTGGCGTCGACTTGTGCCTCAAGTCAGGAACTTCTCGATCAAATTGCGGCACGCGTGGAGAACGACATTATTTTGTTGAGCGAAGTACGCACGTTGAGCCGATATCAATTACTGGTGGATGGGAAAGCAGAAAGCGACGGTGCAATTCTGGAGCGGCTGATCGATCAGTGGATCGTGAGAAATGAGGCGGATACGGCGCGCTTCCCGCATCCCGCGGGCGTGGAGATTGCTCACGGCGTGGAGCATCTGCAAGCGGCGTTCGCATCGCCGGAAGAATACCAGGCGCGAAAAAAACAGTCAGGGTTGAGCGACAAAGAGATCCAACGAATGGTCGGGCAGCAACTGTATCTAAGCAACTACCTGGACTCCAGGTTCCGTCCCGCGGTGCAGGTGAGCGCGAAACAGGTGGAGGACTTTTACCAGGAAGCGGTGATTCCCCGGGCCAAAGCGCACAACCAGGCTCCGCCGGCGCTAGACGCGTCGCGGGAATACATCCAGGAGGCGCTGGTGCAGCGAGGGATCAACGAGCAGGCGGACATCTGGCTGAAGGAAAGCCGGAGCCGTTTGCACGTGGAGAAGTTTATGAAGGAAAGCGGAAAATGACGCGCGCGACGCGCCCGGGAAGATGGAAATGGCTACGACACGTCGCGTGGGTGCTGGCGGCGAAAGTCTTGCTGATCCTCCTGATTCTTGCCGGAGTGGCGATTTTTTTAGTTAGCGGGGCCGGCAATCGACTGATTCACGGGTTTGTGGTGAGCCGTCTGGAAAAAATGACGGGCGGACAGGTTGCGTTGGAGTCTGTTTCCATTCGCTGGCTCTCGCTGGAAGTCAGGTTGAAGGGTTTAGTGATTCACGGGCGCGAGCCGGCGGGGACGGAGCCTTTCTTTGCCGCGGATGAGGTGCAAGCGGGGCTGCGTATCGATTCTTTCTGGGGGCGCAAGGTCTCGTTAAACGATCTGCTGGTGCAAAGGCCGCAGATACACATGCGCATTGAGAAGAACGGATCGAGCAACATCCCCATGCCGCAAAGCGCGGCCGCCAAGAAGCCGGTCCGAGAAACGTTGTTCGACCTGCATATCCGGCGACTGCAACTCCAGAATGGCTGGGTCCTTTATAACGACGTG
Source organism: Candidatus Acidiferrum sp. (assembly GCA_036513675.1). GTDB lineage: Bacteria > Acidobacteriota > Terriglobia > Acidiferrales > UBA7541 > Acidiferrum. The sequence goes on from DATBYP010000376.1 coordinate 1,803, forward strand.
AGAACACCGCTGGTGGTGGAGGGCAATAACCTGCGCCTGGCGCTGGACGCGAGCGGGTCAGCGAACCAACCGATGTATTTAGGCACGATCGACTGGGAATCGATTCGCTTCGCAGCAAAGCGGTTCCTTCCCTGGCCGGTGAGAGTGTCCGCCAAGTTCACGCTGCGACCGGACGGGTTCACATTGGAGCAGGGGATCTTGAATGCAGGGCGTTCGCACGTAGATGCGCAGGCCGAGATGCAGGACTATTCGCATCCCAAATGGAATTTTCGCTGCCGCGGATGGGTCAATCTGCTGGATATTCGCGAGAACTTGCGCTCGCCAGAAACGCCGACCGGTCGCGCGGATGTCCATGGAGAAGGGGCGTTCGCCGATGGGCAATTTCGCGGAACGGGAAGCTATGCGGGCCATGAAATCACGCTGACGTACCCAATTTTCCATGTGTCGGGATTGTCCAGCCGAGGCAGCTTTCGCATTGACAACAGTGGGCTGGTTGTGCCGGACTTTCTCGCGCTAGCATTTGGCGGCACGGTGAAAGGGCGGGTCACGATGCGCTTTGACGGCCTGAAATTCCGCGCCGATACGCACGTGCAGGACGTGCGCTTGGCTGGGGTGCTGCTGGCCATCGAACATCGGGGCTTCCCCGTCGACGAACTGCACTGGGATTCGCTGATATCGGCGGACACGACGGAGACTTGGAGCGGGCCATTTCAACATTTTGAGATTACCGGCCCGATGCAGTGGTCGTCGCCGGACACGGTCGCCGCCGGACACATCCCGGTGGATGGCGATTGGGACATTCGTTATCGGTACGACCCGCAGACACTAACGGTCAGCAGCGGCGAGTTCGAGACGCCGAACAGCCGAGGGTCGGTGAGCGGAATACTGGCGCCGCGGACGACCGCGATGGACGTGCGCTTTGAAACTGGCGCGCTGGAGAGTTATCGTGATTTCATCAACGCGCTTCGAGACGCACCGCCGAATTCCCCGGATGCGATCAAGGTCATAGGGGGAGGCGCGCGATGGGAAGGGAAGATCAGCGGACCCTCGGGCGGACCAACTTTTGCGGGGCACGTGCGAGGCGAGGGCGTGCGCTATGAAGATGTAGCCTTTGATTCGGTGGATGGTGAGCTCTCGTATTCGCCGGACGAACTGACGTTTTCCCGCGGGCATGTGCGACGCGGGCCGATGGATGCAACGATTGACCTGGTGCTGGGGCTCGATAAGTGGAGCTTTTCGCCCGAGAGCACGTGGTCTGCTGATGTCAGTCTGGAAGCGACGCCCGTGGATGCCCTGCAGAAGTTTTTGAATTCATCGTACCCGGTGCGCGGGCAACTATCAGGCCAGTTTCATGGACGCGGGACGCGGGAGGCGCCGGCCGTTACCGGGCTGTTCGACCTTGCCAACGGAGATGCGTACGGTGTCACGTTTAACCGGCTGCGCGGACAACTCAACGTGACGCCTGACGAAATTCGCATAGTCAACGCAGAGCTGCGGCTGTTTCCGCCGGAAAAAGAGCCGGGGCATGGGGCGGGAATTGTTACCGGCACGGCGGAATACAATTTGGCGGATCGTACCGTGTCGATTGATCTGGTTGGCGCCTCTCTTCCGCTGGCGAATTTTCAGAAATTGCAGTCATCGCGTTTTGCGCTGGATGGCCAGGTGTCGTTCCGGCTGAAAGCGAGCGGTCCGCCACTGGCCCCGAAGGGTGAGGGAACCTTTCGTGTGGTGGATTTGAAGGTGGGGCAGTCCGTGATTGGCAGCTTTGAAGGCACGCTAAACTCCGATGGGCACACCGCGCGACTGGAATTGGGATCGGCCATGAGCGCCGGAGAAATTTCCGGTGGATACACGTTGGTGCTTGCTGATTCCTATAACGTCGAGGGCAAAATTGCGGTCAAGAATATAGCGCTGGACGCGCTCATCTTGGGTGCGCTGCACTTGCAGACATTCAACGGGCACGGTCGAGCGGATGGCGAAATCGGCCTGAGCGGCTCGCTGAAGCATCCGGAGAGCATCCTTCTAGATGCGAAATTTTCACGGTTAACGTTCAACTATGAGAACGTGCAGCTTGAGAACGTGGGCCCGGTGCAGTTTCGTTCTTCACGAGACAATTTGCAGATTGAGCCAGTGGAGTTTCGGGGGCCAGACACGGACATACGTGTCGCTGGGAATGTTGCGTTCGCAGAACGCGCCAGCGTAAACCTGCGGCTTAACGGCGGGCTTGATCTGCGATTGCTCGCGGGAATCTCGCCGGGGCTGACGATTGGTGGACCCGCGCAGATCAATGCCACATTTGAGGGCACGCTAGAGCGGCCGCGCATCAACGGGCGGATTCACATCGACAGCGCCAATGCGCGAGTGGCAGATTTTCCTACAGGACTTAGCAACATCAAGGGCGATTTCGTCTTTGACGATACGCGGCTATTCTTCAACGACATGACCGCGGAAGCGGGCGGAGGCACGCTGCACGCTTCGGGCAGTGTGACGTACTCCGAGCGGCCCTTGCGTTATGACATCACAGCGCGGAGCGATGGCACACGCATCCGCTATCCGGAAGGCATGAGCTGGTTGACCGCGGGCTCACTGCGGCTTACGGGCACAACGGAAGCGGGCTTGCTCTCGGGGCGCGTGACGGTGCGGCGCGTCACATTGACCCAAGGACTGGAGGTTGCCGGCGTGCTCGTTTCCTCAAAAGAAGGAATCAGCGGCCCTTCCACTAGCTCGCCATTCCTGCGCAACCTGCAGTTTGATGTAGAAGCCGTTTCGGCGCCGGATGCGCGGATGGAGTGGCCTGGCGCTGAACTGGACGCGGAAGCGAACCTCCGCGTGCGCGGAACATGGGAACACCCCATTTTGCTGGGGCACATCCACGTTCTCTCAGGGGATTTGCTGTTTCACGGCAACCGCTACCGCGTCGCGAGGGGCGATATTAACTTTGCCAATCCGTTCCGGCTCGATCCCGTGGTGAATGTGGAGGCGAGCACCACAATTCAGCAGTACGAGATCACCCTGAATTTCAACGGTCCAGCGAGCAAGCTGACACTGGCGTACCGCTCGGACCCGCCGCTGCCGGCAAACGATATCGTGACGCTGCTGGCGCTGGGTCAGACCAGCCAGGAGGGCACGCTGCGCAGCGCCTCGGGAGCGCAGAGCGGAACCTCGGGTGCTTCGGCGTTGCTTTCGGAAGCGGTGTCGAGCCAGGTGGGCGGGCGGCTGGAAAAACTTTTTGGGATTACGAATTTTCGCGTTGATCCAGGTCTAACCGGAGTGGGCTCGACGGGAGCTTCGCAAAATGCTGCGGCTCGCGTAACGGTACAGCAGCAGGTCACACGGAACCTGACCGTGACCTACGTGTCGAACGTGGGGTCCACGCAACAGCAGGTGATCCAGGTGGAATACAACGTGAACCGCAATGTGTCGATTGTGGCGCTGCGCGACTACAACGGGACGTTTGGTATCGACGTTAAAATCAAGAAACGGTTTCCCTGAGGTTCCGCAGGTTTAGGGTTTTGGCTCGCCGGCTGGATGCTTGTCCTCTTCTTTGGAGCCTGTAAATTCCGGGAACTCTGCCTTCAGGTCTTCCATCGTCTCTTGCGCGGCTTTCTGGCCCAGGGCGAAGCCGGCGGCTTGCGATTCGCGCGTCAGTTCCGGCAACGTCTTCAGCATGCGCTGTCCCAGCGGGGAGCGGTAGTAGTCCAGCAAGCCCTTGAGATCGTCTGCGGTTAGGTACTTGTCGTAGATCGGGATAATTCGCTCGTTGAGGGAGTTGGGATCGAAGTGTTTCTGGAAGCCGGCTACGAAGGCGTCGACAAATTGCTTGGCGCGGGGATTATTGGGCTGGGAATCCTGCACGCTACTGCGAAATTGCTCCATACCCGCTTCGATTAGCTGCTGGCCGAGATTCTTCGCGCCGGTAACGTCCATCAGTTCGCGGATGCGAGCTTCTTTTTGGCGATCGATGGGGCTCGACGATTGCGGCGCGGTTTTGGCAGGAGCTTGCGGCGAGGGCTTTAGCGGCGCCGGGGATTTCTCTTGGGCGATCACTTGAACTGATGGCGAATGCGCCAGAACTACCAGCGCACCGGAAATTATTGCGCACCCCACGAGCAACGTTCGCATTACCGCCTCCTGCGCGCCTCGCGGCAGAGAAAGATCGAGTAAAGACCTAGTCAAACAGCCCTTCTGAGTTTGCTAAGGTTCCGGAGAGTATAGACGCGAATGGGAGGATTAAGGTTGCGTTTGTGCCAGCTGCTGGGATTGCTCTACCTGGCCAGAACGCGGCTTGGAGAAGCGTGCGTGCGCAGCTATTCCGGGATACTGCTTGCGCAGGTCTTGTAGCACGTCCTTCGCGATACGCGTGCTGACGGCGCGATTGGCGGCTTGCATTTCGGTGTTGATCTTAGGCATTTCCGCGGCGAAGCGTTGGCCAAGTGGGGAGCCGTAAAATTGCAAGAGGCCCTTGATATCGTCTTGTGTGAAATGTTGATCGTAAATGGAGACGAGCTGGGCGGTAGCGTCATCGGCGTTGAATTTCGCTTTGTAGCCCTCAGCAAATGCGTTCACAAATTGCTGGCCGCGGTCGTTGGTGGGAACCGAGGCGAGAAGATTGTCGCGAAGCTGGTCTGCGCCGTGGGCGGCAAAATCTTGCATGGCGTCGCGCGCGCCAACCAATTCCATTAGGGAGCGAATATCGGCTTCTTTCGCGGGATCAATGGAGCGCGGAGCTTGACCTGCGGTGCCATGATGTGCGGCTTGCACAGAATTTTGTGAAGCGCCTTGGATGGCGAGGAAGAACATCGCCACATAGATGATGACCAATGCAAGAACCGCCTTCATGACTGCCTCCGCGGCGAAAATCTTTGCGGTTTCGCCACGCTTGCGATTGTAAAGAGGAGCGGCGGGGGGGAAAGGGCGGCGAGGTACAGTAGTGTCGGGTCGCTTAACTGTACTTTTTTTGGCCCGTTCGTGCAGGCGGGTCAAGGGTCTGTTACGATGCCGCGCCATGTCACAAACCGAAGCTTCCATCGAGGCGAAAGCTGCGGATGCGTCGGCAATTTTGGAGCGCGAAGCGGGCCTGCACCGCAACCTGACGCCGCGGCAACTTTCCATGATCGCAATCGGCGGCGCTATCGGCACGGGGCTTTTCCTCGGCAGTGCGCTTTCCGTGAGGCTTGCGGGCCCTGGGGTGATTCTGAGTTACACGGCGGCTGCCGCGATCGCGCTGGCCCTCATGTGGGCGCTGGGCGAAATGGCGATTGCGCATCCGGTGGCCGGTTCGTTCGGCGTTTACGCGGAAATGTACGTGCATCCGTGGGCCGGATTCGCTATGCGTTACTCGTACTGGCTCGGGCAAGTGATCGCCATCGGCAGCGAAATGGTGGCGGCATCGATTTATTGCAAGCACTGGTTTCCGGGAGTGCCGTCCTGGATTTGGATCGCAGGACTTTCGACGGCGCTGATCTGGGTGAATGCCAGCAGCGTTGCGAATTTCGGGACGTTCGAATACTGGTTTGCCATGCTGAAGGTGGTGACGATTGTTCTGTTCTTGATTCTTGGTGCGGCTTTGTTGCTGGGCATTGGATTTCCGCGAATCGGAGTCACGAACTATGTAGCGCATGGCGGATTCCTTCCCAATGGCTGGGCGGGCGTTGGGCTCGGCATCGCGATGGCGGTGTTCAGTTACCTGGGGATGGAAATTGTCGCGGTCACGTCAGGGGAAGCAAAAGATCCGGCGACGGCATTACCTCGCGCGATGCGGTGGACGTTTGCGCGGCTGGGCATCTTCTATATTGGAGGACTTGCGGTAGTGGTTGGCGTGGTGCCGTGGACTCAGGTGGGGCTTGGCGAAAGCCCTTTTGTTCGAGTCTTCGAATCCGTAGGCATTCCGGCCGCCGCGGGCGTGATGAACTTCGTTGTGCTGACAGCGGCGCTGTCCAGCGTGAACTGCAATCTGTATTTGACGGCGCGGATGCTGTTCTCGCTGGCGCGGGGCGGCTATGCTCCGGCCGCGCTGGGGCAATTGAGTAAACGCGGCACTCCGGTTGTGGCGCTGCTTGCTTCGAGCATCGGCATGGTGGCGGCATTATTTCTGGAGCGGCGATACAGTGGGACGGCTTACGTCTACATGCTGGGCTCGGCATTTTTCGGGGGCATTTTTGTGTGGCTGATGATTTTTGTCACACATCTGGTGTTTAGGAGGCGCACCGCGCGATCTGGGCAGCCGCTGGCGCGCTTTGGTCCGCGCGGCCCGTGGGCCTCACTTTCCGGCGCTGCAGCGCTCGGCGCCGTGCTGGTTTCCACCTGGTGGGTGCCAGGTCTTCGTATCACGTTGACGGCGGGCCTGCCCTGGCTGCTGTTTATCACGCTGTGCTACCTTGGATGGAGAAAGACTCATCCCCGCGGTTCCGGCGCTGGAGTCACTGCTCATGGATGACCTGCTGAAATGGCGCGGCGAGTTCCCGATTCTTGATCGCTCTACGTATCTCATCAGCAATTCGCTGGGTGCGATGCCGCGCGGTGTTTACGGCTCGATGCGAGCCTATGCGGATTCCTGGGCAGAGCGCGGCGTGCGCGCGTGGGAAGAGGGCTGGTGGGAGATGGCCGTCGGCGTGGGAGATAAGATCGCACCGCTTATCGGCGCAAGAGCCGGCGAAATTTCCCTTCATCAGAATGTCACGTTGATTCAAGCGGTCATCGCTTCCTGTTTTGATTTCCGTGGACCGCGCAATAAAATCGTGATGACCGACCTGGAATTTCCGTCGATTCAATACTTCTATCACGAGCAGCGGCGGCTGGGGGCGCGGGTGGAAGTAGTGCCGAGCTCCGACCCGGTGCGCATCGACCTGGAGAAGTTTCTTGAGGCCATTGATGAGACGACCTTGCTTGTGCCCATCTCGCAGGTTCTCTTCCGCAGTTCCTACATTGTCAACGCGCGCGCGATTATCGAACGCGCACACCGCGTCGGCGCTCATGTAATCCTGGATGTATTTCAGGCTGCCGGCACGATTCCGATCGACGTTCGAGTCTTAGGCGCTGACTTCGCGGTCGGAGGCGTATTGAAATGGCTGTGTGGCGGGCCGGGCGTTGGTTATCTCTATGTGCGCGAAGACTTGCGCGCCAAGCTCAGGCCCGCGCTGACGGGTTGGATCGCGCACCGCCGGCCGTTCGGCTTCGAGACCGGCGCGATTGACCCGCGCGAGGACTCGTTCCGGTATCTGAACGGCACGCCGCACATTCCGGCGCTATACGCGTGCCAGCCCGGCTTGGACATCCTTAATGCCGTGGGCATCGAAGCGATTCGCGCAAAATCCGTGCGCATGACTACGCAATTACTCGAAGGCGCTAAGGCGCATGGCTGGCGTGTCAATACTCCCGAGAATCCAGCCGAACGCGCAGGCACCGTCTCGATCGACTGCCCTCATGCTTATGAAGTCTGCCGCGAACTCCTTGCACGGGAAATCCTGGTGGACTTCCGGCCGAAAGCCGGCGTGCGCTTCTCCCCACACTTTTACAATCGGATTGAGGAATGCGATTTCGCGATCAAGCAAGTAGATGACATCCTGCACACCCACGCTTGGGAGAAGCACGCGGCCGCTACCGCGCCAGCGTGATTGATGGATGGAAACGGCAATTCCGGAAACAGCACGCCTGATGGCTATGGGCAAGCGCGCCACGAAATGGTGGAAATGCAAATCCGCAAGCGGCACGTCAGTGACAGCCGCGTCTTAGAATGCCTCGAGCGCGTCCTGCGCCATGAATTCGTTCCCGCGGAATTCCGCTACCGCGCCTACGACGACGCCCCGCTCCCCATCGGAGAAGGCCAAACGATCTCGCAACCTTACATCGTAGCCGCCATGACCGCGGCGCTTGGTCTTCGAGGGAACGAACGCGTTCTGGAAATCGGAACGGGATTTGGTTATCAAGCGGCCGTGCTGGCCTGCTTGGCGAGAGAGGTCTTCAGCGTGGAGTTTCGCGCGGTGCTTGCCACGGAAGCTGCCGAGCGTCTGGCGCGACTCGGTTACCGGAACGTTCATGTGAACTGCGGGGACGGTACACTCGGTTTGCCGGAGTTCGCGCCCTACGACGCTATTCTGGTGGCTGCGGCAGCGCCTTCCGTGCCCGCGCCTCTTCTCGCGCAGCTTGCGGAAGGCGGCCGGATGGTTGTCCCGGTGGGCGGGGTCGAAAATCAGGATTTGCGGCTGATCGAGCGCAGCCATGATATTTTTCGTACCACTAACCTTGAGCCTTGCCGCTTTGTTCCGCTCCTGGGTGTGCACGGCTGGAAGGAATCCTCGCAACAATGACTTCCGCGCCTGAACTCTCCATCGTAATCCCGGCTTTCAATGAAGAGCTTCGCTTGCCGGAAACGCTTTTGCTGATCTCGTCCTACGTGCGCGCCAGCAAGCGCGAGACAGAGGTGATCGTTGTCGATGATGGTTCGACCGACCGGACGGCGAATGTGGCCAACTCCTTCCGCGGCGAAATTCACTACCTGCGCGTGGTGTCCAACAAAGAAAATCGCGGAAAAGGTTTCAGCGTTCGCCATGGAATGATGGAAGCGAACGGACGAATCGTGCTATTTACCGACGCTGACCTGTCTGCGCCTATTGAAGAAGCGGATAAACTCCTTGCTGCGCTCGCGGATCACGACGTGGCCATCGGCTCGCGCGCTCTGAACCGCAGCCTGATTTCCGTGCGGCAGTCGGTCTTCCGCGAGTATGCGGGCATTATTTTCAATTTTATTGTGCGCGCCATTCTCCGACTGCCATTTGTTGATACGCAGTGCGGGTTCAAGGCCTTTCGCAGCGAACCTTGCCGTGTGATTTTTCAGCAGCAGCGCATTGAACGCTTCGGCTTTGATCCGGAGCTTCTGTACCTTGCGCGTCATCACGGGCTGCGCTCGGTTGAGATTCCCGTACGGTGGGCGCATTCGCCGGCCACGAAGGTGAGCATGTGGCGCGACAGCATACAGATGTTTCTGGACATTTTCATCATCCGGTGGAACACGCTGATGGGCCGGTATCCGCGCAGGCAGCACTCAATGGCCAGGGCAGCGGACTGAAAACGGGCCAACTTTATGATACAAAGTACTTGACAGGCGTAACAGTTGTTGCTATTTTCCAGCACATGGCTTTCGTGAGTCCTCTCCGCGCTCCTCAACGCGAACCGATCCCGATCGATGCGCGCGCCGCCGACCATCTGCGTTACATCCGCGAAACGATGGAGCGCGCCGCCGAATTTACCGCCGTCCCTGGTTGGGGCGGGGTAGCGATGGGATTGACGGCAATCGGCGCGGCGTGGGCAGCCTCACATCAAAGTTCCCCACGGGCATGGCTGACCGTTTGGCTCGTCGAGGCGTTTGTGGCGGTGGCCATTGCCGCTTCTTCGGCCGCTACCAAAGCCCATCGTGGAAGCGCCAGGCTGCTTTCCGGGCCTGGCCGCAAATTTCTTCTCAGCTTTACGCCGCCAATCATAGTCGGGGGCCTGCTGACGTTCGCATTGTTTCAAGCTGGCGTATTCTCCGCACTACCGGGGGTCTGGCTGCTTCTATACGGGACAGCTATTGTGACCGGAGGCGCCTTCTCCGTGCGCGTCGTTCCGGTGATGGGACTGGCTCTTATGGGGTTGGGAGCGATCGCGCTGTTCGCGCCGTCCAATTGGGGAGACGCGTTCATGGGCGTAGGGTTTGGCTTTTTGCAGATTGGCTTCGGTTTGTGGATCGCGCGGAACCACGGAGGATAGCCGCGGTCGAAAAGGATTTTCTGTATGGCTAAGGGATCAACAGCACGAGACGAACGGTATCATCGGTCGCGCGAAGGCGCGCAGCCTGCCGAGCACGCGCACTCGCGGGAACCGGTGCCGGCGAATCTGGACCGCCTGATTCATGAGCGCGTGAGATTGGGCATTGTCAGCGCCCTGGCAGTTAACCGCTCGCTGACTTTCAACGAGTTGAAGGCCATGCTGAAGACTACGGACGGCAACTTAAGCGTTCACGCGCGCAAGCTGGAGGAAGCCGATTACATCGTGTGCGCGAAATCCTTTGACGGGCGGCTGCCTAAAACGGAGTATCGGCTTGCGGCGGCGGGGCGGAAGGCGCTGGAGCGCTATTTGGACCATATGGAGGCGCTGATCCGCGCGACGCGGGAGGGTTAGAAGGCAAAATTTTTTTGTCAGGGAACTTTGTAATACAGAGTGGTTTGCAACAATACACACGCTCAGCAGCGGCGGAGAGAGAACATGCAGATGTCGCCTATTGTCCTGCAACAACCTGTTGTAATTCCCCAGGAGGCCGCTCCGAGACGCGGTCTACACGTAGCCATCATTTCGGATGGCAACGGCCGCTGGGCCATCTCGCGTGGCCTGCCCCGCTCCGCCGGGCACCGTGCCGGTGCGCAAACGGCACGCCGCGTCATTGCTGCGGCTCCCGGGCTGGGCATCCGCACGCTCACGCTGTTTGCGCTATCTTCCGCGAATTGGAAGCGCCCTCCGGCCGAAGTCGAAGGCATCCTGCGTTTGCTGCACGAATATCTTCTGACCGAAACGTCGAACTGCATCGACGAAGGGGTGCGCCTGAGCATCATCGGGCGCCGCGACCGTATGCCGGCGACGCTGCGCGAAGCCATTGCAGATTCGGAAGCGGTTACTGCAAATGGCACGCGTTTGCACCTGCGCATGGCAGTCGATTATTCCGCGCGCGAGGCCATCTTTCACGCTGCATGCCGCTTTTACAAAGTGACGAAGCTCTCGCCCGATTCATTCAGCGACGTCCTCTCGGAAGTTTTGCGCGGCGGCTCGACGGATGTCGACCTCTTGATCCGGACCGGTGGAGAACAGAGGCTGTCTGATTTTCTTTTGTGGGAATGCGCTTTTGCAGAGTTCATTTTCACGACGAAGCGCTGGCCGGATTTTACTGTTGAGGACTTGCAAGTGGCCCTCCGCGAGTTCGACCACCGTGAGCGTACCCGTGGTGCTCTGCCGGACGCTATAGCCGGCTAAATTCCTCTACGCCGTATCTTCGGCTTCGCACCGTAAGTCACGCACAATCAGTAAGTTACTGGACCCTGGAATGGATCCCGGTGTCCATCCATGCAGCCTATACCCTGACATTTGGCCCTTCTCGGTCGTCTCTACTCCCAGGAGCATCGCATGGGAATTATGGGGCTTGCGCTGCCTTGGGAGACTAAAATCCCTTCCGTAGCGCAACAGGAGAGGCGAGTGGAACCTTTCCGTGAGCAAATCGCCGCTTCTGAGCGCGGGGCGGAGGCAAACCGAACAGAGGACGCGGCGCTGGCCGATGGCTGCCGGTCCGGCGATCTGCATGCCTACGAGCGTCTGTATTCACTGCATGGCGCGCGGATGAAGAACCTTGCCCGCAATATTCTTGGCAGCTCCACGGACGCCGAAGACGCGGTGCAAGAGACTTTTCTGAAGGTTCAGCGCAGTGTCGCCAGTTTTCGCGGGCAATCAAGTTTCGTTACCTGGACATTTCGCATCCTGGTGAATACCTGCTATGACGCGCGCCGCAGCCGCCTACGCAAGAGAGAAGTGTCCGCAGAGGAAGAGCAACAACATGAGGATGCGGCTCCGCGCCCAGAACCTCGCGCGGCTGTCACCCATCCCTCGCTACGACTGGCGCTGGAACGTGCCGTCGCCAAGCTGACGCGCCATCAGCGCGATGTCTTCTTGCTGTACGAAGTGGAGGGCTTCCGCCACGCGGAAATCTCCGAAATGTTGGAAATTACGGAAACCGCTTCGAAGAACACGCTTTTTCAAGCGAAGAAAACCCTTCGCCAGATGTTGGAGCCTCCTCGCGCCCGTGATGCCGCGGGAGCACGGTGACCTTGATGAATGTAACCTGTAAAGATCGCGATCGAATCCTCGAAGACGGCAGCGCGGCGGAGTGGGCCGCACTTGAGGGCCACGCCGCGACTTGCGCAGTATGCGGCGAAGAGCTTCGCTCCTGGAAATCCCTGAGCGCGGCGGCCAGCGAACTGCGCGACTATTCGGACAATCCAGCACTGTGGCAACGGATCCGCCATTCTCTAGCGGAAGAAGCCGGGCGCGGGAAGCGCCGCTGGGATTTGCATCGGCTATTTTCGAGCTTCACGGTTTCTTGGCAAACGGCCGCGGCGTCCGCGTTCGTGCTTCTGTTGCTGGTTTCCGCAGCCTGGCTCACAAGGCCGAGAAGGGATACGACGCAGTCGCCCTTGTTGAAGAGCAGAGCACTGACGGATGTGGAGCGCGCGGAGTCCGCCTATGTTCAAGCCATCGACAAGCTGGCCATCGAGGCCAAGCCTCAATTGCAAAATCCCGGCACACCGCTGACAGCCAGCTATCGCGAAAAGCTGCAGCTGCTCGACAGCGCGATAGATGATCTGCGATCGCAGACCGGTCAAAACCCATCGAACGCGCACCTGCGTTATCAATTGCTCGCGATGTATCAGGAAAAACAGCGCACGCTTGAAGAGATTCTGGAGGAAAAGCGATGACCGGCCCTGCGGGAAAAACTCGAAGAAGCGTGTCATGGGGTACGGGCCGTGCTTGCGTGCTGCTTTGCGAGCTCACCCTGCTTATGTTTGCAGCCGGGCGTGTTGCGGCAGCGTCAACTCCCGGGCAGGAACAGGTGACGCGAGATTTCCATAAAACTGTTTCTCTTGGCGGCGGCCAGTCTGTTTGGATCGACCATAAGTTTGGCGAGATCAAGCTCCACGCCGAGGCCGGGCGCGAAGTCAAGATTTCCGCATCCATTCGCGCGCAGGCAAGTTCGCGAGAGGAAGCCGAGTCGTTCGCGCAGAAAATCCAAATCGATGTGCAGCAGACCGCGGAAGGCGTGCGCATCAAGACCATCTATCCCAGTGAAGAGAAGCGCTGGTTCCATACCAGCAAGAGTTCTTCGTGGTCGGTGAGTTATGACATTGGCATGCCGTCCGACGCGGCATTAAACGTCCGAAACGCTTTTGGCAGTGTCGATGCCGCCGGAATCCGCGGAGCGGCAGAAATAGAGAACAGTCACGGCTCTGTCACCGTGCGCGATGCGGGGGCGGCGCGGCTGGGCAATTCCTTTGGCAGCATCGAAGTCGGCGGCGCTGCTGGAAACGTCTACATCACGGACAACAATGGTTCCGTGCAGGTGTCTGAAGTGAAGGGATCGCTCGAGGTGCGCAATCGCTTCGGAAGCATTACGGTTCGCGGGATTCAAGGCACAGCCAACATTACTGGCGCAAACGGAGCAGTCAATCTCTTGGACGCCGGCTCTGCGAACATTATCAATTCTTTCGGCAGTGTCGAGGCTCGCAACATCCGCGGAGACCTGATTGTTCATGACAACAACGGGAACATCGATGTGTCGGGCATCGGCGGAGCTGCGGACATCGCGGACAGCTTTGGGAACGTGACATTTTCTGATGTCAAAGGCCGCGTGAATTGCACCACGAACAACGGTCGTGTGTCCGGCAGTTCGCTTTCGGGAAGTATCGTTACGATTCGAGATTCGTTCGGCAACCTCGAATTGAGCAATATCGCCGGCGCTCTGAATGCGGAAACTTCCAACGGAAAGATCACGCTGCGCTCAGCCCACGGCAGCGTCGAGCTGAAGTCGTCTTTCGGCGCGATTGAGGCTTCAGACGTGTCCAAAGGCATCCGCGCGATCACCGGGAACGGCAGCATCACGCTTACCGACATTGGCGGCGATACGTTTGCCAAGACCAGCTTCGGCAGCGTTTCCGCGGAACGCGTTAGCGGCAATCTCATCGTGGAAAACACAAATGGTTCGGTCACGGCGCGCAACATCAAGGGCGACGCTACGGTGACCACGTCCTTTGCAGGCGTGAACCTCGAGTTGATCGGGGGAAGGATCACGGTGAACAATCAGAACGGCGGGATTTCCGTGGCCGCTGCCCGCCCGGCGACCGGTTGCCGAGACATTTCGCTGAAGACTTCGTTTTCCTCCATACGCGTCGGCATCCCAGGGGGCGTCGGCTATAACGTCAGTGCGCGTACGTCGTTCGGCCGCATATCGAGCGAGCTACCAATCAGCGCGACCGGAAATCTGGGCACCGACTCGCTGAATGGCACGATTGGTTCCGGCGGCTGCCAGCTGCAGCTAAATGATTCGAATGGCAGCATTGAAATCACCAAGGCCCAATAGACGTGTCGGTCGTCCCGTCCGGATTCCGCTGTCACCGGCGCCGCTGGCGTTCCATTGCAAAGGCTTTCTTCAGGATCCGCGTCGCCGTTTCAGTGAGGTTGTAGTTGCCTAGCTCCTGTTCGCTCGCGAACACTACCTCCGTGACGTCGCTGCCCGCGACAGCCTGGCCTCCAACCCGTTCACACAGATAGTCGACGATCACATAATGGAATCGCGGGCCCTTTTTCCCTTCGTTCGCGCCCGCCATGCTCTCGAGGTAAATTCGATCGAATACTTCTATCAGTTCGATTACACGTACGCTGAGACCTGTCTCTTCCAACAGCTCCCGCGCCACGCCCTGCTCCAATGTCTCGCCGAGCTCTAACATTCCTCCGGGAATAGACCATTCCCCAAGCAGTGGCTCGCTCCCGCGCCGGATCAGCAGCGCGCGCCCTTGATCGATAATCACGCCGCCGACGCCGACCATCGGCCGTGCCGGATACTCCCGCGAGGACGCCATTTATAAGGTGTATACCTGTTTCCCCAAGCTTCACTACATCACTGCAGACCGCCCGGATGGGGTTGACTTCACGCCGGTATATAATACGCTCGACAGTGGTGCTCGCGGTCTTAGCGGCGCCGACCGTTTGAATCACGTACGGAGGATGGAATCCGTGATCCGCTGCCCTGAATGTTCCGCCGAGATCGACGTCGACGAAGACGAAGTCGAAGAAGGCGAGATTCTCAGTTGCCCAGAGTGCGAGTCTGAACTGGAAGTCTCGCAAATCCATCCCGTCCATCTGAACATAATTTCCGAAGATGATGATGACGACGAAGACGAAGAAGACGAGGAGGAGGAGATTGCGGAAAATGGCGACCTTCCCGAGGAGGAAGACAACGACGATGAGGAAGAGGACGAAGAGTAATTCCGTCTGGGCGAGAATCCCGATTATCTCTGGCATCTCCTTTCCTACCTGCCACCATCTAAACCTTTAAGGAGCGGAACCATGCATGTTCGGTGTGTCGTTGCCTTGTGGGCTGCGGCGCTGCTGGTTCCATTTGCCGCTTCCCAGGCGCCAGCTCAGCAAGATGTGCCAGCTTCCCAGCCGCAATCCTCGTCGTCTTCAAAAAATGGCAAGCAGAAATACAGCCATGCCAATGACTTTTTGATTCGCGGAACCGTCTTCACTGAAAAGGCTCTTTCCTTTCCGGGAGTGCAACTCCGGATCCGCCGCTCGGGCGAAAAGAAATTTCGCTGGGAGGACCGCAGCAATTCGCGCGGCGAATTCGCGATTCGCGTGCCTCAGGGCATTCAGTATGAGATGGTAGTGCACGCTAAGGGCTTCGCGGACCAGGCTAGGACCATCGACGCTCGGAATGGCTCCGCGGAGAACAATGTGGTTTTCCGCATGGAATCGGCCAAGAGAGGAAAATGATGAGGCCAGGACTTCGCTTGCTATTTATGGCTTTTGCTTTATCCGTGAGCGTCTGCGAGAGCATGGCCCAGGACGCCAAGCACGAAGCGCAGCTTCGCACAGTTCGCGGCGTTGTGGTCGACAAGTCCTCCGAAGCTCTGGTGCCCTCGGCCGTGGTTTTCTTGAAGAACACGCGCACGAACGCAGTGCGCAGCTACATCGCCGATGAGGAAGGCAATTACCGTTTCAGCGGCCTCGATCCCAATGTCGACTATGAAATCCACGCCGAAAAAGATGGCGCGAAATCCGCAACTCGAACCGTCTCCAGCTTCGATAACAAAAAAGAAATTGTGATCCCCTTAAAGATCGAAAGAAAAAAGTCCTAGCGAAACTCCATCGTTCGC
>DATBYP010000377.1:0-4545 GCA_036513675.1 Candidatus Acidiferrum sp.
AAGAAAGATTCGTCGCATGTGTTCTCCATTGCTTGATTCACTAGGTTCCGCCGAAAATCACCGTAAGTGCGTGCGCAGCCCTGATCTGAGTGCTTGTGTTTCGATCAGAAGACAAACCTTCCGAGCAGGAAGACGGCGTTATTCGCTCCCGCATTGCGCCCCGTCCCATCGTAATTTGTTCCCCCGCCATTGAATCGCGTGAAGCCGGTGTACTGTACGGCAAGATCGATGTTTTGCTCAGGCCACCATGAAACATTCAGAATGTAGCCGTTACTGCGGGGATCTCCGGTAGCGCTGCCAACAACGGGAGCAGGCGGAAAAAGTAGCGGGTCCGTCGTTCCGGTGACGTGAAACAAGCCGATCGTCCCGGAAAGTTTCGTTCCGTAATGGTATTCGGCGTTGCCTTGCAGAGTGTTGAGATGTTGGCCTGGCTGTGCCGCTCCGCCCGCAGCGAAAGTAGCCCCGAGGGATGAGTTCTCGCGTATATAGGTGCCGCGAAATGACAGAACGTCGTTATTGAATTGTGGGATCGTGCGGTCGTATTGAAAGTCAACAGCCCAGTCCGTGTGGCTGTCGGTCAAACCGGTGATAGCAAAGGGAGAGGTCTTGGCGTGTATTCCATACGTGCCGATTTCGAGGTTATTATTTTTCGTGGAAGTTTCCCAGGCCAGGCGCCAGTAGGGAGCAAAGCCCCGGATATTGAATGGGAATAACAATCCGGGATTGGGTTCAGGTCCGCCGAGATGCTGGCTACGGTAGACCGTGCCTGCGAAGTAGAAGTGCTCGTTCCACATCGCGTATCCGCCGATGCCGGCTACATCTTGGGCGAGAGCACCGTTGATAATGGCCTTCGCAGTAGGTGTCGGGGAGACGTTAGACGAGGTGAACGGGAATCCCCACGCCGGAGTACTGTGCCAAAGATCCTCGACGGTCGGGTTGTTATTGAACGTTATCCCCCAAGTGAGGGATTTTCCGAACAGTTCGTGTTCCTTGTTGGCATAGCGGACGTCGGTGTTGTCCCATCCAAAGTGATTATCCTTCACCGTGTAAGTCACTTGCACAAAACTGCCTACGTGACTCCCCCATGCGCCGGCAAGAAACAGGGAAACGTCTTGCGGAAATTGAAAGTTGCCATTCTGTGTGCCAGGCTGAGGTGATTTTGTGGCGGTGAAGGTAGTGTCGAATACCACCGAGAGAGGAAAAACCTCGAGCAGGTGCAGCGCTGCATTGTGACCTTTTTTCTCGTCAGTCACTTCAGCCTTTGTCGTAAACGTGTATCCCTCGAGCTTGAATTTTCGTCCGAAGGCGGTCAGCTCGGGGGGAGCGAAATGGCACGTCGCACAAGAAAGCCCAGTCTGCCGCGAGTAACTCGGAACAGCGCGTGCCTCGGGTTTCCATACGATGAGCAGCCACGCTATGACAAGACTTGGGCCAAGAGCTTTCATCAAGATAGGGGTACGTCGTGGAACGGCAACTTTCGAATTTCGCATCCGCGCCTCTCGTAGACGGGTACATGGGCACTACGCCACCATTGTGGTTGTCGTCACTCTTGAAGGGGCTGCTTCACCGAAAAACAGCCTCTAATCGTTGCAGGAATTGGACGGATAGTCTGTCCTCAAGTGCACACTCTCCGCGTTTCAGAGGAGCACCTGACAGCGTTGTTTATGGACAGAAGGAAGAACGGGAGGGATGATGATGCGCATGCTTGCAGGCTGGACAGCGGTTTGTTTGGCAAGTGCGCTGGTTACGGCTTTGGGCGCCTTGGGGCAGACGCCGGCGCCGTCGGAAAATGTCATCCACGTTGAGATTAGCGGGCTGCGGAACGACAAAGGGCAGATGCTGTGCGCGCTGTACTCTTCGGCGCAAGCAGATGCTTTCCCTAAGAAGGCGGACAAGGCGGTTGCGCGGCTGACCGCTAAGATTGCGGAGCGGCAGGCGGTCTGCGAATTCACGGGAGTCGCGCCCGGGACCTACGCGGTTTCGGTGGTGCATGACGAGAACTCGAATGGCAAGCTGGACACGAATTTCATTGGCATGCCGCGCGAGGGAGTGGGGGCTTCGAATGACGCGAAAGGGCACATGGGGCCGCCTAAGTTCAGCGCGGCTGCTTTTCAGTATGGGGGCGGGCGGCTCGATTTGAAAATTCACGTCAACTATCTGTAGCGGCGATCTGTATTTTGTAGCGGAGAGTATCGGAGGCTCGCTATGTGCTTGTGGCTGCTGGCGTCGTTCCTCGGATGGAAACCGCATTTCAGTTTTTTGAGCG
This sequence comes from Candidatus Acidiferrum sp., assembly GCA_036513675.1. Lineage (GTDB taxonomy): Bacteria > Acidobacteriota > Terriglobia > Acidiferrales > UBA7541 > Acidiferrum. The sequence goes on from DATBYP010000377.1 coordinate 2,267, forward strand.
ACGCGGCGGCGAACGAGTTGATGGCGCTGCGGTGGCTGCACTTTATTTTTGGAATCATTTGGATTGGACTGCTGTACTTCTTCAATTTGGTGGGCACACCTTCGATGAAGGCGCTGGAGCCGGGTGTGCGCGTGAAAGTGTATCCGGTGTTGATGTCGCGGGCGATGGCGTGGTTCCGGTGGTCGGCGCTGGTGACCGTGATTGTGGGCATGCGCTACTTTTTTTCGTTGCTGATCACAGATGCGCGGAATTCGGGGAATCCGGGACTGGCGCTGCGTTGGTTTGGTTGGTGGGTGCTGGTGTGGACGGTGGCGTACGAGGGGATCTATTACTTGCAGCTGCCAGCGAAGGGAATTCGCGATTCGGTGTGGGTTCGGGCGATAGGCATTGGCGCGATTGTGATTGCGGCTTCCTGGATGGTAATGGCGCTAAATGGCGGCGAGCATGTGTCGAATGGGCACCTGGCGATCAGCGTCGGAGGCGGGTTGGGATTGGTGATGCTGTTGAATACTTGGGGCGTGGTTTGGCGCGCGCAGAAGCGGTTGATTGCGTGGACGCGTGCGGCGGCGGAGCAGGGGACGCCCTTGCCTGCGGAAGCGGAACGCATGATGCGATGGACATTTCTTACGGCGCGAACGTCTTTGTGGCTTTCATTTCCGATGCTGTTTTTTATGGGGGTGGCGAGCCACTATCCGTTTTTGAGCAGCGTTGCGCGCTAGCAGAACAAAGAAAAGGAATTAACGCAGAGAGAAGAGCAGAGGCGGCGGAGACGAAGCGAGTTCACAGAGAAGAAAAAGGGAGGCGGGCCAGGTCTTCCCGCCTCCCTTAGTTTTCCCGTTTCCGGGAAATGCCGGCTAGCCTGACGGAGGGCGGCCAGCCGGTTGTGTGTTGGCCTGCGTATGAAACCCCGGCGGCGCCAAAAAAGTTTCATGCGGGGTCGAAAAAAGTTGAGTAGAATCGTGAGGCAAGCCAACACTCTGACCGCTGGACTACCCTCCTATGCCGCGCCCCACACACTTGAGTTCCGATAACATCCTTAGATTTCTGCAAGTTAGGCGAGATCCTGCCTCCACCGACGAGATTGCCGCGGGTCTGCACATGCGCCGGACGGATCGCCACGCCCTGCACAAAATGTTGGGCACGCTCAAAAAGCGGCGCGCCATTGAGGAGGTGCCGGGAGGACGCTACCGGCTCGCGGGCCGGCGGGAGGAGCGTGGTGGCGACGGTCAGCCGACGCGCGGGGCCGCGAGGAGTTCGCCGTCGGCGACGGGAACCGCGGATGAGCGCGCCACGACCGCTCGCGACGGCGGCGGCATTGCAACCCGCAACGAAATTAAAGGCCGATTGGTGTTGCATCACGACGGATATGGATTCGTCGTGCCCAATCCGCCGGTGGAATGGCTGGATCGCGATGTATTCATACCGCGCGACGGCATCGAGGATGCGATGCACGGCGATTCCGTGCTGGTGAAAATCCAGCGAGTGAGCGGATCGGGCGATGCCCAACGTGCGGAAGGGCGAATCATTCGGGTGCTCGGGCGTGCGCACCCTACGCTCGTGGGGTTGTTTCGCTATGGTTCGCGCGGGAATACAGTGCTGCCGTACGACGCGCGCATGCAACATGCGATCGAGATCCCGCCTGGAATGGAGCTGACGCCGGGGCTGGCGAAGAAGCTTGGTTTCAGCGGCGCGGATGAGCGAAGCCTGAAGGGGCGACGCATTCCGCGGCTGGAGGAGCTGGATGGCGCGGTGGTGAACGTCGAAGTGGTGCGTTATCCGCGTGGAGGGGCAGCGCCTACCGGGCGGGTGATCGAGATTCTGGGGCGGCCGGGCGAGATCGGCGTCGATACGGAAATTATTATTCGCAAGCACCATTTGCCGCATGTGTTTCCCGCGGAAGTGATGAAGGAGGCCGAACAGCGCGCGCTGCCTGTGCAGGAAGCGGAACTGGAGAAGCGAGAAGATTTTAGACACTTGCCAATCGTGACGATTGACGGAGAGACGGCGCGCGATTTTGACGATGCGGTTTACGTCGAGCGGCGGGCGGACGGCGGCTGGCACTTGCAGGTACACATTGCGGACGTGGCGCATTACGTACGAACGCTGACGGCGCTGGATGGGGAGGCGCGGCTGCGCGGGACGTCCGTGTATTTTCCGGATCGCGCGGTGCCGATGCTGCCGGAGGCGCTTTCGAACGGCATGTGCTCGCTGAAGCCGCGCGAGGACCGGCTGGTGATGAGCGCGCTGATGGAGTTTGACGCGGCCGCACGCATGCGCAG
>DATBYP010000378.1:0-8811 GCA_036513675.1 Candidatus Acidiferrum sp.
CGAGTGAAACCCCAATGCGATGGCGCAATCGGAAAACGCGCCTGGCCAGCGGTCATGCCCGTCAGCGCCTGCGTGCCTCGCACGGAATCTGGAAGATCTTTATCATAAAGAGCCGCAAGCCCCGGCTTGTAGTCCCATAAATCCATCTGCGGGGGCGCACCAGACATAAAAAGATAGATCGCGCGCTTGGCCCTTGGCGCAAAGTCCGGCACGTAATGCCCTGGCGAAATTGTCGGTGACTCGCTTGCCGCGCGGGCTGCTCGCGGGGTCAGAGCGCCGCCAAACAAAGTGCAAAGGCTTGCCCAGCCAAGCGTCTTGCCCATGCTGCCGAGGAAATGTCTCCGCGTTGCCAGCCGCCGCCATTCCTCACGAAGTTCGAGCGGGATCGGAAGGTCGTAAACGGTGGGACCACCGCCCCCATGATCACTACAGCTACCGCAGTCGTCGTGAGTACTCGAACTCATTTGTTTCACACTGATTTGTTTAACACTCATTTGTTTAACACCGCATCGAGGTTCATCGCCGCGCTGGCTACCAGCATCCACGAAGCCAGTTCATCCGCACGAATCCCGCTGTCCCGGCTGCTTTCGCCCACCTTCAGAACTTCCTCTGCCCCGGACTTATCTTGCGCATAGGCACTCTGAAACTTCGTCAACGCATTTTCAAGGACCGACTTTTCTCGCGCTTCCCACGGACGAGCGAGCAGCACTTCGCCAAGATAATTGAGCCGCGCACCGGTCTCGGGCGATTGACGTATCACGCGCTCCGCCAGACGCCGCGAAGCTTCCAGCCATTGCGGATCGTTCATCAAGACCAAAGCTTGCAGGGGAGTGTCGGTGCGTTGGCGGCGGGTGCACGCGGCGTCACGCACGGGCACATCCAGTGCATCCATATCGGGCATCGTTGCCATTCGTTTCCAAAAAGTGTAAAGGCTGCGTCGGTACAAAGCCTCGCCATGGTCTTGCGTATAGGCTTTTGTGTCGCTGCCTTGGTGGCTTCCTGCTTCCCACACCCCACCAGGCTGATAGGGTTTTACGCTGGGGCCCCCAATTTTCTCTACCAGCAGACCGCTGGTGGCCAGCGCTGTGTCACGAAGCATCTCGCCATCCATTCGATAACGCGGGCCGCGCGCCAGCAGGCGGTTCTTCGGATCGATTTCGAGCAATTGTGGAGTAACCCGTGCGGATTGCAGGTAGGCCGCGGACAGCACCAACTGCTTGTAAAATCGTTTCACGTCCCAGCCGTTCTCGCGAAAATCCAGCGCCAGCCAATCAAGCAGTTCCGGATGGCTGGGCCGCCCGCCCATCACTCCGAAATCCTCTGTGGTCTCCACCAGGCCCGTGCCAAATATCTCCGACCACATCCGATTGACGGTCACCCTGGCCGTCAGTGGATTTGCGGCGCTGACAGTCCACTCCGCCAGGCCCCTCCGGTCAAGCGGCGCGTTCGCAGGAAGCCCGGGCAAAAAGTGCGGCACTCCGGGCCTCACGCGCTCCTTCCGCGCCCCGAACGCTCCACGAGTAAGTACGTCTGCATAGGCTAGCCCCGGCCCTTCTTCGCTTACCAGAGTGATAGGCCCATCTTTCGAAAGTCGATCAAGTTCTTCATTCAACGGCGCGATCTGGGCGTTGAGCTTTTGTGTCGCTTCATCGCGTTGCGCAAAGTAAAACTCACTAACCGTATGAAATTCGTCCTCCGACCAGCCCGACATAGGTTTCTGCACGATCTCCGCCACATAATCCTCGATGGGAAGTCGTGCCGCTTCTCCCGCTGAGAGTGCACGTTGGAAGAGCCGGAAATCCTGGAAGGCGGACTGGCGCAATGGATCCGCGTCCGGATACGTTCGCCCAAATTCCAGCGGAGCGCTGCTATGCGTGCTTCCCTGCAGAGAATCCTTGCCGACGGCCAACTCCTGCGGTCGTCCATCGACATACAGCGTGACTCCCGCGGCCTTCCCCGAGCCGTCATAAGTAGCCAGTACGTGACTCCAGCGGCCCTCCGTTAGCACTCTCTGCTTTGTCTCCACCTGAATAGCGTTTTCCGGCATCTCGTGCGCCAGAACGAAGCCGAGCTTGCCCTTGCTCACTCTCAGTTGCCAGCCCAGCTGCTTTTGCCCGGCATCCGCGGCGGACAGAATGACTCCCGTGGGCTTTTCTTCGTCTTTGTATTCGAGCGGTCGCAGGTTGGGTCGCAGCCACGTGCCCACGCTGAACGGCTGATTTGCCTCGACCTCACCGACATTCGGCAATTCCAGTTTGGTGCTGATTTCCATCCGCATGTACGGCCAGAACCAGGTGCCTTCGCCCCAGACTACCGGCGCTCCCGTCGCCGAGATGCGCTTTTGCGACGTGCCTGGCGCTGAATCAACGAACGTCGATCCCTTTTGCTCGTCAAAGCGTAACCGCACTGCGAGTTCTTCCGAACTTACAGGAACTGCTATTGCACTGCGCTCCGGCTTGCCAATCCACGCAGCAATCAGTTCGCGCGCTTGTTCGAGGCGAACCGTCCGTTGCCGCTCGAGTTCTGAGCGTTTCGCCAGGACTTGCTCGTAACCTTCGCGGCTCTCTGTTTTCGGCAGCCGGAGAAAAGGCGGCCAGTCATTACGATCATCGTTCGACGGGATTTCCGTCAAATTGTTAAAGAAGGCCGTCAGCCGATAGAAATCTTCTTGCGTGATGGGGTCAAACTTGTGGTCATGGCAGTTTGCGCAGCCCACCGTTAACCCAAGAAATGCTGCGCCATATGCCTCCGTCCGCTCCCTCTTGTTGTTGACCCGCGACTCTTCAATCAGCGTGCCGCCTTCACCGCTGCTGATCCCGGCGCGCAAGTATGCCGAGGCCGTCAAGGTATCAAGCGTTTTCACCGGTAGCATGTCCCCGGCTAGTTGCTCCCGCACAAACTGATCAAAAGGTTTGTTCTGGTTGTACGCCTGGATCACATAGTCGCGATACGCCCAGATACTCCTGAAATTATCCAGATGCAGGCCGTGCGTGTCGCCATACCGAGCTACGTCCAGCCAGTAGTGCGCTCGATGCTCCCCGTAGCGAGGGCTGGACAGCAACCGCTCGACAACCTTCTCATACGCGTCGGGCGCGGAATTGGCCACGAACGCTTCCACTTCTTCCGGGGTCGGCGGCAACCCTGTCAAGTCATAGGTCACCCGCCGGATCAAGCTCCGCCGGTCCGCTTCAGGAGAAGGTGTCAATCCTTCTTTTTCCAGCCGCGCCAACACGAAGTTGTCAATTCCGTTCCGCACCCACTCACCGTGCGTTACCGCGGGAATCGCGTGATGCTTTGGCGGAAGGAATGACCAGAGCTCCTCGTACTGCGCCCCCTGCTTCACCCACTCTCTCAGCAGCGCGATCTGCTCCGGCTTTAACGTCTTGTGCGCCTCCGGTGGCGGCATGCGATCCTTCGCATTCTTATTTTCGATCCGGCGGACCAGCGGACTTTTGTCCGGGTTGCCGGGAATAATTGCCGGCTCATACTTCTCGTGAGAATCCTGATGCGGCGCAAACGCAAATTCTCCGCGGTCCAGCCGCAGGCCCGCTTTCCGCCCTCCCGGATCCGGACCATGGCAGGCATAACAGTTTTCCGACAAAATTGGTTGGATGGCGTCATTAAAGGAGAGCTTTTTGGAGTTTTCTTCGGGAACAGGAGCCGGCTTTGCTTCGCCAGACCGACCAGCAGCGAAGAGGCCCAGGCAGAGCGATCCCCCAAGCAAGTAGGAAACGCCTCTCGCGAGCAGCGATATCCGTCGTCGACCGCGCTGAGTCAGCACCACTTACTCTCCCCGGGGCTCTCTACGGGCTGCGACCTTGCAGTTCGCCACTATATTACACCTACGCTTATCCCATTTCCGTACTCAAGCGAAACACGGTCGCTACCATCTCGAACACGTCCTTGCAGATGGTGGATTTCCTTGTCACTCGCGGTGATCCAAAAGCAGATCCGGAACTGCACGGACGCGATTGCCGGCGGGCAGCCGTCACCTTCTATCATGGCAAGAATTGTGGCGATGGAGGAGGAGAGCGAAGAACTGAACGGACAGCTCGCAAGTTCTCGACCGGAAACCGTCAGGTTACAACTGCGTGGTACCCGACGGTTTGTCGAAACCCGCCTCAAGGATTTGCAGCGCCTATTGAATGGAGAGCCGCAAACGGTGCGCGTGGAGAGCGAAACACGTACAGAAAATCGCGCTGACGCCGAAAGGGAAAACCTACATCGCCTCGGGGTCCTGGGATCTGCTCGGAGGTGTGGCTGATACAATGGTGCCGGGGGCCAGAATCGAACTGGCTACGCCCGCCTTTTCAGGGCGGCGCTCTACCAGTGAGCTACCCCGGCACGCATGAGTCTGTCAATTTTAGGGGTGCGCGCAAATTGTGTCAAATCTCGCGCCGGTCCGCAGATTTTGGTCTTCACCTTGTCGCTACGCCTGAGTGTCGTCGAATTCTTTCATCCAGTTACGACCCTTTAGGACTTCGCGGGGCTTGGTGCCATCGGGTGGGCCGACGATGCCGTCTTTTTCCATGAGGTCGATCAGGCGCGCGGCGCGGCCGTAGCCGATGCGCAAACGGCGCTGCAATGTGGACGTGGAAGCGCGGCCCATTTCGCAAACCACGCGCACCGCATCTTGATACAAATCATCGTCCACCTCCTCGGCTGCTTCGCCCTCGCCGACGGTGTCGTCACCCGCCGCGCCGCTTTCGTCTTTCGGCGCCGCCAGCAGCTCTTCGTTGTACTTTGCTTGCGCTTGCTCGCGCCAGAAATCGCAGACCGCGGTAATTTCGTCTTCGCTGACTAGCGGGCCGTGAATGCGGTGCAGGCGCGCGGAGCCGGCCGGCAGATACAGCATGTCGCCCTTGCCAAGCAGCGATTCAGAGCCGTTAGAATCGAGAATGGTGCGGGAGTCCACTTTGCTGGCTACGCGGAAAGAAATGCGGGCAGGGAAGTTAGCTTTGATCAATCCGGTGATGACGTCAACCGACGGCCGCTGCGTGGCAAGAATCAAGTGAATGCCGACCGCGCGAGCCATTTGCGCCAGGCGTGTAATCGACTCCTCCACATTATTCGTGTCGACCATCATAAGGTCGGCCAATTCGTCGATGACAATCACGAGGTAGGGAAGCGGCTTGTGCTCGCTCTCTTCCACGTTGTCGAACAGAGACAACGACTGCGTCTTCTGAAACGTGCGGTTGTACTGGTCGATGTTGCGCACGCCGCGCTGCGCCAGCAGCTTCAGGCGATTCTCCATTTCCCGCGTAGCGTTGCGCAAAACGTTCGAGGCAATCTTGGGATCGGTAACCACCGGCGCGATAAGATGCGGAATATTGTCGTAAAGATTCAGCTCGAGCCGTTTGGGGTCGACGAGCACCATCTTCACTTCGTCCGGGCTCGCCTTATAAAGGATGGACATCATAAGCGAATTAATGAACACGCTCTTGCCAGTGCCCGTCGAGCCGGCGATGAGCAAATGCGGCATGGCGGCCAGGTCGGTCACGCGCATGCGGCCGTGCAGGTCGCGTCCCATCGCCAGCGTTAGTTTGCTCGGGGAGTTGATGAATTCCGGCGACTCGATAATTTCGCGCAGCGCAATCGTCTGGCGATTGATATTCGGCACTTCAATGCCGATGGTGGACTTGCCCGGAATGCGCTCGATCAAAATGGATTCAGCTTGCAGTGCGAGGCAGAGATCTTCGGTCAGCCCGATAATGCGGCTGTACTTGATGCCGGCTTCCGGCTTGAACTCAAACGTGGTGACCACCGGGCCGGGATTGATCTGCGTGACGCGCCCCTGAATATCAAATTCCAGGCACTTGTCTTCGATGGCGCGCGCACGAATCTTCAGCTCGTCTTCATCGAGCTTCTGGCTGCGCGCGCCTTCACGAAGCAGCGAAATCGAGGGCAGCTTGTAGTTCGCGCTGCCTTTGGCAATCTTAGGTTCGCCTGATTTCTTGACACTTGCTTTTTCTTTTTTCTCCGAATTAAGAAACAGAATCGGAGGTTTGCGCGAGTCGCGGGTCTTTTCTTCTGCTTCAAAAATATCGCTTTCGTCGGCAAGCTGAATCGAGCTTTGCGTCTCGGTTGCTCCCGCGGCAGCTCCAAACTGGTTCACCGGCTTACGCCCGGAGATGCGCGTCTCCTCCAGTCGGCGCCGCATGCGGTCTTTTTCGCGCCGATCGCGCCAGCCATACCAGCGCGCCTGCGCCTTTTGCAACAAGCCCAGCTTTTCCACCGCGCCCAGCGGGCCTTTTGTGCTCTTGGCCCAAGCGTGTGTTCCGGCGAAAGAGAAACTCGTGGTCATAAAAAGCGATGTAAGAAAGAACGCGAACGCGATCAGGCTCGCGCCCCAGAAGTTAAATCCGGCTTGCAGGCTGCCGGAGACAAGCGAGCCGAGCATCCCGCCGGGGGGAAGGCCGCGGACTTCGGGAAAATGCCAAAGCGAGAGCAGGGAAGGAAGCGACAGCAGGAGCAGCACGTAACCAAAAAGAGTCGCCAGTTGCGAATTTAGGGTCCGGCTGCGAAACCATTTCCATCCCAGAATAAGGAAGGCCGCGGGGAGCAGGAAGGCCGCAAATCCAAACACTTGGAAGAAAAGATCGGCTCCGTAAGCGCCCACCGGCCCGATCCAGTTGTGCGACAGGGGACCGTCCGCAGGGGGCGCGGAGACGTTAAAGGCCACGTCGTGCGGAGAATAGGAAATTAAGGACAGCGCGATTAGCACTGCCAAAACCATGAACAGGAAACCGATCAGCTCGTTGAGCCGCTTGTTATCGGTCGGAGTTAGAAAGCGCACGGAGTAATCCTCAGGTTTGGGGCCTCAGCTTTTGGGGAAGGCTGAGTCGTGCCACGAGTGCGCCGGCGCTAGAACGCACTGTTCGGAGGAACCCCAAAACGGTTTTAAATATAGCAGAGAATCGTGTCCCGCGAGAAATAGTTCTCTCCATGTTCGTGACAGCAATACGTCCCAGCGAAGGTTATGAAGTTGTAGGGGCGACCTTTAGGGCGTCCCCGCGAGCACAGCGAGCGAATCACCCAATCCAATGCGAAGCCCAAGCAAGCACTAGGGCCCCCAAGAGGATGCGATACACAGCGAACGGCGCAAATCCATGCTTGCGCACCCAAGCCAAAAACCAAGCCACCGCGGCGTACGCAACAATAAAGGACACGATGAAGCCAATCGCCAACACAATCCAGCCGTGGGAATCGATGTGCGAGACGCCAATCGTACCTTCATCCTTGCCCGTTACGTATTTCAGCAGTTGGTAAAGGGTCGCCACGGCCATGGTCGGCATGGAGAGGAAGAAGGAAAATTCCAGCGCAGCGGCGCGCGACATGCCAGCAAGTTGGCCCGCGGTGATGGTGGACATCGAGCGCGAAGTCCCGGGGAAAACGGCGGAAAGGATTTGGCAAGCGCCGATCCAAATGGCCTGCAGCAAATTCATGTCTTCCATGCGCCAAGTGCGAATGCGAGTGCCCGGAGCGCTGGCATTGCCCGGAGTATTGGTACCGGCCTTTTCCGCGGGCCCGTTCATAGCGTCGACGATCCACATCACGATCCCACCCACCAGCAGGGAAGTCCCCATGATGTAAAAGCTTTCAAGATGCTTGCCGATGACTTTGGTCAGCAGAAACGACGGAATCGCCGTGACCACGAACGCGATCATCGTCAGTCCAAGCGGATGCGTGAGCGCCGTGCGGTCGCCGCGCTCGCCGCGCGGAAAAGTCGAGAGAAATTTGCGAATGCGCTCGCGAAAGTAGATGGGCAAAACGAGTATGGCGCCGAGTTGAATCACGATGGTGTACATCTTCCAGTAGCCGCTGGCCAGGTCGATGTGGAGAAGCGCCTCCGTCAAGCGCAGATGCGCAGTGGAGCTGACCGGCAAAAATTCGGTAAGTCCTTCAACGATGCCCAACAGGACAGACAACAAGTAGTCGTTCAACTTTTCTCCTTAGGAGGCGGGGGCTTCAGCCCCCGCGTAGAAGCGCTCAACACCCGCGGGCTTTAGCCCCTGAAGACAGCACTTGGGGGTCGGAGCTTTAGCTCCGACATCAGCTCGAGCAGCCAACCGGCTTCAGCCGCTGAAGAAAGCTCTTACCGGGCCGTTCCTTAAATTCTTTCATCTGCTGTGCGTTGGTTCGTCGTGGTCTCCAAAATCTTGCGCATTTCGTACGCGTCAATCCGCCCCAGGTAATAGCGCTTGAGTGTAGCTTCGATACGATAGCCGTGGCGCTGCCAGAAGGCAACGCCCGCCTCATTGTTCGCTGCCGTTTCCAGCAAGATGTGCCGCACGCCGCGCAGCGCCAAATTCCGTTCGCTTTCCCCCAGCAGAGCAGAACCGATTCCGCCCCGCCGGAATTTCTCAGCAACGTCGAGCGTGATGACATGCGCCAGCGGCCGATTTTCCTCCGTAAGGATGAATCCCGCGATCTGCGCGTCGTGCATAGCCACAAGACAGTCCGCCGAACGAAGCGAAAGAAAATAGCGCAGCGTCGTTTTCGAGTACGAAATCCCAGCAGGGAAGCAAGCCTGATCAAGCCGGTAAAGCGCAGAAAAATCCTGCGGATCGTAAGCGCGAAGCACCGGCGGCATGAGCAAGATTCTACGCCGGACCAGGCCCACCACTAAGGACCACACGTTCCTTCGACCTATGCATTCAAACTAATCGGGAGTTAGCCCTCTAAACCGGCTTCCTTATACCAGCACGGGCTCTTTCGCCATTCTCACGTTGCCGTTGTTGTAGTTCTTTCCGCAGGAATCGCAGAACAGCGCCCGGTAGGTGGTGCCATCTTTCGCGCTTGCGTTCGGGA
>DATBYP010000379.1:0-4396 GCA_036513675.1 Candidatus Acidiferrum sp.
AGGTGCGGTATATCGATAGTTCCGGCGTGGCCTCTTTGGTCGAAGGCTTAAGAGCGTCGCGGGACGTCGGTTCGCGCTTTATCTTGTTTGGATTGAGCACCAGGGCGCGTGAAGTGTTGCAGCTTTCGCGTTTGCTAAAGATTTTTGAGATTTACGACAACGAAGAGCAAGCGCTGGCGGGCTAAGAATTTTTGGTTCAGGGCGGTTGATTTTCTGGGAATTTCAGAGAATTGAGCTAGAGAATAGAGATGCAATTCGTGTCACAAATTGGCGGCAGCGTGACGAATGGCCTGGCGTACGTCGGTTCTCTGGCCTCGCTTGGGGGCCGCGCGGCCTATTACACCTTCGTGGGACCGTTCCAGGGCAAGCCGCTGCGTCTGCAGCGCGCCGTATCGCAGGCCATGGACGTGGGCGTCCGGGCTTTGCCGATTCTCTCTCTGATTACATTTTTTATAGGATTGATTCTCGCGCTCCAGAGCGCGTATGAACTCCGGCGGTTTGGAGCGATGAACTATGTCGCCACGGCCGTCGCGATTTCGATGTCGCGGGAACTTGGGCCGCTTATCACGGCCATCGTCGTGATCGGCCGTTCCGGCTCGGCCTTCGCGGCGGAAATCGGCACCATGAAGGTCACGGAGGAGATCGATGCACTGGAAACGATGGCTATCAGTCCCATCCGTTTCTTGGTCACGCCGAAATTTCTGGCCATGATTGTGATGCTACCTTGTCTCACGATCTGGGCCAACGCGATGGGCATTCTGGGTGGATCGCTGTTTGGCGTCGCCCAGGCAGATTTTACGTTTGTCCGTTATATCCAAGCCTCGCTGGATTCTCTTTTCCTGCGCGATATCACGACCGGACTGGTCAAGAGTGTGATGTTTGGGATTACCATAACCGCCGTGGGTTGCCAAGAGGGATTGGCGACGGGAGCGGGCGCCGAGCAGGTCGGGCGCTCGACGACAAGGGCGGTCGTGATGTCGATTTTCCTTGTAGTGCTTCTGGATTTGGTTTTTACAGGCCTGTTCTTTTTCGTGAGCGGCAGTTAGGACGCGCAACCTTGCCCATGGTAACGGAAAACGCGGATTCGCTCGATACACAAGTCATGATCTCTCTGCGCGATCTGCGCGTGAGTTATGGCGAGGTCGAGATTCTGCATGGCATCACGTTTGAGGTGAAGCACGGCGAAACGCTCGTGATCCTGGGAGGCTCCGGCTCCGGGAAGAGCACGCTCTTGCGGACGCTGGTGGGTCTGGAAAAACCGAGCTCCGGAGAAATTTGGATCAAGGGCAAAAACATCGCGGCGATTTCCGACCCAGAAATGGACGAGATTCGCAAGCAGATTGGCATGTCGTTTCAGGGCGGAGCGTTGTTTGGCTCGATGAGCGTCGGCGAGAATGTGGGGTTGCCGCTGCGGGAGCACACCAAGCTCGAGGACTCGACCATCGAAATCATGGTGCGGCTCAAGTTGGAGCAAGTGGGGCTCGAGGGGTTTGAGTATTACATGCCGTCGCAGCTTAGCGGTGGCATGAAGAAACGCGCCGCCGTCGCTCGCGCTCTGGCCATGGACCCGCAGATTCTTTTCTTCGATGAACCGTCGGCGGGATTGGACCCGATTATCGCAGCCGGCATCGACCAGTTGATCCTGGAATTGAAGCAAGCGTTCCGCATGACCATTATCGTAGTCACGCATGAATTGGCGAGCGCGTACTTGATCGCAGATCGCATGGTGCTGATCGACAAAGGCCGTGTCGTCGCCATGGGCACGACGGCGGAGATGCGCGCGAGCACGCAACCGCGCGTGCGGCAATTTCTGGATCGTGTGCCCGAGCCGGAAGTGGCGGACGAATTGGATTATCTGCAGATGCTCACGCAACGCCGCCGTTTGTGATGAGCGTCAGCAGGGAGAAGAGGACGTGATGGCTGAAAAGCGCGACCAGGTTTTCGTGGGGCTCTTTGTACTGATTGCTGCGGCGGTTCTGATCGGCATGGTTTTTGCCATCTCCGGAGCGTTTGGCCGCACTTCGAAGACCTATCACGCTTACTTTCCCTTCGCGGGCGGCCTGGAGCGGGGTGCGACCGTCCGCTATGCGGGAGGCCCCAAAGTGGGTCGCGTGGAGAAACTGGCGATTGACCCGCAAAATCCTGCGCGCATCGACGTAGTTTTCAGCGTGCAAACGGATCTGCCCGTCAAGACGGACAGCCATGTCAAAATCATGAGTGTCAGTCCCTTAGGAGACAATCATCTGGAGGTTCTCCCGGGCGGCGCACAAACTGCGCTCGCTCCTCCAGGTTTCTTATTGCCCTCTGACACTTACCTGGATTTTAACGTCCTTACCGCGCAGATCAATGACCTCGCTCCGCAAGCAAAGCTACTCATTCAATCGCTGAATGATCGCGCAGCAGACTTGAAAGTTACGGTCGACCGCGTCAACGAACTTTTGAGCGCCGAGAACCGAGCGAATCTTTCCGCCACGCTTGCGGGCACACGCGGCGTGATTGAAGAAAACCGTCCGCAGATAAAATCCACCATTCAGCACTTGGACAGCGTGAGCCAGAAGCTGGAGCCGCTTCTTCAGGACCTTCACAAGGACAGCGAAGAAGCCAACCAGGCGCTCACTCACTTGGACGCCGTCCTGGGGGAAAACAGTGCCGATGTGCGCCAGTCGGTGATCGAGCTTCGTCAATCCTTGACGACGCTTACGGATATTACGGGGCGACTGGACCAAACCCTCGACGTGAACACGGAAAATATCGACGAACTCCTGGATAATTTCCGCGGCGTCTCCCAGAATCTGAAGGAATTCACGAGCACGATCAAGAGGCGCCCTTACACTCTCATTCGCGCGACGAATCCGCCCGATCACAAACCGGGTGAGCAGCAATGAAGCGGGAAAATCACCAGCTTATGACGAGACGCACGGAACTGCCGCGTGCCCGCCGGGAACGCCTAGTCTTTCCGACGACCATGAAAATCACTCTCTGGGTGCTGGCGCTGGCCCTGGGCTTGGCGCCGGGGTGCGGCACCGCCCGGCCAAGCAAGTATTATCAGCTCACAGTTCCCGGTAACATCGTGCCTGCGGTCGATTCAAATCCCATTCCTGTCACGCTGTTGATTGGCCGCTTAATGGGTCCCGCTCTTTACCGCGAGGACCAAATCGTTTACAACTCCGGCGGCGAGAGCATGGGGACTTACGAGTATCAACGCTGGTCTGAGCCTCCTACGGAGATGATCGCAGAAGTTATACTGCGGCAGTTCCGCGCCTCCGGCCATTATCGGGGAGTTTATACTTTGCGAAGCGCTATCCACGGAGATTTTCTTTTGCACGGGCATCTCTATGATTTCAAGGAAGTCTCAGGAAGCGCGCTCGTGGGCCGCGTCACCATGGAACTCGAGCTTCGCAACATCAAGACAGGCACCACGGTGTGGACGCACTTTTATACGCATGACGAGCCTTCGAACGGGAAAGAAGTTGGTGCGGTGGTTGCGGCCCTCAACAAAAATGTGCAGCAAGGCATAGCTGAATGCCGCGCCAGCCTCGACCAATATTTTGCGGAGCATCCGCCAGCGCAGCCCGCACCTTAGTTTGTTGGCCGGGATTTCGGGACCTTTGCTATGGCGCACTCATCCGGAGAGCCGCAGCGTCAGCAGCGTGACATCGTCCTCGAGTTCCGAGCTTCCCCGGTGAAGCTGCACGCCCTGCAGCAAAGCCGTGGAAAACTCGGCTAACCGGACTGGCCCGGGCAGGCTCGCCAGAGTCGCTTCCGCCAATTGCAGGAAGCCTCTCGGGCTCAGTTGATCGCCGTTGGGCGACCGCACTTCGGTGGCGCCATCGGAAAACGCCAAAATCATGTCACCCGGCTGGAGCCGAATGCTCTGCTCGCTGTACAACTCGCCGGTGACGAAGCCGAGTGGTAGATTTTCCAAACCTTCTCCAATCTCAAGAAACCTGCTCTCGCTCCCGCGCCAGAGCAGCATTCGAGGGTGAGCCGCGTACGCATAATTAAACTCTTTCGTACCGCCGTCAAATGTGCCCGTCACCACGGTTGTCAGTTGCAACGCTCCACTCGACTTCTCGGAGTCCAGAGTAAACTTGTCATTCAACGCCGCCAGCAGCCCCGCCGTGTCGCGAATATTCTGGAATTTGTGCAACAAGCGATGGACGTGCCGCGCGACTCTGCTTGCCACATACCCATGCCCCACGCAATCCGCCAATACCACCCGCGCGATGTTGTCGCTGCACGAGAATACCGCAGAAAGGTCGCCGCCACGCTTTCCACCCGACGGCACGGCGATGACGTCCGCTTCCAGCCCGGCCAACTCCAGGGAACGATGAGCTCTCTCGTTACCGGCCCAGAGCTCCATGCAGCCGAAGGGCCGCGCCGCCGACGTCGTGCA
>DATBYP010000380.1:0-19531 GCA_036513675.1 Candidatus Acidiferrum sp.
TTATGGTTGCGCGACTTCCGTTTCGGGAATGGCGCGCAGCTTGACGCAGTTAGGTCGCAGCAGGGTCCCCAAAAACCGCGGAACACCTTGGGCCAGGATTTGGCTGGACAGGTTTGTGGCCGCGTATGGGCGAAGAGGAGAGACTGACGTGAAAACGGCAACGATTTGCCTGGTGGTGACGGGAATTTGGGGGGTAGCGGCAGGACCGACATTTGCGCAGAGCGCTGCGTCGGCGGCGCCGACGGCTTCGAGCGTGTCGCGCACGACGAAGGCGGTGAATTTCCGGCGGGCGGGCGGGTCGACCAAGCTTAGTTTCCAAGGCACGGAACTGCTGCAAACGGCCTCGGGCGAAGCGAAGGTGGAGAGCAAGAGCAATCGGATTGAGATCGACGCGAAATTTGAGAGTTTGGAAGAGGCAACGAAGTTTGGGCTGGAATACCTGACGTATGTGTTGTGGGCCGTGTCGCCGCAGGGACGCGCGGTGAACCTGGGCGAAGTGGTGCTGAATCACGGCGCCGGGCATGTGAAGGCCATCAGCGACATGCAGACGTTTGGGATGATCGTGACGGCGGAGCCGTATTTTGCGGTGACGCAGCCGGGGAACGTGGTCGTACTTGAGAATGTGATTCCGGCGGACACGCTGTCGAAGGTCGAGAACATCGATGCGCGGTATGAGTTGCTGGGGCGCGGGGTTTATTCGTCATCGAACACCAAGATTGAGAATGCGATTTTCGGGATCGATCGCAAGACGCCGCTGGAGCTGTTTGAGGCGCGCAATGCAGTGAGAATCGCGCGCATCGCGCTGGCGGACAAGTACGCGGGATCGATCATGAGCAAGGCAGAGCAGCAACTAAAGGGCGCGGAGGACGTTTATCGCTCTGGGCGCGACAAGAAGTCAGTGGATGCGGCGGCGCGCGAAGTGGTGGAAACGGCGGAAGAGGCGCGCGTGATGGCGGTGAAGCAGAAGGCCGAAGAAGATGCGCAGGCTTCCGTAGCGGCGGAGAAGAGAGCCGCGCTGGAACGCGAAGCCAGGGCACGTGCAGACGCGGCGTCGGAAGTGAAGCGGCGCCAGGAAGCGGATCAGGCGCGGGCGGCGGCAGAAGCGGCGAAAGCGGACGCACTACGCATGAAACAGGAAGCGGAGCAGGCGTCGCAAGATGCGGTTCGGCAAAGGCAGGAAGCCGAGCAAGCTCGCGCGGCCGCTCAACAGCAGCAGCAAGTGGCGCAGGCGGCGGCAGAGCAGGCTGCGCGGGACAGAGCGGCGGCGGTGTCGCAGCAACGCGCTGCAGAAGCCGAGACGGAAAAGGCGCGGCAGGCTGCTGCGCAGGCGGAAGCGGAGAAGGCGCAACTTCGCTCGCAGTTGCTTTCACAATTGAATTCGATTTTGCAGACGCGGGATTCGGCGCGCGGGCTGATCGTGAATATGTCGGACGTGCTGTTCGACACCGGAAGCTACACGCTGAAACCCGGGGCGCGCGAGAAGCTGGCAAAGATTTCCGGCATCGTGCTGGCGCATCCGGGGCTGAATTTGCAGATTGAAGGGCACACGGACAGCGTGGGAAGGGACGAGTTCAATCAATCGCTTTCGGAGCGGCGCGCGGATTCGGTGCGGGATTTTCTTGCGGAGCAGGGCGTTCCGGGCTCGTCGATCAGCGCGCGCGGGTTCGGGAAGACGCAGCCGGTGGCCGGGAATGATACGGCGGAGGGGCGGCAGCGGAATCGTCGCGTGGAACTTGTGGTGAATGGCGATGCGATTGGGAATGGGAATGCGAGCGCGGCGGTGACGTCGAATCAGTAGCAGGCCTTTTCGTCTCAACTAAAGGCGAATGCCCGGACAGCAAAAGTCCGCTGTGCCACTAGCGGACTTCTACGCACTAACTACGAAAGTCCCGTCTGCTACGTAACCGCAGGCCATGCGCGGCGTGTTGAAGGCGAAGCCGGGGTTTCCTTTGCGATCGAGCAGGATGAGGCCGCCGGTGGCGTGGGTGCGCTTGGCGAGAACGCTTACCGCCTCGCGGGCGGCCACGTCGGGCGTTGACGGCTTCGGCAGAATGCGTGAAGAAGAGGTTGGATCGGAGCCGACCGGATTGCGTAGGAAGTCGGTGGCCGTTTTTGCAAGCACTACCTTCATAATCGCTTCACCGTAGCCGGTGCAGGAGACGCCGCCGGCTTCCGCGTCGGCGTAGCAACCACAGCCAATCAGCGGTGAATCTCCCACACGACCGGGAAGTTTGCAGCAGGTGCCGCCGGTGCTGGTGGCAGCGAACAGACGGCCGTTGCTATCGAGGGCGACGGCCCCGACGGTCCCCTGTTCGTGGCCGCGGTGGTGAGCGGCAGCGTGCTTGCTGTTGCGGCACTTAAGCCATGCGTCGCGCTCGGGTTCGGCAATGAGCTCCTCCGGCGCGCACAGTTCCAGGCCGTGGTCAGTTGCGAAACGCTCCGCGCCCTCGCCGACGAGCATCATGTGCGGACATTTCTCGAGGACTTGGCGGGCGAGGCGGATGGGATTGCGAATGTGGCGGAGCGACGCGACGGAGCCTGCGCGCAAGGTGCTGCCGTCCATGACGATGGCGTCGCATTCGACGTGGCCGTCGAGCGTGAGATGCGAGCCGAAGCCGGCATCGAAAACGGGATCATCCTCAAGGACCACGACAGCGGCTTCGACGGCGTCTAGTGCCGAGCCGCCTGGGTTCAGCACGGACCAGCCTGCGGCAAGAGCGCGCTCGCAACCGGCTTTGCACGCGTCAACCGCTTCGTCGGGAATATCCCAGGCACCACCGTGAACGATGAGCGAAGGTTTCATGGGAAATGAGAATGGCAAAGGGGCAGGCAGGTTGTCCAGAAACGGGAAACGAACGAGACGCTACGATGATACTGCAAGCGAGCGGCAGCTGAACCGCGCGCAGTTACATGAAGAAATCGAGGAGGACTAGCAGGGGTCCGAGGAACGCGAGAACCATGCCACCAGTGATGGGGCTGCGAGGAATGCGACGAAGCGACCCTACGAAACTTGCAGGTAGGGCTTTCAGGCGTGACTCAGGACGGGGGCCGTAGAAAGGCCCGACTGCGGTATAGCGGGACAGACTGCGGCGAACGGCGCAGGCCTCGTCCTGGATCCACACGGAAACTTCCTCGCGGCCGCGCCAAACGAGTGCGGCGCCAAACATAAAGAGAAAATAACCGAGGAACGTGAGAACTCCGAGACCTGAACCTTCACCCCAATGCATGTTTCCTCACAAGCAGCCGACCGTTTCGGTTAAGACGCGAAAATGAGCCGCGGCGTTACTCGTCTTCGTGAATGGTGACGAGACGCACAACTTCAAACTCTTTCGGTCCCGCGGGGGTGGTGACCTGAACTTCGTCGCCGACTTTACGGTTGAGCAGAGCTTTGCCTATAGGCGATGTAGTGGAAATAAATCCTTTTTCCGCGTCAGCTTCTTCGCTGCTGACGAGCTTATATTCGATTTTGACGTCGCGGTTCGTGTCCAGCACGATGATCCGCGAGCCGTAGCCGGCGCGATCCTTAGGGATGTTGGTGAGGTTAAGCATGCCGAGATCGCCCATGCGTTTCTTGAGCTGGCTGATGCGCGCATTCACAAAGCCCTGGCGCTCCTTGGCGTACTTGTACTCGGCGTTTTCGGAGAGGTCTCCGTGGGCGCGGGCGACGGCAATCTCCTTGGGGAGGTCGACGCTGAGTTCGTGCTCGAGCGCGGTAAGCTCATCCTGAATTTTCTGCTTAATCTTCTTCAACGGATCAGACATAGCGACTTGAGGCCTATCCAAGCAGGGCGAAATTGATTCGATCGCGCGCCCCACAAACTATTAATTATACCTGCGTAATGACCAATTATAGAGGGAGGCTAAGAGCAGCCACCAGACACATCTAGGTTGTAGCACGAGAGCAAGAAACGCAAGTGCGACTGCATACTTTTCCGGGGCTGAGATCTACTCGACCCTTACCTGTAGTGACTGCGTCTTGGTATTTCCCGAGGCATCGCTGATGGTGAGCGTGTACGTGGTGTTTTTTGCTGGCGAGACACTGACGCAGCGCGCGTAGGAAGGCCAGACTGCGGCTGGCTGCGGCTCGAGTTTCACGGTCTTGGCGTTGGCGACGCCATAGCAAAGCTGGGCGCTTTCTCCCTTGTGGATGGCACCAGGACTTGCGTAGAAAGTTTGGATGGCAAGCTCTTTGCCGCCCAACTGCTCGAGAGCGATGCGGTCGTTCTGTAGTTGTTTCTGCGCGGTCTCTTCGCGCGATCGGCGCTCTATGGAGCGGTTCTCCTGCCAGCGAGAAAACAAGATCCAAAGCATGCCGAGAAACGCCATACCCACCAGTATCGAAGAATAGAACAGCGGGTTCTTGAATGGGGTTTTCGCAGGAAGCTTTCCTTGCGGATCAGCAAGCACGCTTTTCTGCTCCGCAAGAGGGTGCGTTTAGGAATTCGTGAATGTCCAACGAGTGACTGCCTCCGTGAAGTTTTCCGCGTGCTCGTCCTGGCCGAAGGCTGTTTGTGGGGCTACGCGATAGATGCTCCCGCCGGAGGATTCGAGCAGCGGCCCGACGTCGCCGCCATACTTGCGGTTATAAATTTCGACTAATTGCTTCCAGACGGCACGATCAGAGACTTCTTGCGCCGTGCCCTCGAGGATGACGGCCTCATCGGCTTTTTCCGTGCCGACGGCGCAGCGAGGGTTGCCCGCGAGATTTTTCGCTTTGCGCGTACGAGGCCCCGTGCTGAACCAGAAGGCGTCCTGCCACCAAATGCCCCACACGAGCATAAGGTGCGGCTGGCCATCGGGGCGAGAGGTGGCAATCCAATAGTTGTGGGAATTTTCCAGGCGTTCGAGCGCCCAAGACCAGGGTTTGAGGGACGCGGAGTCGCTGGGCTTGCTCAGCGCATCTGGCCAGTACGGATGACTCGCTGTTGGTTCGAGCATGGGGCGCGCCTACCGAAATCTCTTAATCGAGCATTATTTTAGCAAGTGCGCTGGGGATTATGAATTCGTTTCGCGACTTTAATGAGACTACACCTGAGACTGCAGCGAAACAATTCTGTAAGTTTGACCCTGGCGCGCAGGACTATGAAACGAAGGCGCAGCCTACGCGGAAACCGCCGTGCGTTGTGCGTTGAGACCAAACAGGCTTGAGGCTTACACGCACGGGCGGAAGAATGGGGACGTGCAGTACGGCCATGAGGTTTTCCGGAAGATCTTCCTGGGCGTCAAGTTCGATGGCGACGCCTCCGAAACCGAGATCGAGAACACGGGCGCGACGTGCGCTTTGTTCGCCGAGTGTGGCATAGGCGTTGGTACCGGCCATGGAGACGCGCTCCGCTTTGCGCTGAACTGCGTACGAGCGGGGAGCAGGGGCCGGTGACGTAGTGGAGGCTTCCGAAGAAGTGGACGGCTCGGGAGTTTCTGGCTTTTGCTCGGGACGCTCTGGTGTTCGCCCGGATTCAATGGAAATCGGTGCGGGCGGAGCTGCGGTGCGCTCTGGAGTTGAGCGCGGCTCTGGTGGGGCGGGTTCGGCCTGAGTGCGAGTTCCGCCGTTTCCGGACTTGCCGTGGTTTGCGTGCTTGAGGCGATAGAGGCGTTCGTCGGCAACGCGGATCAGCTGGTCCGCCTGTTCGCCATCCTGTGGGAACGTGGCGACGCCGTGGTCCATGCTTACGCCGACAATCAATTGCAAGGGCTGGAGCATTTCGGCAAAAACCGTTTCCACACGGCGGCTTAGCGCCAATGCTTGCTCCGCGTCTGTTTGCGGCAAGATAAGAGCGAACTCATCTCCGCCAATTCGGAAAGCCGAGTCTGAGGTACGCAGAGCTTTTTTTAGCGTAGCCGCGGCTGCGCGGAGAACTTCGTCGCCGCGAGGATGACCGTGCTTATCGTTTACTTCCTTGAAGCGATGCAGATCGAGAACGACGAGGCCCAGCGGTGAGCCGTAGCGGCGGCCGCGATTGAGCTCTTTTTCAAAGGTTTCGCTGAAGAGGCGGCGATTGTATAGACCAGTCAGCGGATCCGTCACGGCGTTTAATTGCAGGGTCTTCAGGTCGTCGTATTCGATGACAATCGGAACCCGGAAGAGCCCCGCTGAGGCGAGCACATCCATCAGCGCAGTTTTGAGGGCGACGGGGCGACCAAGGTTTTCACTCAGCTCCCGGCGGCGTAGAAGCATTTCGTCCCACAATTGGATGCACTGGGTTTCGCGCAGATCCAGGTGAGTGATGGCGCGAATATAGCGTTGGAGGAATTGTCCGCGCGCCGACAGGTCGAGACTTTCGAGCGTATCGGCAAGGAGCTCGAGATAGGAGTCCTCTACTGGCAGACGAGGGGGCACGGGGGCACCGGGGCTGGGCATGCTGGGTAGTTACCTGACCTCTGCCTATTCCCCGCGGGGTGTGGGGAGAGAACGAACGTCTCGGCTGAAGGGGAGCAAGTGGCGGTCCATCCGTACCAGAACAGCGGCGCTCGTCTTGTCTCCAGTCAACAAAGGCCCGAGGTACGTTGTCAATGCTATCTCAAAGCAAACAATAAACATAGCTAGAACCATCCTGGAGGGGAAATTCTTGTGCGCGGTCGCGATCGGGCATGTAACGAAAATACCCAGGAATTAGAAGTGAGACAAAGAGCAGTTAATTACTCAAGTGGCCTTAAGAATTCCAGCGCGAATAAGCGAATATCTCCCGCGAGGGACTGCCTCAGGATCTTAGCGGAGATTGGAGGAGTCTCGTTGGGAACGACGCTAGAGGATGAGGTTGGTGAGGGTGCCGGCACCGTGATGCTGACGACCTGATCGGGTCGGAGGAAATGAGTTGACACTATACATGCGCCTGTAGCGCTGATGTTTAGCGTTTTAGTGAGCTCAATGAACTCCACGCCAGAGGTATCGACACCGCGGAGAAAGACGGGTACTTGTAGGCGAATGCGTGGCGAGCGGCGGCGTTGAGCGGGGTCCAAGCGCTCACCCTTCTTGTCGAGTTGGATTTCCAGACATCCCCCATGGTACCCGCGAACTAGTACGATGATGCAGATTCGATGCCAGGTAATCAGGGTGAGTACAGAGTCTGTAGGTAGCCTATAACAAAGTACTTAAGCGGGCTTAGACAAGCGACGTTGAAACCAGTTAGTCGACAAAAGTTAGTCGGCGGGCCAGCCGCTTCCTCAAATGTGCAAATGGAACGCTTTTCCCATTGACAGGTGAGTACGCGTTTGGGAGTATGGCGGCACCGTAAAAGGGGAAAATGTTTTCCCACAGCGTCTGGGTGGGTCTCAACTATCGAATGAGTGGAACAATTGCAAATCCGCCGCTCGCCGGTTCGCGTGGCATAGCAGGGTTCTCAAGAGGTGTGGTTGTTGGGCTTCTTGACGCAGTGGAAACCGCACTGGTTATTTCGGAACGCAGTGGACGGATTGTGCTAATCAACGCGCGAGCGCGTAAGGCCCTGGGCGTCGAAGCTGGTGATGACTCAGGAACAAACCTGTTTACTGAAATTTTAGAGACTAACGCAAACGCAATTTTCCGAGAGATTGAGAGCGGAAAAGGTGAACTGCGGCTGGAGGTGGGGCGCGGCGACGAGAAATTCTTCGCCAGCGTCCAGTGGATGCCGGAGCCGGACTGGGTTGTGGCGCAGTTTGTACGGCAGGAAGAACCACGGCAGGGGCCGGACCCGACAACACAGATTACGGTGCAGGAACTGCTGCAAGAACGGGAAATCACGTACCGCAATCTGCTTGCGGCGTACCTAAAGCTGCAGGAAGTAAACCGGCAGAAAACGGTGTTCCTGGCGTCCGCGGCGCACGAGCTGAAGACGCCGCTGGCGGTGATTAAGGGTTATTACGATTTGATGTTGACCGGCTCGCTGGGAAAATTGTCGGATAAGCAAAAGGACATACTGGAAGAATCGAAAGAAAGCTGCGAGAGGCTTGTCCGGCTTGTGTCGATGTTCTTGAATTACTCGGCGCTGGAAAGCGGCAAGTTGGTGTTGCAGCTGCGCGAAAATGATTTGCGCGATTGTCTGGACGAAGTGGCGAAAAGATGGTCAGAGGCGTTTCAGCGCAAGGGAGTGAAGCTGGAAGCGTCTTTCGATCCTTCCATACCGAATTTCCGATTTGATTATCAGAAGGTGCAACAAGCAGCGGCGAATTTGCTGGATAACGCGTTGAAGCACACTCCGGCTGGCGGTGTCGTGACGCTTCACGCGGGGCCGCACTTTTGGGAACGGCGGGTGGCGGAAGTTTCGCCAATCCAGGAGCGCAGACGGTTTCGCTTGCCCAGACCCAATAGCGTCGAGGTGTCGGTGGCAGATAGCGGCCCGGGGATTCCGGCGGAACATCACCAGGAAATATTTGAGGATTTTGTGCGGGTGGATCGCAACACCACGGGAATGGGTTTGGGGCTAGCGATTGCGAAGCGCTTGATCCAGGCGCATCGCGGAAAGATCTGGGTGGAAGACGGACCAGTGGGCGGCAGCAAATTTACGTTTCTACTCCCCATGGATCAGACGTGATCCGCTAGCTGTTGTTTAGGACTTCGGATGATTGGGAGTGAAGGAGATCTCGATGGCTGTGAAAGAAAAGATTCTCGTAGTTGATGATGAACCGAGCATAAGAAAGTATTTGCAAACGCTGCTCGAGGTGGACGGCTTCGACGTGGAGACGGTGAGCTCCGGTAAAGAGGCGCTTGCGAAGGTAAATGCAGGGGAACGGCCGGATTTCATCATTTTGGATGTCCTGATGCCGGAGATGAACGGGCTGGACACGTTGAAGGAATTGATGCAACTGGACCGCAGCCTCAACGTGATCATGCTGAGCTGCTCGAATGAGGTTGGCACGGTGGTGGAGGCGATTCGAATCGGCGCGCACGACTATCTGACCAAGCCTTTCGAGAAGAGCGAGCTGGATGCGGCGATGCTGAAGTCCCGTCAGAAGAATCAGTTGACGCAGGAAAATCAGGCGCTGCGCGACTATTGCGATCAGGTCACGGAAGACCTGAGCTTCCTGGCGGCTAGTCCGCAGATGGTACGAATTCGGCAACAAATTTTGCAGATCGCGCCGGTAGACGTGCCGGTATTTATCTGCGGAGAGAGTGGCGTGGGAAAGGAAGTAGTTTCGCGCATGATTCATCTGCGATCGAAGCGGCGGAATCAGCCGTTCGTGAAGGTGAACTGCGCTGCGCTGCCCGGCGAGCTGCTGGAGTCGGAGTTATTTGGATTTGAGCAGGGAGCGTTCACGGGCGCGGTTCGCTCCAAGCCCGGCAAATTCGAATTGGCTAACAAAGGGACGATCTTCCTAGATGAAATTGCCGAGATGAGCACGCATTTGCAGGCGAAGCTCTTGCATGTGTTGCAGGACCATCAATATTCGCGGCTGGGCGGGCGGCATTTGATCGAGACGGACGTGCGCGTGCTCGCGGCCACGAACGTCGATGTGCAGGAGGCGATGAAGACCGGGCGCTTTCGCGAAGATTTGTACTACCGCTTGAATGTGCTGTCGATTCTCGTTCCGCCACTGCGCGAAAGGACGGCGGAGATCCCGCTGCTGTTCCGGCATTTCCTTGAGAAATATAGCGAGAAGTTCGGGAAGCCATCGCCGGGACCTTCGAAGCACTTGCTGGACGCGGCGGTGAATTATCCGTGGCCCGGGAACTTGCGCGAGCTTGAGAATTTCGTGAAGCGCTATGTCATTCTGGAGGACGATGAAGGCAGCCTGCGCGAATTGATTGAAATGTCCGCGACGCGTCAGCGCACATCTCCGCGACAGGAGCCGGCCATTCCGCGAGAACAGGGACTGAAAGCTTTGGTGCGCGGATTGAAGGACGAGGCAGAGATGGAAGCGATCGCCGACGCGTTGGAAAAGACGCGGTGGTGCCGCAAGGACGCCGCGAAGATGTTGGGCATCAGTTACAAAGCGCTGCTCTACAAGATGCGACAATTTAACCTGGACACGCCGAGAACGCGGCGGTCAGCGCCGGCAGCGGCGGCTGCAGCCGAAGAAACGGCTGTGGTTGGAGGCGTTCGGAACTCGTAGGAACCAACGAAGACGGCGTGAGTGCAGCCGAGGCAGGGACCGTGACGCCTGTAGGTACCGGTCCAATTTTCCCATAGCGCAAAATACTTGAATCCGGTATTGTCACCCAGCGTAAAAACGGACTAGTGTGGGGAGAATCGACTTGCCGGCGCAGTGCCGAGTAGGGCGAGGAAAGAAAGGGCGCGGGGAAATCGCGCGCCCGGCATGAGGGATCCAGGAGGATGGGGGTAATGACGGAGCGTCGAGTGGCACGACGTTATGATTTATCGTTGCCGGTAATCATTCGTGTACCTGCGGAGCGTTTAGCAGACACGCAAAAAGGCAAGACGCGCGACGTTTCGACGCGAGGCGTTTACTTCGTGTTGGATCAGGATTTGGAAGCGGGTTCGGAACTGGACATCACCTTGACGCTTCCCGCGGAGATTACACACGGCTCCGATGTTTTCGTGCGTGCGCTGGGCAAGGTTGTTCGCGTTGAGAAGCGGATGGAAGACGGAAGTTCGCGAATGGGCGTGGCGGCGGTGATCGAGCGATATGACATCATTCGCGGGGAGATCGGTAAGGCGTAGTCCCCTCCCTACGACGGTCTGCATTCCATAAAA
Organism: Candidatus Acidiferrum sp.; assembly: GCA_036513675.1. GTDB lineage: Bacteria > Acidobacteriota > Terriglobia > Acidiferrales > UBA7541 > Acidiferrum. The sequence continues at coordinate 10,629 of DATBYP010000380.1, forward strand.
TCTCAGCCTGACCTGTTGTGGTTCGTTTCCCCGCAAGAGCAAGGGAGTTGTGTTCGAGAGAAATTGTTGTCGCAGTTGGGACAGTTTTTTCTTTTTGTTGCGGTGCCCACGCAACCGAGGCTGTCCTAGTACTCCCGCCCAGTGCTGTCCCTAAGTTATTGTTGATTAGCTACTTAGCTTTGCAAGCCGAGTGCTGTAGGCGCCTCCGATACAGCAACATATTGGGCCTGAAGGTGCATCGTCGACTACTGGCCATTGCGCCGACATGCCACCAGCTATCAAAACCAGGTCCCAGTCCCTGGGCGGGTCTAGCCATGTGCCCCCCGACGAAATTGTATTCGGCCGTTCCATGGTGATGGCGGTCGTCCAGAAACGGGTAGAAAAGATTTGTCACACCAATGTGCCGGTGTTGCTGTGCGGAGATGCGGGCACGGGCAAAGAGATGGTTGCCCGATGGATGCATTGCCGGTCGCCCTATAAAGAGGGTCAGTTTATAAAGGTGAACTGTGCCGCGATTCCGGGGTCGTTGCTGGAGAGCGAGCTATTCGGATATGAGAAGGGCGCATTCACGGGAGCGCACACGTCAAAGCCAGGACGCGTCGAGCTTGCGGACAAGGGCACGCTGTTTCTGGACGAAATTGCTGACCTGGACATGGGTCTGCAGAGCAAATTACTCCATTTTGTGCAGGATGGAACGTTTTCGCGGATCGGCGGGGAATCGGAGAAGTTTGTCGAGGCTCGAATTATTTGCTCCACGAACCGCGATTTAGAGCGGGAGATCGAGGCGGGCAGATTTCGCGCGGACTTGTATTATCGCATTAGCGTATTCCAGATAAAGCTGCCCAAGCTAAGCGAACGTCGAGAAGACGTGCCTGCGCTGGCGCAGTATTTTCGGGCGATGTATCAGAGGCAGTTTGCAAAGGAGTGCGATCCGCTGGGATCGGAAATTGTTAATTACCTCGAGAATTTGCCATGGCCGGGGAATGTGCGTGAGCTGTCGAACTGCATCGCACGGTACGTATTGATCGGTCAAGATGCGTTCGCTGTTCAGGATCTGCCGAAGAGGAGAGTTATTTCGGGTGCCGGTGATTCCGCAGCGGGTCGGGGGCTGCCTTTGAGGAATATCGCCAAAGAAGCAATTCGCGAATTGGAACGGAACGTCATTTTAGAAGCTTTGCGAACGAATCAGTGGAATCGCCGCAAAACGGCGCAGGCCTTGAAGATCAGCTATCGCGCTCTAATTTACAAGATTCGAGACGCGGGATTGGTTTCGCGCCGCAGCGGGCTCGTGCAAACGCAGCCCGAGCCTCTTTCCCTTCCTGGAAGTTTCCCGGCAGACTAGTCCGCCGCGCTTCGGCACAGTTCCTTAGCACAAAGAGCAACTGCACGGATGGCCCTTTCCTGTCTTGGGCCTGCCCGAAGTCAATAAGCGTGTACAGGCTTTCGCCTGTTCCGATTTAGTTCCTCACGCCAGTATACCTAGTGCTAGTACGCGGCCTACCCTCCACGATGATGCAACCCTGGGGGAAAGCGGCCATGGAATTCACTAAGCCACGGGACCATAAAGGGATTCTCCGCAAACGTAAGCCTTCCTGTTGCAGTTTGTTTTTATTTTTGATTTCGGTGCTGCCGCAAGTTCCTTTGATCGGGGGCTGCTCGGGCGTCGTTAGCGGTCAAGCGTCTGCGAACACGCCACCTCCGCAGAGTTTTAGCATATCGGGGACGATCAGTCCGGCCATCGGCGGAAGCGGAACGACTGTGATGTTGAGCGGCGCGGCAAGCGCGACGGCAACTGCGGACAGTTCTGGCAATTACACATTCACTGGATTGGCCACCGGAGCGTACACCGTCACCGCGAGCCATAGCGGCTACACGATGAGCCCGAGTAGCCAAAGCGCGCCGATCAGCGGCGCAAATTTAACCGGGGTAAACTTCACGGCCGCGGCACAGACCAACCAAACCTTCAGCATCTCTGGAACGATCAGTCCAGCGGCTGGGGGAAGCGGTGCCACCGTGACTCTGAGCGGCGCTGGGAGTGCTACTACCACGGCGAGCAGTTCCGGAGCTTACACATTTACGGGTTTAGGGAATGCAACGTACATGGTCACTCCCAGCCATGTGGGCTACACATTCACACCCAGCAGCCAAAACGCCTCGGTGAACGGGGCCAACGTCACAGGGATAAATTTCACGGCTGCGGTGCAAAACGCTCCGACATTCAATATCTCCGGAATCATCAGCCCAGTCGCTGGCGGAAGTGGAGCGACGGTCACGTTGAGCGGAGCGGCGAGCGCGACGACAATGGCAAACAGCTCGGGTGCTTACACGTTTTCCGGTTTGGGCAATGGGACCTATACACTTACTCCGAGCCATGTGGGTTACACGTTCAGTCCAGTAAGCCAAACTGCTACGGTCACCGGCGCGAACGTCACGGGTGTGAATTTTAGCGGCGTCGCGGCAACGTTCAGTATTTCTGGAACGATCAGCCCAGTCGCCGGAGGAAGCGGAGCGACCGTTACTTTGAGCGGACCGGTGAGCGCGACGACAACGGCAAACAGCTCGGGTGCTTACACGTTTTCCGGTTTGGGCAATGGAACCTACACGCTCACTCCAAGCCATGTGGGGTACGCGTTCAGTCCGGTGAGCCAAACTGCGACGGTGAACGGGGCCAACGTCACCGGTGTGAACTTTAGCGATATCGCACAAACCTTCAGCATTTCTGGAACGATCAGCCCAGTTGCCGGAGGAAGCGGAGCGACCATCACTTTGAGCGGAGCGGCGAGCGCGACGACAACTGCAAATGGCTCCGGCGCCTACACATTTACGGGTCTAGTGAATGGAACTTACACGGTCACTCCAAGTCGCGTCGGCTATACATTCTCACCGGGCAGTCAAAATGCTTCGGTAAATGGGGCCAACGTCAGCGGTGTAAATTTCGCGGCGGCTGTGCAGACTGGTCCGACATTTGGCATCTCTGGGATGATCAGCCCCGTTGCCGGCGGGGCCGGAGCGACGGTGACGTTGAGCGGAGCAGCGAGCGCGACGACGACGGCAAGCAGCACAGGAGCCTACGCCTTCACCGGCTTAGCAAACGGGACCTACACGCTTACTCCGAGCAATGCGGGGTACACGTTCAGCCCTGTCAGCCAAGCTGCGACAGTGAACGGCGCTAACGTCACGGGCGTGAACTTTACGGATACGGCGCAAACCTTCAGCATCTCTGGAATAATCAGTCCTGTTGCCGGCGGGAGCGGAGCAACTGTCGCCCTGAGCGGAGCGGCGAGTGCCACGACTACCGCGAACACTTCTGGAGCTTACTCCTTTGCCGGCCTGGCAAACGGCACTTATGCAATTACACCAAGCCATACGGGGTACACGTTCACTCCAACTAGCCAGACGGCCACAATTAATGGTGCCAACGTCACGGGAGTCAACTTTGCCGATACTGCCCAGACGTTCAGTATTTCTGGAACACTCAGTCCAACGCTGGGTGCAAGCGGCGCAACCGTAACACTGAGCGGTGCGGGAAATGCTATCGCCACAGCCAGCAGCTCTGGGGCTTACTCGTTCGGTGGATTGGTGAACGGTGCGTATACCGTGACACCGACCAACGCAGGATATTCCTTCGCACCGCCCAGCCAAGGCGCAACCATCAGCGGCGCCAACGTCACTGGACTCAACTTCACGGCTGTAGTGGTGCAAGCGCATACCGCGACGGCGGGTTGGAGCGCAAGCACCTCTGTAGTATCGGGTTATAACATGTACCGCGGAACCGTGAGTGGGGGGCCGTACACAAAGCTAAATGGCTCACTGATCGGCGCGTTGACCTATGCCGATACGACCGTCCAAAGCGGTAAGACCTATTTTTACGTGACCACTTCGGTAGACGGCAGCGGCAATGAAAGCGTATTTTCCAATGAGGGGACCGCAGTGATACCGTAAATCACTTCGGCTCCGTCGCGCATGCCCCGCGCGTGAACGTAACCGAGTTGCACCGGGTAGTCACGGGCCACGCTTCATCCGGGCCCAATTTATTGGGGCCGTACAGTATCACCACCTGTACTTAAACTAGACGTTCAACCAGTATTCGTGTCCCCAATCGGACCTTATCCTGTTGCGCAGGCGTAGGTCTGGAGATAGCTCGTCATGATGCGCGTACACGTTGAGACCAGGGCCCCACTAGAAGTTCGCAAAGATGGCTGGAGTACAATCCGAATTTTATTGGTAACGGCGCTTTTTGCGCCATTGGCGCTATTAGCTGGGTGCTCGGGTTTGGTAAGTCAGAGTTCATCGAATACTCCGCCGCCGCAAACGCAAACATACAGCGTCTCGGGGGCGATTAGCCCCAGTGCAGGCGGGAGTGGCGCGACCGTCACCCTCAGCGGAGCATCGAGCGCTTCAGCGACTGCTGACAGCTCGGGCGCTTTTACTTTTACCGGGCTGGCGAACGGAACCTACACGGTAACGCCAAGCCGGACAGGTTACTCGTTTAGCCCTGCTAGTCAAAGTGCGACGGTTAGCAGCGCGAATATCACCGGGATCAATTTTACGGTGAGCGCACAGGGGAGCCAGACATTTAGCATCTCCGGAACCATTAATCCCGCAGCCGGCGGCAGCGGTGCAAAAGTTACGCTCAGTGGAGCGGCGACAGCGACAGCCACCGCAAACAGCTCAGGCGCCTATACCTTTACCGGGCTAGCGAATGGGATCTATGCGGTGACACCGAGCCGAACAGGTTATACATTTAGTCCGACGAGTCAAAGCGCGACGATCAATGGCGCGAATGTCACGGGCGTGAATTTCTCAGCCAGCGCGCAGGGAAGTGCGACATTCAGCATTTCCGGAACGATTAGCCCTACGGCAGGAGGAAGCGCGGCAACAGTTAAGCTCAGCGGGGCTGCCAGCACGACAGTATCGGCCAACAGCGCTGGAGCTTACACTTTCAGCGGATTCGCAAATGGTACGTACACGGTGACCCCGAGCAAATCGGGCTATTCTTTCAGCCCGTTAAGCCAGACCGCAACCATCAATGGAGCGAACGTGACGGGGATAAATTTTTCCGCCACGCCCGTGACGACGCACACGGCCATAGCAAGTTGGGCAGCTAGCACATCGGTGGTGTCAGGCTACAATGTCTACCGCGGAACGGTAAGCGGGGGGCCGTACACAAAACTGAACGCCACTCCAATTACATTAGTGACATACGCGGACAGCACGGTACTGAGCGGCCAGACGTACTTTTTTGTGACCACCGCAGTGGACGGCAGCGGCACCGAAAGCGTCTTTTCGAATGAAGTCAGTGCTGTCATTCCTTAGGATGAGAGCCACGATTTGATTGAGTAAGGCGGCCGGCTATGAGCGGCCGCCTTTTAGTTGAATCCGACTGTATGTATCCAACGCCGATCGAGGGCTGGTTCAGTTGGAGCTCAGATCCGATAGAGCGTGTCGGATTTCGTCAGCGCGCTTTGACCTTGGATCGATTAACAGCGCTTGTTGAAAGTTCTGTCTCGCGAGCGATACTTTGCTGACTCGCTGGTACGCTAAACCCAAGTGGTAGCGATAGGTGGCATTTTCCGGAACCTTCTTAATAGCTTCCTGAAGAAGTTCAATCGCCGAATCGTAGATGCCTTTCTGGTAGTAAGCCCACGCTAGAGTATCTGCTGTGTTCGGAGATTCTGGCATACCACGCCTAGCTATTTGAGCTAGAGAGAGAGCGTAGTTTGTATCCCCACCGCGGTCCAGAAGCAGGTAACTCAAATTGTTTGCTGCGGTGGCATTTCCAGCTTCGAGGTCGAGGGCCTGTTTGTAAAGCTCTTCGGCATGCTGCCAATTGCCGCGTGATTCTTCCAGGACGCCGAGAGCAACGTATGGCCTTACCTCTTTTGCATGTTCGCGAATAAGCTGCTGGTAAATCGATGCGGCCTCATCGACCTGACCAGTTTCCTGTTGCGTCTGGCCGAGAACAAAAAGCGCATTCAAATTCGTGGAATCAAGCTCGACAGCTTTTTTCAGCTCGGCCTTTGCGTCTTCAACCTTGTGGGCAGCGAGTAAGACCTGGGCGAGTAGGAAGTGGAAACTGCTGTTTTGTGGAACCTGTGCGATCTGCGCTTGTACGCGGCTCAACAGTCTGTCCGTTTGCTTCTGGGCCATCAGTAGATTAGCGATGTCTTGCAGCGCTTCTGTTTGGCTAGGATCAAGGTGGAGAGCTTGCTCATAGAGTTTTTCTGCGTCGGGAAAACGCTTTTGCATCACGCGCACATCGCCGAGGCGTGTGTAGGCGACGGCGTTCTTGGGTTCAAGGTCGATGGTGTGCTGCAGATCTTTTTCGGCGCCAGGGATATCGGATTTGCTGACGCGAACAGTCCCGCGCATTAAATAGCCTTGAGGTGCCGAGGGCGCATACTGCAACCATGCGGCAGCGCTCTGATCGAGCAGCTCCAAGTCTCGCTTTCGCAGGGCCAAATTTGCAAGTTCCTCATGAGCTTCCAGCAACGAGGGACGTAGCTTGACTGCGGCACGGAACTCTTTCTCAGCGCCGTCCAGATTGCCTGTTTTTCTGTACGATGACCCAAGCTCAAAATGAGCGGCAGCATCTTCTGCCTCGTTCTTGACGGCCTGTTCTAGGACTGGAACTGCCTCCGCAGCCCTTTGATTCAGGTTCAAGGTTCGCCCTTTTAAAACCAGTGCGTCAGTATCCTTGGGATTCTCTTTCAGAATTTCTTCATCAATCTTGAGAGCATTGTCAAACTGCTTATCCTGAATCAATAGCTGCACGTAGCGCTTCTTTACGACGAGGTCGTGCGGATGCTGCTTGTGCAGGGAGGCGAACTCCGACAGAGCCTTCTGCGGCTCTCGTTGGCCTATATACAAATCGCCCAGGAGCCGGTATGCATTGGGATCGTTGGGTAAGGCTTTCTTAGTCTCCTGAAGAGATTGTTCCGCTTCGTCTTTTTTCCCTGAGGCGACGAATAAGGCTGCGAGAGAGGTACGCGCTACGGCACTCTCTGGTGCGATCTCTACAGCACGACGATATTCCGTTTCAGCCTCAGGCCACCGCCGCTGCCTTTGATAAAATCCGCCAAGAGCCAAGTGTGCTGGCAACGACTTCGCGTCGGTTACGGTCGCTTTCCGAAAAGCCTCCTCTGCGAGCTGCAGGTTCTTGTTGCGCTCTTGCATGAGGGCCAGGGTCAAGTAAGGTCCTGGCTTATCAGGCGCCATTTCGACCGCTTTCTGAGCTTCTTGCACAGCGGCTTGCAAATTACCAAGCTCCGCATCACTGCTCGCGAGTAAGAGTTGAGCTCCGACTTCGTTGGGACTTTGCTTCAGGATGTCGCTGGCATGTTCCTTGGCATCGGCGAAACGGCGTGCTCCGAAGAGTAGATTGGCGAGATCCAATTGAGCCTGCCAATTTTGCGGCGCCAAGTCGAGAGTCTGTTGCAATTCGCGGTAAGCATTGGACCAGAGTCCTTGCTGGAGGAAGCATCGAGCCAATTGGTAATGAGCATCGGCGAAGTTCTTGTCAATCTGGATGGCATTCTGGAACTGAATCGCTGCTTCCTGATACTTGCCCTTTTGGGCGTATTGCAAGCCGCTGTCGTAATACTTCTGCATCCGAACTTTCGGATCGCGGAAACAGCCGCTAGACGGGAGCAACAGCAGCAACATAGCTACATATAGAAGAAGTCTGGGAGAACTTTTCATGAACATCTCCGCGTAGAGCGTGGCAATTGAGGGGCCAAGCAGGATTCAGCACATAAATATCTAAGCCACAGCTTTTGTTCCAGATAGCGAAAGGGCGCGGATCTCAAAACAAGGATCCTATTTTTGTGCTCGACTCTAAGCCGACATTCCTCCGCAAGATCAACATGGCCCAACTCCCTTCTAGTCAGTGATTTACGCTAGTTCGACGCTAAACCATGTACTGCCACGCGGACAGGGTGCCTAGATGTAAACCCGCTATTTTGAATGAGATAGCGAAGTCTCAGCGGCGAACTAGTGGAGCCGGAACTTAACGGCTATCAATTGGCAACTTTGTGGAACTTTTCTGGACTTTTTGAAACTCCGAGGTCTCTCGACGCGCTCTCGGATAAGCTAAGAGTCACAACCTAAAGCTCTTATTCGCAGCCAGGCTCACAAGGTATGGCTCTGTCTGTGGCAAGCACCGTGCTTTTCGTACCGGCGTTCCTCATTTAGGTCAAGCTCGACGCCGTGTTTAGGATTTCTGTGATTCCGAAAGAGATGAAGACATACGTTGGCAATGGGATACATGGAACGCCAAGCGCGGCGGGCAAAGTGCACATTTCTGGCATAAGCGCGGAAATGCAGCCTGTGCAGCGGCTGATCTCTGAGATTGCACCTACGGATATACCTGTCCTTCTGATTGGAGAGAGCGGCACGGGTAAGGAATTCGCGGCAATGCAGATTCACAGCCTCTCGCGATACCGAGGTCTTCAGTTTCAGAAAGTAGCGTGTCCGGGCACCACGGCGGAATCACTGGCAAATCATTTTGTTCCTTGTGTGGATGGAAACGGCAGCGGCGACGGCAATCGCACGGGAACGCTCTTTTTGGATGAGATAGGAGAACTTGACCCGGATTGCCAGAGGCGTCTGCTTCATTCTATTCCGGATGGCAGCGCTCTTCCGGTCGGTCAACCGATCGGTGGACGAATCATTTCCTGTAGCACACGCGACTTAGAAACCGATGTTCACCATGGAAAATTTCGCAGCGAACTCTTCTATCGCCTTAGTGGAGTCTGCGTGCAACTGCCCCCGCTGCGCCGGCGTCGAGAGGATATTCCGTCGCTAGTGCGTCATTTTTTGAATAAGTACGCGGAAGTGTTCCACCGTGCAGAAATGACGTTGAGTGATCGCGTGATGCAACTCTTAGTGGAGCACCCGTGGCC
>DATBYP010000381.1:0-4566 GCA_036513675.1 Candidatus Acidiferrum sp.
CTCTTGTTCAGAAAATGCTAATCAGGCCTTCGCTACTTTCCCTCCGCCGCAGTACTTGGCTTCGATCGCTTTTACTTTGCCGAGGCGGCGCACGTGGCGCTCCTCGTTGGTGAATTTTGCGCCAAGGAAAGCTTTCACCAGATCCTGCGCGAGCATGACACCGACTACTCGGGAGCCAAGCACGAGAACGTTGATGTCGTCGTGCTCAACACCTTGATGCGCGGAATAGGTGTCGTGGCACATGCCGGCGCGGACGCCGGGAATCTTGTTGGCGGCGACGCTGGCTCCCACGCCGCTGCCGCAAATCAGCACGCCACGCTCGGCTTTTTTGTCGACCACCGCGCGGCCGACTGCTTCCGCGAAATCCGGGTAATCCGAGGGATTTTCGTTGAAGGCCCCGACATCCAGCACTTCGTGGCCGAGCGAGCGCAGCAAATCGCCGATGGAAACTTTCAGTTGGAAGCCGGCGTGATCGGAGCCAATCACAAGTTTCATTGGTCGCTCACTTTCTCAGAACTTCTTTTGCTGCGGCTACGACGCGCTCCGGGAGGAAGCCGAATTTCTTCAGCAAATCCTTCAGCGGCGCGGAAGCGCCGAAGGTGTGCATGCCGATGGCTTTGCCCTTGGGCCCGACGTAACGTTCCCAGCCGGTGGTTGCGGCCATTTCGACGGAGACGCGCGCCGTAATATTGGATGGAAACACGCTTTCGCGATACGCGGCGTCCTGCTTTTCGAAGAGCTCCCAGGACGGCATGCTCACGACACGAGCGTTGATGCCCCCGGCTTTCAGCGTTTCATAGGCGGCAACGCAGAGCTGAACTTCGCTGCCGCTGGCCATGAGAATTACGTCGGGCTTACCGTTTGCGGCGTCAGCAAGAACGTAGGCACCTTTGGCAACACCATAAGCCGGCGCGTACTTGCTGCGGTCGAAAGTAGGGAGGGCCTGGCGAGTTAGCACCAGAGACACCGGGCTGTGCCTAAGCTGGATCAGGACCTTGTAGGCTTCCACGACTTCGTTGGCATCACCTGGGCGCAGCACGATCATGTTCGGCATGGCGCGCAGCGCGGCGAGTTGCTCGATCGGTTGGTGCGTGGGTCCGTCTTCGCCGAGTCCGATGGAGTCGTGGGTGAAGATGAAGATGGAAGGCGCTTCCATGAGCGCGGCGAGGCGCATGGCTGGTCGCATGTAATCGCTAAAGTTGAAGAACGTGGCGCTGTACGCCCGCAAACGAGAGACGCTGAGGCCGTTGACGGCGGCGCCCATGGCATGTTCGCGGACGCCGAAGTGCAGATTGCGGCCACGGTATTCGTTCGCGAAGAAATCTCCGGCACCCTCAAAGGTGAGGTTTGTCTTATTGGAATGCGCCAGGTCTGCCGAGCCGCCGATCAGCCAGGGGATATTCTTCGCCAAAGCGTTCAGAACTTTACCTGAGGATTCGCGCGTGGCCATGCCCTTGGGGTCGGCTGGGAAACTGGGCAGATCCTGGTCCCAGCCGTCGGGCAATTGAAAGTTCTGAATGCGCTGCAGTTGATCGGCGAGCTGCGGAAATTGCTTTTTGTATTCCTCAAACTTTGCGTTCCACGTGGAACGCGCTTCTGCTCCGCGCTTGCCAATACCGTTCTTGAAGTGGTCGTAGACGCCATCGGGAACGAGGAACTTGGCATCCTCCGGCCAGCCGTAGTTTCGCTTTACCAGTTTGACTTCGACTTCTCCGAGCGGCTCGCCATGAGAATCGGAAGAGTCCTGCTTATTCGGTGAGCCATAGCCGATATGGCTGTCAACGACGATCAGAGTCGGACGGTCCTTTGTCTTCAAGAAGGTCTGATACGCGCGGCCAAGCATGTCCAGATCGTTGGCATCCGCAACTCGGGTGACGTTCCAGCCGAGGCCGACGAACCGTGTCATCACGTCTTCGCTGAAGGACCAAGCCGCGGGGCCGTCCAAAGTCACATGATTGTGGTCGTAAATCCAGCAGAGATTCGACAACGCGAGATGCCCGGCGAGAGACGCGGCTTCGCACGCCACGCCCTCCATCATGTCTCCATCGCCACACATGGTGTACACGTTGAAATTGAAAACCTCGAAGCCGGGGCGATTGTAATTCGCGCCGAGCCATTTACTGGCGATGGCCATACCCACACTGTTGCCGCAGCCTTGACCGAGAGGGCCAGTAGTCGTCTCGACCCCGGCGGTAATGTGCGATTCCGGATGGCCGGGAGTTTTGCTGTCAAGCTGGCGAAAGCGCTTGATCTCTTCCATGGGAAGAGAGGGTTTATCGAGAACTTTGCCGTCGGGAGAAACGTCGCGGACACCGGTGAGATGCAGCATCGCGTAGAGGAGCATGGAGGCGTGTCCATTGGAGAGAACGAAACGATCGCGATTGGGCCAAAGCGGATCAGCGGGATCGTAGTGGAGAAAGCGCTGCCACAACTCGTAAGCTACAGGCGCGAGCCCCATGGGGGCGCCAGGATGGCCAGAGTTGGCTTGCTGCACAGCGTCGATGGCCAGGGTGCGAATGGTATTGATGCTGAGCAGGTCGAGATCTACTTGGGTCTTCGGCTGACTCACGTTAGCTCCTGAGCGGGGCGAGCGCCCGCCGTCCATTGCGACACGTCTTAGATGCGCCGCGTCACGCGGCGGGTGGGTGAATTCTATTCCAAAACAAAATCTGTCGGATGCCGGATACGGCGTGTACTCGAAAGCGCTGAGCCAGGCTGATGCGTCCTCGTTTGGAAATGTCAGGCGCGGCTCTAAGGTTTCAAGACACGCGACTATCCCAAATGAGAGGAGTTTCAAAAGCTACCGTTAGATACCTTCATTGTCAATCAACCAGCCACCTCGAAGGTAGTGCGTATAATGCTTTCATGTTTGTTGGCCCTCGAAGCGTGGTTCTGGCGCTCAGCTTTGCGTTGCTGGTCGTTGTCGCCACAATGTCCGCTCTTCCGAAGCCATCCTGGAATAGTGTGCTGCGCGACGCCGCGGGAAGTCCGGTAGCGGGAGCAAAGATTACGCTCCACAGGATATCGGGAGATGGCGACTATGGCGTCGGGACTTCGGGGAATGGCCAATTTTCATTTTCGGGTCTTGTTGGCGGGAGTTACGAGGTTAGCGTAACGGCCGCCGGCAAGACGTGGCGAGCGGCGAAACCGCTGATTATCACGGATGGGATTACCTCGACCATGGGGCTGCAACTCTCTCCTCCCGAAGAGGCACGGTTGTCATTTGTGGATGCTGGAACTTCGACGCAGGCGACAGGCGGCGAGCATCTATCGAGCGCGGAGGTGGCGAGCCTTCCGCTAAACCAACGTGATTTCAGCAAGCTGCTCCTACTCGCCGCGGGGACGATGACCGACGCCAACGGAGCTGCGAATTTTACGCAGCAATTCGCGGTCAACGGGCAACGCGGCGTGGCGGCGGTCTTTGCCATCGACGGAACCGACACGACTGACCCGGAACTGGGAGGCGCGACGTTTTCCAATTTCAACGTGGATGCTATTCAAGAAGTGCAATCAAGTTCTGGGGTGATGCCGGCGGAGACAGGGCACGGCGCGGCGGGCTTCACCAATGTACTCACAAAATCGGGAAACGATCTGGTGCACGGTAGCGCATTTGAGTTTGTACGCAATGCCGCGTTCGATGCGCGGAATTTCTTTGATCATAAAAGTGATCTCGATACGCGGCGCATTCCTCCCTTTGTTCGCAATGAGTTTGGGGTGACCAATGGCGGGCCGGTAATTCTACCCAGGATTTATGACGGCCGGGGAAAGACATTTTATTTCGGTGAGTACCAAGGATTCCGGCAGGTGCTGGGAACCACGCAGGTGTTTCCGGTCCCGACAATCGCGGAGCGCCAAGGAATCGATACGACCACATTTCCGGGCGATACGCTGAGCGTTCCCGTGAGTCCGGCGATTGCGGCGCTGCTGGCGCGTTATCCGTTGCCTAACGATCCTCAGGGAGCTTTTGGTGCGCGCACGTACGCGGCGTCCTCCAAGGTAGCCACGTACACTGACCAGTTTTCCGTGCGCATCGATCACCGCATTTCCGACAAAGCAGATCTGACAGCGCGATTCAGCTTGAACCAGGTACGTGGCCCGACCACCAATCCGGACCAGACGGCCATCGACCCGAGCTTCGGCGTAAAGTTTTTCGATCACCAGCGCAGCGCTACCGTGAGGTATGCGCGAACGATTTCTCCGCACCTGAGCTTTACGATTGCGCTGGGATACATTCGCAGCACGCCTATTTTTCCTACGACGAATCACACGCAGCCGGCGCTGGCATTCGGTGACGGACTTTTCGAAGGCTTCAATTCCGCCGACGGTTCCATCTTCGGCTCGTACGGGAATGTCTATCAGCTGAAACACGACATGATCTATACGCACGGGTCCCACACGTTTAAATGGGGCGCGGAAATTCGGGCTAACCGCGACGCTACGATTTTTGCCACGAATCCGAATGGGCTGTATTCGTTTGGCGGCGGAACGGCTTACTCTCCGGTCCTGATCCGTTCCGCGAGCGCACGACACGATATCCAACCGGGAGATCCGCTGCCAGACTCACTT
>DATBYP010000382.1:0-9384 GCA_036513675.1 Candidatus Acidiferrum sp.
ATGAAAATAGCTCTCGCGATCCTGGCGATTCTGCTGGTAATTGGACTGCTGCTGGGCAGTTCCTTTGTGAGCCGCAGGAACCAGATGGCCGTAAAGCGCGAAGCAGTCAACTCAGCGTGGTCTCAGGTCGATGTGGTGCTACAGCGACGGGCGGACCTGATTCCGAACCTGGTGGAAACGGTGAAAGGTTTTGCGGCACAGGAGCAAACTGTGTTCGGAGAGATCGCCAGGGCGCGCGCCGCATTGCTCAGCGCGAATACTCCCGCGGATAAGATTGCCGCTAACCAACGGCTTGATTCGGCCCTGGGACGCCTTTTGGTTGTGGTTGAAAATTATCCGCAATTGAAATCGAACGAAAACTTCTTGCGGCTGCAAGACGAACTGGCGGGCACGGAAAACCGAATCGCGGTGGAGCGCCGCCGTTACAACGAAACCCTGCAAGACTACAATACCTATCTTTCCCTTTTCCCGAACAACCTGGTAGCGAGCTTCAGCGGGTTCGCTAGGAATGACGCATACTTCAAGGCGGATGAGGGCGCACGGCAGGCTCCCAAGGTCAATTTCGAGAACAAGAAAGCTCCCCCGGCGCAAGCTCCTGCTCCAGCGCCCGCAAGACCATAACCGCCCCGCAATCCACAAAAGTTGCTACGCAAACCCCTGTGCTGGCGACGGAAAATGCCGTCCGCGTGCGTACTAATCCGTATGGCGGAGCATCTACGCAGTAGAACTCACGCATGCGCTACTTTTGTCTCATTTGCGATTACGACGGCACTATCGCTCACGACGGCCGCTGTGCGCCCAGTACGATCGAAGCCCTCAAGCGCGTTCGCGCGTCGGGGCGGAAACTGGTTTTAGCAACCGGACGGCAGCTCCCTGAATTGCAGGAGGTTTTTCCCGAGCATTCCGTCTTTGACCGAATCGTTGCGGAGAATGGCGCGATTTTGTACCGGCCGGACGCCCAGGACTGCAAAGTACTCGCGGATCCGCCGGCGCCAGAGTTTGTCGAGGAATTGAAACGGCGCGGCGTGCATCCGCTCGCAGTCGGCCAATGCATCGTAGCAACGTGGCACCCTCATGAATCTACGGTGCTGGAGGTAATTCGCGACTTAGGGCTCGAACTGCAGGTGATTTTTAACAAGGACGCGGTAATGGTGTTGCCTTCCGGCGTGAACAAAGCAACCGGTCTGAAGGTTGCCTTGAAAGAACTTCATCTCTCGCCACACAATGCCGTTGGGGTGGGCGATGCCGAAAACGATCATGTGTTTCTTAGCATGTGCGAATGTGGCGTGGCCGTTGCCAATGCATTGCCGGCCCTGAAGGAGCGCGCTGATCTGGTGACTGCCGGCTCACACGGCGCCGGCGTGGAAGAGCTGATCGAAAAGCTTCTTGCGGAGGATCTGGCCAGCTTGGCGCCGCGTTTGAAACGGCGTCACATTTTGCTCGGACGTACAGAGGAGGGCCGCGACTTCTGCCTGGATCCCTATGAATCGCGGTTGGCTATTGCGGGTCCTTCGGGCAGCGGCAAATCGACTACAGTAGCAGCAATCGTCGAACGGCTGGTGGAGAAGAAATATCAAGTTTGTCTGTTTGATCCCGAGGG
This sequence comes from Candidatus Acidiferrum sp., assembly GCA_036513675.1. Lineage (GTDB taxonomy): Bacteria > Acidobacteriota > Terriglobia > Acidiferrales > UBA7541 > Acidiferrum. The sequence goes on from DATBYP010000382.1 coordinate 1,601, forward strand.
TGACTACGACGAGTTCGAGCGATTCGTCACGCTTGGCGGCCCTCAACAGGTGCCTGGCGTCTCGGAAATCCTCGAAGTCTTGAACGCCATCGAGTACTCAGTCAGTGTCAATCTGCTCGGCGTCCCGCTCGCAGACCGTCCGTCCATGTTCATGAGCTTGCTCTCGCGAATTCAGGAGCTTCGCGCAAAAACGGGGCGCCCGCATTGGGTAATCATCGACGAAGCGCATCACTTGCTGCCGGCCACGCTGGATTCGGCGAGTTTGACGATACCGAAGGAGCTCACGACTTTTGCTCTCGTCACTGTGCATCCTGACCAGGTCGCTCGAGCGATTCTGAGTTCCACGAATGGATTGATCGCCGTCGGGCCGAATCCAACCAGCGTGATTGAGCAGTTCAGCGCGGGCGCCGGCAAAGACTTGCGGCCGAGTTCGCTGCCGGATCCGCCTCCGGAAGCGGGCGAGGTTATCGCATGGTGGTTCTGCGAATCGACGCAGCCTGTGAAGGTAAAAGTGGAGCCGGCAAAAACAGAGCTTCGCCGCCACCGTCGCAAATATGCGACCGGTGAACTGGGGGAAGACAAAAGTTTTTACTTCCGTGGGCCAGAGGGCAAGCTCAACCTCCGCGCACAAAATCTGAAAACATTTACCCAGATCGCCGAGGGCGTGGACGAAGATACTTGGGCTCACCATCTCCGCCAGTCGGATTATTCGACGTGGCTGCGCGATGCGGTGAAGGATACGGCCGTCGCGGAGGAAGTCGCAAGGGTCGAAAAAAACCGCCAGCTATCGCCGTCCGAAAGCCGTGAACAAATTCTGGACGCCATCCGCAAACACTACACGGCTCCCGCTTAAGCCGTGCTCTCTAACCGAGCGCCCTCTGCAATGCTTCCCTAAGCGATTGCTGTTTCTCCGGGCTCAGCTTTTTTGTCTGCTCGGTCAGATAGAAGACGTCGATCGCTTTTTGCCCTTCCGTGTCGATCAACGCCACTTCGATGTTGCATCCCAGGCGCGCCAGTGTCGAACCGATGTCGTACAGCAATCCCGGGCGGTCTTGCGCCACGATTTCCAGCAGCGTGCTGTGTTCGGACGAGCTGTCATCAAAACCCGTGCGCGTCTCGACGGCAACCTTTGGCGGCCGTGCCCGGCTCGCACTTTCACGCCCGCTCAAAAGCAGCTCAAGCGGAGCTTTTCCATTCACCACATCTGTAAGGCTGTGAAGGAATCTCTCGATTTCGCTGGGATTCAGTTCGAGGGTGCGGTGCAAATCCGAAAAATGAAACGTATCCAGGACGTTTCCCGCGGCGTTGGCAAACGCGTCCGCCTTGATGATATTCATTCCCCATCCGGCCAGAGCGCCGGAAATGGTGGCGAACAAAGCAGGCCGATCGACGGTCAGAATCGTAAGAGAAAATGCGTGCTTGTGCCCGTGTAGCTCCGTCTGAACGGGTTGCGCGCCGAGTTTCTGGTATAACGCGAAATGCGCGGCAATTTCCGAAGCCGAATGCACCGCCAGATAACGCCGCGGAAATCCTTCGAGGAAGCGCTCGATTTCTTCGATGCTCGCACCAGCAGTTTGCGCGCGCACCTGCTCCAAAAGCGAGCGTTCGTCGTGTGCGTGCAAGCGATCCGTATCCAGGGTGCGGCTGAAATGATTAGAAGTTGCAACGTAGAGCTGCCATAACATCTCGGCCTTCCATGGCGTCAGCGCTTCCGGATTTACCGCATGGATGTCCGCGTAAGTCAGCAAGCAAAGCCTTTGCAGCCGCTCTTGATTTCCCACGATCGCGGCAAACGCCGAGACGGTGGCAGGATCGAAAATATCTCGCCGTTGCACCGTAGCGGACATATCCAAATGGTGCTCGATCAAGAACCGAACTTCATCTTTTTCGCCTGCCGATAATGCGAGGCGCGTGGCCGCACTCTCCATAGCCTCGAGGCTCCCAGTCACATGGTTTTCGACGGCCATGCCTTTGCCGATATCGTGCAGCAGCAGAGCCAGAATCAACAAATCACGGCGCTCCGCGGTCTTCCAGAGGTCCTTGAAATGCGCGCCGCGAGCATCCGCCGACTCGGTCAATTCCTGCAAATGTTCGATCGTGCGCAACGTGTGCTCGTCCACCGTGTAGCGGTGATAGAAATCGCGAACGACCAAGGAATCGATCCGGCTGAACTCCGGCAGGATTTCCGTCAGCAATCCCAACCGCTGCAGCGGCCGCAAGGCCACACCCGGATAGTCGGCGCCGAGAATGTCTCGTAATGTGGCCCAACTCACGGCCGCATTTTTCACCGGCAGTTCCGGATGCATCATGATGTAGGCGATACCGCGTTCACTGCGCCGGCTCAGCGGCACGCCAGCTCGGGCAGCTTCGAGGAAAAGAGAGAATAGGACGGCGCGGTCGCAGAGCTCTTTGGCGTCAAGTAACTCGAAAAATCCGCCGCGCACCGCAAACGGCTTTCCGTTTCCTGGCTCAGATTTTGCGGCACGTGCCCCACGAAAGAAACGCTGCCGCAAACTTTGGGGCGTGGCAGCCTTTTGCTCCAGATAGCGCAGCAACTGGCGGTTCAGTGTGCGCGCGTGCCGAAAATAGAGCCGCATCCACTCCGCGGCGTCGCGCGGCAATCCGTCGGTAACACCCAAGGAACGCTCCGCGGCGGCCGCTTGCAACTCATAGGTCAGCGTATTGTCGTTGCGTGTATTCCTATAATGCAGAAAACAGCGAATGGCGGCTAGAAAATCGACGGCGCCGGAGGCCGACTCTTCTTCGGCCGCGCTGCTGCTCAGCGGCTCCCGCCTCTCTCCGCCAATTTGGCGCAGCCACACGGCTGCCTGATAGTCGCGCAATCCGCCGGGCGAATCCTTCACGTTGGGTTCGAGATGAAAAATGGTGTTGCCGTAGCGCGTGAGCCGCTCCTTCGTTAGTTTGTGGAGCTGCGCCAACAAAAAAGGCCGCGCGGCTTTCTCCGAACCCGGCAGGACGCGCTTGTCGAGCTTTTCGAATAGTTCCGCGTCGCCCGCCAGAAAACGGCGGTCCAGCAATGCCAAATGAAACTCCGCGTTGTCCTCTTCAATTCGCTTGCATTCTTCCACCGTGCGCCCCGCGGAGCTCACGCGAAAACCCAGATCCCACAACGTGCGCGCAAAATCCGCGATCAGCGGGCGGAACTCTTCCTCAGCCTTGTCGCTGCCAAAAAGAAAGAGGATGTCGAGGTCCGAATAAGGAAACAGGAGTTTGCGTCCATACCCGCCGAGCGCCAGCAGGCACAAACCCGAGGCGGGCGTGTTGTGTACGCGCAGCACTTCCCCAAAAATTTGCCGGATGTTGTTGTCGGCCAGCTCACACAATGCGCGTAGCGTCTCGCGCGCACCCGCACCCGCCTCGAATTGTTCGCGAATAAGCTGTCGCTCGTCGTCGGCTTTCGGGCCGAGTACGGATAAAGGTGTAAGGGAACTTTGCATGTTTCGATCAGGTTGGCTTTCCGGATGGAGACCGGGGCGAGCTGCGGTCGTCACTTCGTTTTAGAGCGCGTTTTCGCCGCGCTCCTCATTGCGGATCCGGATGGCTTCTTCAACCCGCGATAAGAATATCTTACCGTCACCAATCTTTCCTGTCTTGGCCGTCTTTAAAATCGTGTCTACAACCGTATTTACAAGCTTGTCGGGCAGCACCATCTCCAGCTTGATTTTTGGGAGCAGGTCCACGGTATATTCGCGGCCTCGATACACCTCGGTGTGACCCTTTTGCCGGCCATGGCCCCGCACTTCCGTTACCGTCATCCCTTCGATGCCGGCTTCGCGTAGCGCGTCCTTGACCGACTCGAATCGCGAGGGCTGAATGATTGCTTCAAGTTTCATCATGGAAAGTTGCTCTCCCGCCGCGAGAAAATGCACTTCTCATTCCACCTACTGTCATGACTCTAGGTTGTATGCCTCTTCGCCGTGCTGCGTGATGTCCAGCCCCTTGATCTCATCATCTTCTGTAACGCGCAGGCCGGTTATCAAATCCACGATTTTCAGCAGCACGAGCGTTCCCACGAATGCAAACCCCCACGCGATCAATATACCCACAAGCTGGTTGCCGACTTGTCCCCAATGTCCATCGATGCCGCCAACCGCTTTCCCGGAACCAAAAATCGGGTTCACCACTCGCGAAGCGAACACGCCCGTCAGCAGTGCGCCTATCGTTCCTCCCACGCCGTGGACACCAAAGGCGTCGAGCGCGTCATCATACCCGAAGATTGCTTTGACGCGGGTTACCATCCAGTAGCAGAACGCGCCGGCCACCAGCCCAATTCCCAATGCTGGCATCGGCGCCACAAATCCCGCTGCCGGAGTGATGGCCACAAGCCCCGCCACGGCGCCCGAGATCCCACCCAGTGCGCTCGCGCGTCCATTCTTGATCCATTCCGCCGCGCTCCAACTCAGCGCCGCAGCGGCGGCCGCGAAATGCGTCGCTACGAACGCGCTCGTCGCCAACGGGCTCGCGGCCAGCGCGCTGCCGGCGTTAAAGCCAAACCATCCGACCCATAGCAAGCATGCGCCGATAAAACTTAGCACTAAGCTATGCGGTGGCATCGGCTGCCTAGGGAATCCGGTTCGCTTGCCCAGGTACAGCGCACACACCAATGCCGATACTCCGGAGCTGATGTGCACGACCGTCCCTCCCGCGAAATCCAGCGTTGGAAATTTTCCACCCAGCGCGGCATTGAGCAGCCCGCCCTTTCCCCAGACCATGTGTGCCAGCGGCGCATACACCACCAAAAACCACAACGTCAGAAATAGCACAGTGCCGCTGAATTTCATGCGCTCCGCCGTCGCTCCGGTGATCAGCGCCGGCGTGATGATGGCGAACATGAGTTGGTACACCATGAAGGTCATCTGCGGAATTGTTCCTGCGTAATCGGCGTTCGGCTCCGCGCCTACACCGCGCAAAAACGCATGCTCAAATCCACCGATCACCGGACCGTTACCGCCAAAGCATAGGCTATAGCCCACAAGCGCCCACATGACGGTGATCACCGCCATGAGCATGAAGCTTTGCATCATTATTGCCAGCGTGTTTTTGCGCCGCACAAGACCGCCGTAAAAAAGGGCCAGCCCCGGGCCCGTCATCGTCAGCACCAGCGCGGCGCTCACCAGCATCCAGGCGTTGTCTGCAGACGACTGTGCCGCGGCTACGCGCTGATCCAACTCCACTAGTTTGTCGTTTATTGGATTGGCAGCCAGCGTGACCGAGGGGGAGCTTTGCGAGGAGGCCGCCGCGGCGGGAGAACTTTGCTGCGCGTGAAGCGGTATGGCTGGGTTCATCATGGCCAAAAGCAAACAACACTTCCACACCATGTGCCTCATATTCTTCTATTCCCCCTGCGCACGAGATGACAGCTTAGCGGCCAGCCTACACAGCCGCTCCCGATTCACTCGCCAGAGATCTTTTCTTGGAACCAGGGAATTCGACGCGCCCGATTATACGCGCCTCTCTTAGAAATGTTTATGCCTACAATGCAAAATTGTCTTGCGGCATTATCCAAAACCCGCCAGCGGTCGTATAATCCCGTTTACGCTCTGGCGCTTGTTCTATCTCGCGAGGGCTCTACGAAAAGGCTCTAAGAGAACGTTGATGACCGAGCACCTACCCATGGAGATTTCCGTTCGACGCCAAGACGGCATTGACTTTCTGGCCGTCCGCGGCCGCCTGACGATCGGCGAGCCCAGCGAACAACTGAACGAGGCGCTGCAATCCATCGTGAAGAACGGTGGCCGCAAAGTCGTCATTAACCTGAATGGCGTTCCCCAGATCGATAGCTCCGGCATCTCGTCGCTGGTGCGCATCTCCATTCAGCTCGCCAAAGAAGGCGGAGCCGTCCATCTTGTCTGCGGCGCGGGACGTGTGCGGGACGCCCTTACGGTCACGCGCCTCGTTGAAGCCATCCCGACCTACGAATCCGACTCCGCCGCCGTCTCTCACTTCGATTCCACAGAGACGCAGAAAAAACTCTAGCTTCTCCCCTTCTCAGCGATTCAACTCTGTGATAGTCTCCGCCGCAATCGCCCCATGTCGGCACATCGTTCAACACGTTGTGCTGTGGGTCGCGCATCACTCGTTCTCATGTGGATGGCCTCGGCGTTTTCCGCGCGAGGCCCAGCGCAAGAACTTTTATCTGCTGCGACCGAACAGCCGCCCCCGGCAATCGCCGCTTTAGCCGAGCGCCTCGGTGTCCAACTTCTCGCGGCACACAAAAAGAAACCTTTCATTCTGGATTTGACTCTTCCCAACGCTCTGCCCTGCCCACTCGGCGCGTGGCTCGCGGATAGGATTTCCGAATCGCTTGCGCAATCGCATCCTGAGTTGGACGTTGTTGCGCGTGATCGCTGGAGTTCTGCGCACGCCCCGGCGGAATTCGCCCACGATCGCAATCAGGAATACGTTCAAGACGAGCAACGGGCACAATCATTAGGCGCCGAAGTTTTGGTCCAGGGAAACTTTGCGGCGATCCCGGGCGGCATCGGCATCACGCTGATGGCCGGCGACCGCCTCGCTGGAGGAGAATCCCGCTTCGAAGCATTGGCGGAAATTCCCCTCACGTCAGAAATGCAGGCCATTCTGATCAGCCCCGTGCCGCAGCGGGTAGCGCTGGATGGAGTGCTTAAGGCCAGCATGGCGGGCATCGGCTCTCCCCTTTGCGAAGTCTGCCCCCCACCGGAATACACCTATGTGGCCAAAGCCAGGAAATTGCGCGGGGTGGTAATTGCGCAAGTCTGGGTCGGTGCGGATGGGGCCGCGGAGAACGTGAAAATCGTGCGCACGCCGAATCCAGCTCTTGCCAACGCTGCGATCCGGACGGTGCACAACTGGCGCTTCAAACCAGCTCACGATGCTAAGGGAGATTCCGTTCCGGTAGTCGTTGACGTTGCCGTAACGTTCCGGCTCGACGTTATACCGACGGCGCCCGTGTCGGTCGCATCCACTAGTTCAGCCGGCGCAGTGGCGGCGCAAAAGGCGAGGGGCAAGAAATTTTAGCGGCTACCCGCTCTTCTTCAGTTCGGCAAGGACCAGCTTCGCCACTTCTCGCAGGGTCTCAAACACGCCTTGGCCTGTTACGGCTACCGCTTCCAGCACCGGCTCGCCCTTCTTCTGCAATTGTTTTGTGAGTTCCGGCACGGCCATAGCATTGGGCAAATCGCGCTTGTTCAATTGCAGCACGTAAGGGATGCTCTCGAATTTCAGGTTGTGCTCTTTTAGATGCTCCTGGAGATTTTCCATTGTCTCGAAATTCGCATCGAGCCGCTCCTCCTGCGAATCGGCCACAAAAATAACGCCGTCCGCACCTTTGAGTATCAGCTTGCGGCTGGCTTCGTAAAAAACCTGGCCAGGCACTGTGTATAAATGAAAGCGGGTCTTGAAACCGCGCACGGTTCCTAAGTCGAGAGGAAGAAAGTCAAAGAAGAGGGTACGATCGGTTTCCGTCGCTAGCGAAACCATCTTGCCCTTTTGATTTTGCCCGGTGTGATCGTAGATCCACTGCAGGTTGGCGGTCTTTCCGCCCAGACCTGGACCGTAGTACACCAGCTTGCAGTTAATTTCGCGCGCAGGAAAATTGATGAAAGGCACGTGTCGTTGGTCCGAACCCGGTCAGAAACTTATAGCACACGCGCCGAGGGCAGGCCAGCATCTCGCCAGCGGTGTCGCGTGTTCCGTACTCGCTTCTATTTTCCGCGAAATCTCGCTGGCGCAGGTAACCCTTTTCAGTCCCTTGCGATGAGGAGGTGACGTTATCGTCATCGCGC
>DATBYP010000383.1:0-8177 GCA_036513675.1 Candidatus Acidiferrum sp.
GATCAGCGCGAAGCTTCGGGGCGACCAGATGTTCTAGCGTTCACGTCGGAAGTGCTGAGCGCGCCGGTGAAAATCAGCGGGCAACCGGTGGCAAACTTGGTGGCTTCAACGAGCGGGACCGATTCGGATTGGGTCGTGAAGCTGATCGATGTTTATCCGGATGAGTTCCCAGGACAAGCCGCAATGGGCGGGTATCAGTTGATGATTTCCGCGGACATTTTCCGTGGGCGCTATCGCGAGAGCCTCGAAACGCCGAAGGCAATTGTCGCGGACAAGCCGCTGCTCTATAAATTCAATCTGCCCACGGCGAATCATGTTTTCTTGCCAGGTCATCGCATCATGGTGCAAATACAGTCAAGCTGGTTCCCGCTATACGACCGCAACCCACAGACATTTGTACCGAATATTTTTTGGGCCAAGCCGGAAGACTACAAGAAGGCAACCCAGCGCGTGTACCAGACAAGTTTTATCGAACTGCCGATCGTGACGGGACGTGATTAGTGACCAGAGCCTCAGAGCTCGTGAGAGAAGGAAAGCCAGCTAGTGAGACGAGCGCACTTCAAAGTTAACCGCAGGGTCCAGGCGGACACCGCTTTTCACGAGTCACTAGTCACGAGTCATCAGTCACGTCGTATGTGGCTTGACACACCGGAACTGCTGCAATATGGTCGGAGGCCAAGACATTCGGGAATCCACATATTCCCACCCTACCCAAAGGATTTCCGACTGGGAGGTTCCTCATGCCGCTGGATATCACGACGTTTACCCTGGTAGACAAGCCGACAACCCTGAAGGAAAGCCTGGCGATTCTGGAGCGGGACGATTACTGCTGCCAATATTGCGGGCTGGATGGAAGAGCCAGTTTCGAGAACGCTTTGATGCTGCGCGTGGACTTTGTCGTTCCCCGAGCAAAGAAGGGCAAGAAGAATCCTGACAACCTTGTGGCCTGCTGCAGTCCGTGCAACGCGATCAAGGGCACGCGCGTATATAGAAACTTTGAACACGCGAAAGAGTACGTGCTCGCCGGCCGCGAGGAGTTGCGGAAGGCGTGGGAGGCCAAGCAACGGCGTCCCGCCGCCAAGGCCGCGAAGGCGTAGCGCTCGTCATCGGCGTTTGCGTAATCCGGCCGGTCCACAGTACACATTGATCATTCATGCTTGCGAGTGTGCAGTCAGAGGTGTGAGCATAGCGCGGCCTGGAAGAAAGACAGAAAAACACGGGTGCGCGACTCTTGAGTTTCTGCCGAGTTCTAGAGCATAAGCGTCAGGTGTGTTTTCTCACCGCAAAGGCCAGCACGGGTGGCTTAGAGGTGCTTCGAGCCCGCGAAGCCTGGAGTCGTACTCGACCGGATACGATCATAAGGAATTAACTTGACGTGTATGCGGGAGAAGCTAGAGACTTGCCTCCGCGACGCACCGCCCTCCTGATCGCGACTTGCGGCCACTCGAAATATTTCAACTCATGCGCATCGAAATCTGGTTTGTGCACGGATAGGACCACAATCCATGACAAGGCTAGGGGTAATCCTGACGATCGTCGTTTTGATCCTCGCTACCTGCGCGAGCGCTGGTGCAGCCAGCACCTTGCTGATCCTGAACAGCCAAAGCGGTGATTACATCGGCGGAGGAATCACGCAGACCTTTACGCCCGGTGATGGCACATTTGCTGTCAACCCGACTTACAACGGCGGAGCGCAAGTATCTTTTCAAACACCTAATTTCAGTTCTTGGTGGTATTTAGATTTTGGGCCGCCGAGTGGCCAAGCACTTAAGGTAGGTGAGTATGAGGGAGCGCAGCGTTTCGCGTTCCATTCACCGACTCGGCCCGGCATAGATGTCTCAGGGAACGGCCGAGGCTGCAACACTATCGCCGGACGCTTCCTTGTGTCGGATATCACGTTTGCGCCGAATGGGAGTATTCAAACGCTCGCCGTCGACTTCGAGCAACATTGCGAGGGCGCAACGCCAGCGCTTTCCGGCTCGGTCCGTTACAACTCGATCGTTTCCGTTGTGCCACGCGTGTCTGTCGCAGACGCGACGGCTCTCAAGGGCAACAGTGGCACCAATGATGCTACGGTGGCTATTTCCTTGTCCCTACCGAGCAATCAGCTTGTCAGCGTCCGATATAGCACCGCGAACGGCACCGCGGTACGAGGCAGGCAGTACACTGCCTCAGCCGGGAGAGTGACATTCGAGCCTGGCACGACGTCGCACACTATTACGGTTCCACTTATCGGAGACCGGTTGCCGGGGGGCAACAAGTTCTTCCATTTGTCGCTCAGCTATCCAAGCGGTGCGCCCATTGGCGATGGGAGCGCCATCGTGAACATTCTCGATCCAAACGTTCCACTGACGGCGCTTTCCATGTATGGACAAGCTGGCGACTACATCAGCCCGGGGCAGTTGCTTTTGACAGCGGCAGATGGGTCGTTCAACACAACACGAAACTTCGATCAAGGCGTGAGCCTGACACTGAACAGTGGAAATTCGTGGAACCTGGACTTCGCTGGATATGGCAACTCCCCGCTCGCGGCAGGGAATTATGAAAAGGCGCAGAGGTTTCCCTTCCAGCCCACAGGAAGCCCCGGACTCAGCGTGTCTGGGGCGGGTCGCGGGTGCAACACGTTAACCGGCCGCTTTGATGTGTTGGCAGCTTCTTATCTGCCGAATGGGAACGTGCGAAGCTTTGCTGCGGATTTCGAGCAGCATTGCGAGGGAGCGGCACCGGGCCTGTTTGGCTCGATGAGCATCAACGCGAGTTGGCGTCAACTTTCGGTTACCAATGCCGTGGTCGACAGCCTTGAATCGAAGGCGGTGTTCACGGTGACGCTCAATCCGGCTAGCAACGGTACTGTGTGGGTGAACTTTAACACGGTGGACGGCACGGCCATCGCAGGGGGCGATTATTACGCGACCTCCGAGACCATCCGATTTGCGCCGGGAGAAACGCAGCACAAAGTAACGGTGCCGCTGGTCATTCCGACTAAAGACGGGCCTGACAAGAAATTTTTCGGCCAGATCTCGGGTCCCAGCGGAGCGCCGGTCTGGATCAGTCAGGGATCGGCAGTCATCTAGCCGCGGTAGAGAAGGTCGCAGACTTGTAGCCAAGGCTCCGCTCGCGTCGGATGGACACCCTGTCGTCCGCGGAGTTTGCGTTTGCCCGGAAGGGGCGTTCCCTCAGGGACAGGGCTGCGCCCCTTCGCGAGCGAAATTCGTCAGAGTTTGACGGTGACGGTTTTTACTTCGGTGTAGTTGGCGAGGCCGTATTCGCCGAGTTCGCGGCCGATGCCGGACTGCTTGAAGCCGCCGAATGGGGCTGCGGCGTCGAAGACGTCGTAGCAGTTGACCCAGACGGTGCCGGCGCGGACGCCGTCGGCGATGGCGTGAGCTTTGGTGATGTCCTTGGTCCAGACGGCGGCGGCGAGGCCGTAGAGCGATTTGTTGGCGCGCTCGACCACTTCGTTGATGTCCTTGAATTTTAGGATCGACATGACCGGGCCGAAGATTTCTTCTTGCGCGATCTTCATGTTGTCCTGCACGTCGGCGAAAACGGTGGGCTCGATGAAGTAACCCTTGTCTCCAACGCGATTGCCGCCAGCGACTAGCTTGGCCTTTTCTTTCTTTCCCGTGTCGATGTAACCCATCACTTTATCGAACTGATCCTTGTCGACCTGCGGACCTTGCTCGGTGTTCTTGTCGAACGGATTGCCGACAGTGCGCTTCTTCGCGCGCGCCGCGCTCCTCTCGACAAATTCGTCGTAAGCTTTTTCCTCGACGAAAAGTCGCGAGCCGGCGCAGCAGCACTGACCCTGGTTGAAGAAGAGCGCGAAGTGCGCGCCTTCGATCGCTTTGTCCATATCGGCGTCGGCGAACACGATGTTGGGGCTCTTGCCGCCGAGCTCGAGCGTGACGCGCTTTAGATTGGAGTCCGCAGCGGCGCGCATAATCAGATGGCCGACTTCGGTCGAACCGGTGAAGGCGACTTTGTCGACATCCATGTGGCGCGCAATTGCAGCGCCCGCGGTCGGACCGTAGCCGGGAAGAATGTTGACAACGCCCGGTGGGAACCCAGCTTCGTTGATGAGCTCGCCGATGCGCAACGCGGTGAGCGGAGTTTGCTCCGCGGGCTTGAGCACAACGGTGCAGCCTGCCGCGAGAGCGGGACCAAGCTTCCACGCTTGCATCAGAAGGGGGAAATTCCACGGGATGATCTGGCCGGCGACGCCGACAGGCTCATGCTTGGTGTAGGTGAAATACGGGCCATTCACAGGGATGGTTTTGCCCTGATTCTTATCGGCCCAGCCGGCGTAATAGCGATAGCAAGCGATGGTAAGCGGCACGTCCGCGGTGCGGGCGACTTGATAGGGCTTGCCGTTATCGAGCGCCTCGAGTTGCGCTAATTCGTCGGCGTTTTTTTCGATGAGGTCGGCCAACTTGTACATGAGATTGCCGCGCTGCGAGGCAGAGAGCTTCTTGCGCCAGGGCCCGGTTTCGAATGCAGTGCGCGCGGCGCTTACGGCCTTGTCAACGTCGGGCGCGTCAGCTTCGGATACCTGGGTGATCACTTCGCCAGTCGAGGGATTGATGGTCGGAAAAGTTTTGCCGGACGTGCTGTTGACCCATTGGCCGTTGATGAGCAGTTTGATGGCGCTGATTTTGACATTGGGTTCGATCGCGGTCGTTGCCGTAGCCATGAAGTAAGCCTCCTAAATTTTGGTTCGCGCCGAAAGGTGGGTGCGGAGCGCTACCCGATGCTCGGCTGGACGCGAACGTAATGTTGAGAGGACATCGTATACCTGGGGAAGAAAAGGGGCAATAGAGCTTGCGGGGGCGGCATTTGTACGGACCGCGAGTGTTGCCGGACCAAGGTTGGAGCACTTGTGCAAATTCAGATGAAGCAGGTTGAGGAAATCATGCAAGAGCTATTCCACAGCGGAGCCCAGCAAAAAATGATCAGAGCGATGGCAACTCTGGCTCCGGCAATCCGCAGTGGAGACAGAAGGAACGAGAGCGTCAGAGCGGCAGGATTGCCGATTGTGCGCCCACGTGGCCTCCACGCTACGTGCCCTCCTTGAGAACGCGCTTTGTTATTGAACCTTCCGCGCATCATCGAGAGGTACACATCCTGTAGCTGTCTCGACGTCTGGATAATCCGCTTGCGACGTTTCACGCCGCAAAGGTGCAAGGCGCCTGTCGCGACAGGCGCCCCGGAGTTCCCGAGAAAGGTGCATTGAGCTAGACCAGGACCGATGAAGTGCCCTAATGATTGACCCTTACTGGGACTCGTCCTTTGAGAAGTGCAAACTTCACCGGCTTGTCTGTATTGGCGGCTGCTGCCGATTGGCTCATGTTGGCTGGCTGACGCGGTAGCGATAACGATTGTTCTCCCGCTTCTACGTCGTCGTTGTCGTCTTGTTCCTCGTGATGGACGAAGAAGCCGTTGCGTTCCGTGCCCATCTCACCAAAATTGCCTGACGAACCGAAGGTACCAGAGGCTGAAAACGTTCCGTCGTCGTAAGCAACCGAGAACGATCCAGAATTGGTGGCATCCCACATCTTACCGGCCCAATTCAGCGGGCTGAGCGGGTCGTCAGTTGAAGGACGAATCCGGCGTGCGGTGCCCGGTGTCTTGGTGTAGGTGATGTCAAAGGAAGTCCTGGCTCGAATGAGTTGATATGGCGAAATATCGATTTCGTCCGGAGCAATGTTGTTGGGAACGGGGGGAGGGAAACTGAACGCATCGACCACCGGGACATTCTCCAGGTGAATGGTCAGAGTATTGCCGTCGGGGCTGACTTGCACGGCACTTTCGGGAACTTTCACGATCCAGAAGAGGCCGTTTGGCATAGTCCACGGACTGAAGTCATGAACTTGTTGAATGAGAGACCCCGAACTGGGGTCATATGTCCAGAGATCGATTCATATCTCGACAAAAGTGCCGTGTGCACGTGCTGATTTGGTCGCTCCGGCGCTGTTCGGGTCCGCGATTTCCCCTCCGATGTAATCGCCCTGATACACGCGGATGTCAGTGACAACAGCGAACTTCCGATCGTTCGTGTAGCCGCCGGTGTACCCCATTGCTGTTACACCGCGGAAATTGGTGATGCCGTGAGGGTCCGCATTCATTGGATCAAACGGCGGAGTTTGGTTGGGCGGGCCGGGAAAGAACTGATTGTAAAGGCCATAAGGTGGAAATATGTCTCCGCCAGGCAGCGGAATTGGTTGAACTTTGAGAGTAGGTATTGGTTCGATTTGCGCCTTCAGCGGGACACTGAAGGCTAGAAGAAGAAACGCCAGATACCCGAGCCTCGATCTCATTGCACGTACCTCCAATCCATAAATCGAAAAATGCACACAAACGTGGCGCACCAAGGGAGTCCTAAAGCCCTTCAGTGGGCGACGCGTTTAGCTCTGAGCGCCGAGCATGGGCAAGCCTAAGCGGATCTCAAAACACAAACAATAGCCAGTTGCGGCCAAGTCCTCGATGACCGCATTTGACCGCTCTTTGTAGCTTATGACAATTAACAATTAACAATGTTGCTCGGGTAAGTTTGCTTTGGTAGTATTCGCATCGAATTTGTCCCTTCCAAAATGGAATGCCCATGGCCAACGAAACGGCCAAGTTGCAGGATCATCCCACAGAGCCTTTTTCCGAAGGCCGCCTCGACTCCTGGAAAGAAATCGCCGCGTACATGAAGTGCAGCGAGCGCACCGTCCGCCGGTGGGAGGAAGAGGGCCTTCCCGTTCATCGGCATCCGCACAAGGCGAAAGCTGCTATTTACGCCTACAAAGCCGAAATCGACGCCTGGTGGCGCGACGGCCATGAGCGCCTGAAGCAAGTCCAAGATTTGCAACAGCAATCCCCCACAGTAGCCGGTAGGTGGTGGACGCGGCCGCGGGCCATGCTCGGCGCGGCTTTGGCATCCGTCCTAGCGTCGGTTGCGCTTTTTGCGGTCTTGGGCGGGAGACTCCCGTGGTTCCAGCCGGGCGCGCGCAACGGCCCGATTCGGTCAATCGCGGTTCTTCCGCTGGCAAATCTCTCCGGCGATCCCAGCCAAGAATACTTCGCCGATGGCATGACCGACGAACTGATCACGGAACTCGCTCAACTGAATGAACTTCGTGTGATTTCTCGCACTTCCGTCATGCGCTTTAAAGGAACCAAAACGCCGTTGCCCCAAATCGGTCGGGAGCTTCGCGTTGACATCGTTGTCCAGGGATCGGTTGTTCGTGCTGGTGCTCGAGTGCGAATCAGCGCGCAATTGCTGGATGCCGCCACCGACCGCCATCTGTGGGCAAAAAACTACGAGCGCGATCTGAATGACGTTCTGGGCTTGCAGCGCGAACTAGCCAGGGCCATTGCCGCGGAAATCAAAATCAAATTAACACCCAGGGAAAGCGCTCGCCTGCAGGATCCCCAGCCGATCAACCCGGAAGGGCAAACCGCCTATCTCAAGAGCCGCTATTTTATTCACAACCAGCGCACGCCGGAGGGTGCCCGAAGAGCTGTCGAATTCTCTTTGCAGGCGGTCCAGAGCGCTCCGGACTGGGCGCTGGCCCATTCTGCATTGGCGGACTCCTACGCCTCAGCGGCTTTCCTCACAGCGCTTCCGCCCAATGAGGCCATGCCCAAAGCCGAATCCGCAGCGCGGATGGCACTGCATTTGGACCCAGACCTCTCTGAGGCGCACACTGCCCTCGGCTGGGTCCTGGCAAATTTCTATTTCGATTACGCGGCTGGGGAACGCGAGTTCAAGCGAGCTATCGAACTGGGCCCGAGTAGATCCGATGCGCATCACGGCTATGCAGACCTTCTCAACGGTTTGGGCCGCGCGGACGAAGCGATCTCTGAAATTAAGCTTGCTCGTCAGCTCGACCCTATGTCTTTCTACGTCAGCCGCGACGTCGGTCGGATCCTTTACGACTCCAAGAAATACGACGAGGCCTTGGAGGCTCTGCGTCAAGCCGCAGAGATGAACCCTTCCTCCGGAGTCGTCTATAACTGGATGAGCTGGGCTTATGACAAAAAGGGCATGACGGCCCAGTCAGTAGAAATGGACCTAAGGAACGACGGGAACCGAGGCGCCAGCCAGGAAGTTCTGCAGGAACTTAGAGAAGCCTATCGAGTCTCAGGGGAACGAGGCTATTTGAAAAAGCACGTCGAATTGATCAAAGGTG
>DATBYP010000384.1:0-5215 GCA_036513675.1 Candidatus Acidiferrum sp.
GGTTTATCCTACCGCGCTGGTGGATGAGATTTGCGATGGTGCGCATGAGAGGGGATTGAAGGTACACATGGATGGGGCACGCATTTTCAATGCGGCGACGGCTCTGGGGGAAAGCGTGGCGTCCATGACGCGCAAGGTGGATTCGGTGATGTTTTGTTTGTCGAAGGGATTGGGCGCGCCGGTGGGGTCGATGGTGGTGGGTACGCGCGCGTTTATCGAGAAGGGGCGCGTGTATAGAAAGCTGTATGGAGGCGGGATGCGGCAGGCTGGCGTGATTGCGGCGGCGGGATTGATTGCGCTGGAGAAGTCGCCAGGGCGGCTGCACATCGATCACGAGAATGCGCGGCGGCTGGCCGAGGGGATTGCGCAGATTCGCGGGTTGCGTATTGATCCGGCAAAGGTGCGGAGCAACATTTTGATTTTTGATTGCTCGGGGATTGGGAAGACGGCAGTGGAGTTGTGCGAGGCGCTGTACCGGCGGGGCGTTTGGGGGCAGGACACGGCGCCGTATTCGGTGCGGTTGGTTACGCATGTGGATGTGAATCGCGAGGGAATCGAGCGCGCGCTGGTGGTGTTGCAAGACGTGGCGGCGCAAACGCAAAAGGCGGGAGCGTGAGGAGCGTGCGGGGGCGTTTCGCGATTGTGCTGGGGATTGTGATTTGGGGCATTGCAGCGGCGACTGCCAGGGCGGCGCAGGATCCAAGCGGGACGGCTCCGCCGGAACAGAAGCCGCACAACAATTTGCGGAAGGCAAAAGAGGTTAACACGGGCGCGCCGACCGTGGAGCAAGCAACGGCGTTCCTGGACGATGCGGAGAAGCGGCTGCAGGAGTTAGTAGTGAAGCAGTCGCGAGCTTCCTGGGTGGAAGAGAATTTCATTACGTTCGATACGGAAGCGCTGGCTGCGGAGGCGGGAGAAAAACTCAACACGTTGAGCGTGGAGTTGGCGAAGCAAGCGGGGCGATTCGATGGATTGAAGCTGCCGCCGGTGATGGCGCGGAAGATGAAGCTGCTCAAATTGGCTAGCGGCTTTCCTGCGCCGAACAATCCGGCAGAGCAAAAGGAGCTGGCGGAGATTGAGGCTTCGCTGGATGGAGACTACGGACGGGGAAAATGGTGTCCGGACGGGGAGCAGGGAAAATGCCTGGACGTGACGGCCGTCGGCAGGTTGATGGCGGAGAGCCGCGATCCGGAAGAGTTGATGCGGGCATGGATTGGGTGGCACGCGGTGGGCGCGCCGATGCGTCAGCGCTACGCGCGGATGGTCGAGCTGGGAGATAAAGGTTCGCGAGAGCTGGGATTTGCGGATGCGGGAGCGGTGTGGCGTTCGAACTACGACATGGCGGCGGATGCGTTCGCGAACGAGCTCGATCGCTTGTGGGGACAATTGCGCCCGCTGTATCTGTCGCTGCACGCGTACGTGCGCGGGCAACTTGTGAAGAAATATGGGAAGGAAGTTGTGCCGCCGGATGGGCCGATTCCCGCGCATTTGCTGGGGAATATCTGGGCGCAGGAGTGGAACAACATTTATCCGCTGATGGATTCGCCGAAGCCGGAGCAGAGCTACGACCTGACGAAGATTTTGCGCGAACGGAAGACGGATGCGCGCGGGATGGTGAAGTACGGCGAGGGATTCTTTACTTCGCTGGGATTTGCGCCGCTGCCGAAAACGTTTTGGGAGAGGTCGCTGTTCACGAAGCCGGCGGATCGCGATGTGGTGTGTCATGCGAGCGCGTGGGACGTCGACAACAAAGACGACCTGCGGGTCAAGATGTGCATTCAGGTCACCGAGGAGGATTTTCGGACGATTCACCACGAGTTGGGGCACAACTTCTATCAGCGCGCCTACAACACGCAGCCGCCGCTGTTTCAGAGCAGCGCGAATGACGGATTTCACGAGGCTGTGGGAGACACGATTGCGCTGTCGGTTACGCCGGAATATCTGAAGCAGATTGGATTGATTGAAAAGGTGCCGCCGGCTTCTGGGGACACTGATTACCTGCTGGCACAGGCGCTAGACAAGGTGGCGTTTTTGCCGTTTGGGCTGACGATTGATAAGTGGCGGTGGGAAGTGTTTTCCGGGCAGGTGAAGCCGGGCGAGTACAACAAGGCTTGGTGGGACCTGCGGCTGAAGTATTCGGGAGTGGCTCCGCCGGTTGCGCGCACGGAGGCGGATTTTGATCCGGGCGCGAAGGCACACGTGCCCGGGAATGTTCCTTACATGCGGTATTTCCTGGCGCGCATTTTGCAATTTCAGTTTCAGCGGGCGCTTTGCCGGGAGGCCGGGTATTCGGGGCCGCTGCATCGCTGCTCGATTTACAACAACAAAGTGGCGGGGAAGCGGTTGAACGATATGCTGGCGCTGGGGGAAAGCAAACCGTGGCAGGAGGCGCTGGAGACGCTGACCGGCGAGAAGCAGATGGATGCGAATGCGTTGGGAGATTATTTTGCGCCGCTGAAGACGTGGTTGGACGCGCAAAACAAAGCGAATAACTACCCGGTGGGTTGGTAGCGGCCTTACGCTACAATATCTATAAGCCAGGATTTGGCTGAGTATAGATATAGCTTAGACCTGTCGAGGATTCCCGTGGATTTTTCGTTTACCGAAGAGCAGGAGCAACTGCGGCGCAGCGTGCGCGAATTTGCCGAAGGCGAGATTGCGCCGCATGTGATGGAGTGGGACGAGGCTTCGCATTTTCCGGTGGAGATTATGCCGAAGCTGGGCGAGATGGGGCTGCTGGGGGTGATTTTCCCGGAAGAATATGGCGGAGCGGACCTTGGATACATTGAATACGCGATTGCGATTGAGGAATTGTCGCGGGTGGATGGGTCGGTGGGGCTGATCATTGCTGCGCACAATTCGCTTTGCAGCAACCATATCTTTAAGTTTGGCAATGAAGCGCAGAAGAAGAAATATTTGACGCCACTTGCGCAGGGAAAACAAATTGGCGCGTGGTCGCTTACGGAGCCGGAGGCGGGGTCTGACGCGGGTGGCACACGGACGACGGCCAAGCGCGACGGCAAGCACTGGGTGTTGAATGGAGCGAAGACGTTTACCACCAACGGGCACTATGCGGACGTTTGCGTGGCGATGGCGGTGACGGACAAATCGAAGAATTCGCATGGTATCAGCGCGTTCATCCTGGAGAAGGGCATGGCCGGGTTTAAGCCAGGGAAAAAAGAGAACAAGCTGGGAATGCGGGCGAGCGACACTTCGGAAGTGATTTTCTCGGATTGCCGGGTGCCGGAAGAAAATATGCTGGGCGCGGAGGGAGAGGGATTCATTGGGAGCCTGAAAATTCTGGATGGCGGGCGGATTTCGATTGCGGCGCTTGCGCTCGGAATGGCACAGGGCGCGCTCGAAGCCGCTACAAAATATGCGAAGCAACGGAAACAGTTTGGCCAAGCCATCAGCGAGTTTCAGGCTATTCAGTTCAAGCTGGCGGACATGGCCACACAGGTAGAAGCGGCACGGCTGCTCGTGTATCAAGCGGCGTGGTTGGCGGATCGGGGCGATGGGCGGTTTACGCGCGAGTCAAGCATGGCGAAGCTTTTCGCCAGCGAAGTGGCGGTGCGCGTGGCCAACGAATGCGTGCAAATCCATGGCGGATATGGATTCATCAAGGACTATCCAGCGGAGAAGTATTATCGTGACGTGAAGCTGTGCACCATCGGCGAAGGGACGAGCGAAATTCAGCGATTGGTGATTGCCCGCCAGCTACTTGGGAAGTCAAAATAGGGTGATGCGCCTGGCCTGCTCGAGCGCTCCACAGGAAAGCAATGTCGCAGTCGATTGAAAATTGGGCGGAGTGTGTGTGCGCGGGCGAGGTACGGGCGCTTTCGCGAGCGATTACGGCGATTGAAAACCATCAACCGGAAGCGGAAGAATTGTTGCGGCTGTTGTTTCCGCGGACTGGGAGAGCCTACTTAACGGGAGTGACGGGAGCGCCGGGTACGGGGAAGAGCACGCTGGTGGACCGGTTATCGGCGCATTACCGGAGCAAGCAGGAGCAGGTTGGCGTGATTGCGGTGGACCCGACGAGTCCGTACTCGGGCGGGGCGATTTTAGGCGATCGGATTCGGATGCAGGGACATGCCGGCGATTCTGGGATGTTCATTCGCTCGATGGCGACGCGGGGATTTCTGGGCGGCTTGGCGCGGGCGACAGCGGAGGTGGCGCTGCTGCTTGATGCGGCGGGGAAGCAGCAAGTGCTGATCGAAACGGTTGGCGTAGGACAGGATGAGATCGATATCGTGCGGCTGGCGGATTGTGTGGTGGTGGTGCTGGTGCCGGGGATGGGCGACGACATTCAGAACATGAAAGCCGGGCTTATGGAGATCGCCGATATTTTTGTATTGAACAAATCGGATCGCGAAGGCGCGGATCGACTGGAGCAGCAGTTGAACGCGATGCTGTCGCTGGTGATGTCGCGCGAAGGCTGGCATCCTCCGGTGGTGCGCACGGTGGCTTCGGAGAGCAAGGGGATCAATGAGCTTGCGGAGACGATTGCACGCTTTCGCAAGCACTTCGAGGCGAGCGGAGAGCGCAAGCGCAAGCACGTCGAGCATTGGAAGCAGCGACTGATCGAATTGCTGGAGTCACGGCTGTTGCAGCGGGCGCTGGGTGGCGCCGGTGGTGAGGCGCGACTTACGCAATTGGCAGAAGAGGTGGCGGAAAGAAAGAAGGATCCATTTTCCGCGGTCAGCGACATTTTGGCGCGCAGCGGCCTGGGCGGAACAGCGTGATCGGTTTCAAGTGATTTTGAGGGAGACGAATGACAGCAGCGAGGCGGAAGAAAAGCGGCAAGGAAGCGTCCGCTACGATTGGCATCATTGGCGGCAGCGGGCTTTACTCGATGCCAGGTCTGAAGGAGACACGCGAAATTCGCGTCAAGACTCCGTTCGGGGAGCCGTCGGATGCCATCGTGGTGGGCACGCTGGAAGAAAAGCGAGTCGCGTTTTTGGCGCGGCATGGGCGCGGACATCGCATCCTACCGAGCGAGATTAATTTTCGCGCGAATATTTGCGCGATGAAGCAGCTCGGGGTGGAGCGGATTATTTCGGTGAGCGCGGTCGGTTCGCTGCAGGAGGATTTGCGTCCCGGAGAGTTTCTGGTGGTCGATCAATTTGTGGATCGCACGAAGAATCGCATGTCGACGTTTTTCGGAGGCGGCTTAGTCGCGCATGTGACTTTTGACAAGCCAACGTGCGGCCAA
>DATBYP010000385.1:0-7670 GCA_036513675.1 Candidatus Acidiferrum sp.
ACAGACGGCGATGCCAGCCGCGAAATCGAGGAAGGTGTTGCCGTCGACGTCTTCGACGATGGCGCCGTGGCCGCGCTTGGCTACCAGCGGGTAGTCGCGGGTGAACGACGGCGACATGAACTTCGCGTCTTGCTCGATAACATGCTTGGCTTTGGGGCCCGGGAGCTGCATCAGCAGGCGGGGCAATTTCGTTTCGGTGGCGGCGATCATTTCTTCCTCCTTCAAGGATGGTTGGCTGTGGTTGTGGATTGGTGAGTGTAAACGCCATTCCGGAGAATGGCGTTCCCGGGGGCGCTACGCGCTTACACTTATCGCGTTGACGTGCGTCCCTGCCTTGAGAGGAAGACTTAATCTACGCCGAAGAGGTTTGGCCGGAGGTCGGCCGGGGAGGAAATTCTGTGGAGGCCGTGGATGTAGTTGTGATTCATTTGCGTTTCCAGCGGACGCTTCCGTCCCTGCTATCCTCAAGAATTATACCATGATCGGCGAGTTCCTGACGGATGCGATCGGAGGAAGCGAAGTCGCGGCGTTTGCGGGCGGCGTTACGGTCGGCGACTAGTTTTTCGATTTCGTCGTCACTGAGTGCGCTCTCTTTGCCATAGCCAAGCTCACTGAGTTTGGCGGCGTCGTTGTCTTCGAGGACGGCGAAGACGCGGTCGAAGGTGGCGAGGAATTGATGGGCGGCGGCGACGTCGCCCAAGCGAAATTCGCCTTTGTCGATCGCAACGTTGGCTTCGCGAACGAGATCGTAGGCGGCGGCGAGGGCTTGCGCGGTGTTGAGGTCATCGGAAAGGCCGGCGTCGAAATCGGCGGCGGCTTTGCCAATGCGCTCGGACATGCCGGGGTGCTGACCCGGCTCGAACTTTCCTTGCTTTAATCGATCTGCGAAGTTGCGGAGACGGTCGACGGCGCTGGCGGCCTGTTGGAGCCCGTCAAAGGTGAAATTGAGCTGGCGGCGATAGGGAACGCTGGCGAGGGCAAAGCGTAAGGCTGAGGGCTTGTAACCTTTTGCGAAAAGATCGCGGAGGGTGAAGAAATTGCCGAGGGACTTGGACATTTTCTCGCCTTCGACGAGAAGATGCTCGGCGTGAAGCCAGTAGCGGACGAAGTGTTTGCCGGTGGCGGCTTCGCTTTGGGCGATTTCGTTTTCGTGGTGCGGGAAGGCCAGGTCGATGCCGCCGGTGTGGATGTCAATCGTTTCGCCGAGATACTTCATGGCCATGGCGGAGCACTCGATGTGCCAGCCGGGGCGGCCGCGGCCGATGGGCGTCTCCCAAAAATGCTCGCCGGGCTTGGGGGCTTTCCAGAGAGCGAAGTCGCGAGCACTTTCTTTTTCGTAACGGTCGACATCGACGCGGGCGCCGGCTTGGATGCCGGTGACATCGATTTTGGAGAGTTTTCCATAGTCCGGAAACTTTGTGATGCGGTAGTAGATGGAGCCTTCGCTCTCGTAGGTGTAGGTTTTGTTCTGGAGCTGCTGGATGAGCTGGACCATGGAGTCGATATTGTCCGTGGCGCGGACCCAGTGCTCTGGGGACTCGATGCTGAGCGTTTTGCAATCGTCGAAGAAGGCTTGGACGAATTTTTCGGTGTAGTCGCGGATGCTGACGTGTTGGGCGGCAGCGTTGGCGATGATGCGGTCGTCGACGTCGGTGAGGTTCATTACGTGGGTTAGGCGGTAGCCGCGGAGTTTCAGGAAGCGGCGCAGGATGTCCTGAAAGACGAAAGTGCGATAGTTGCCGATGTGGGCGTAGTCGTAGACCGTGGGGCCGCACGTGTACATGGTGACTTCGCCGGGTTTTTGCGGGACGAAGGGTTCGGTTTCGTTGGAGAGCGTGTTGTGGAGGCGGATTTCAGTAGTTTGCAGCATTTTTCAGGTGCAAAAGAAACGACGATTGTATCTGAGGGTGGGGGGAAAACAAACAGGCCGAACCGAGAACTGTGGGCCATTTCCGATATCGAGAATCCGCGTCCACGAGCGTGCAGAGACTTCAGAAAACCTGCTATTGCTTCTGCCCTTCTAGTTCGTACACATCAGTTATATCGCCAAGCGATGCTTTTTCTTCATTGAGTCCATCGCTGAGTAACGGCGAGGCAAATGGATCTGGATGGACATACCACTTGCCGTCTTTGTCTTTGATGACCAAGGTCCGGTTCAATGCGCGCTCTCCGTTGTTAAGATAGACGCCAACGTCAACGAACATAATGTCCTCAAAGCCGAAAGCTGTATAGCCGTAGGAGACTGGCCCGGATTTACTGAGGTGTCTTGCCGCGAAAACCTTTCCAATGGTTCTCGGCGCCTGGGGTGACGGTTCCTTTTTTCCGGCTTCTGTCTTGATACTCTGAGCAGTCTCTTGGAGGAATTTTGCATATGCTTCGCGCCCCTTTCCGCCTCCGTAAAGCCTGATGGAAGTTGAGGAGAAAAGTTTTTCGTCCCGGTTGATAAATGCCCGCGCCAAGTCGCAGGCTGCGCCCTCAGGTGTCTCGTGCCCAGTGGGAAGGCCATCTGCCGCGACTCTCAGTTTCGGTTTAGTTGTCTCCTTTGCGGCAGCACTTGGCAACACTGAGAAAAGTGCGCAAATCGTCAGAGTCACTGGTAACAACCAGGATTTGGCCTGCGGCTTTTTCACGGAATTGGACCTCGTTCCTCTCTTCGGGAGAGTTCAATCTTAATCCTCGATGAAAGCAGTGCGCTGAAAACGGTGACTGATGGAACCGAAGCAGTTACCTGTTCGTGAGACAGGGGACCCTGCCGTGCTTGCAGAAGCCTCAGGTCCAAAAAGCGGACCTGAGCTACAGGGTGGCCGTTGTAGAGTAGTGCGCTACTCACTAGTGCTACTAAACAGGAGCTTTCATGGTTGCTTGGTGTTTTGGTTTGGCTGACGCGATGTTCGTGCTAAGCGCGGGATTTTCGATGGCTGCTCTGGGACAGACGAGTCCGACTGGCGATTCGGGAAAGCTGTTGACGGTGGAGGCTTCGCTGAATTTGCGGAACCTGGCGGATTTGCAATTTTCGCCGGATGGGGAGCGGTTGGCGTTTGTGGTTACGGAGCCGGCTAAGGGGACTGGGCGCTTGCGGCATATTTGGATTTATGACGCGGCGAGCGGTGTGGCGCGGCAGGTTACGTTTTCGGCGAAATCGGAATTGTCGCCGCGATGGTCGCCGGACTCCTCGACTTCGCCTGCCTCGGCAGGCAAGCTCGGGGCAGGCGGGAAGCAGTTGGCGTTTCTATCGGATCGGGAGGATGGACAGCAGCAGATTTATTTGATGTCGATGAATGGTGGGGAGGGGCGCGCGCTTACGAAGGGGAAGCGGAGCGTGAAGGCGTTTGAGTGGTCACCGGACGGGAAGACAATCGCGTTTTTGGCGCCGGATGCGAAGACGGAGGAGGAAGAGAAGAAGGAGAAAGATAAGGATGACGCGAAGGTGGTCGATAAGGACGATAAGCATGCGCGGCTTTGGATCGTGGATGTAGGGACGGGTGAGACACGAGCGCTGACGAAGCCGAATTGGAACTTCGATGAGTTGGCTTGGCTGCCCGCGGGAGATCGCGTGGTGGTGAAAGGTACGGAGCATCCGGAATCGGATCGGTACACGGAGCGGATTTTCAGCGTGAAGGTTGCAGACGGAGCGATGAAGGAGCTGGTGAAGCCGCTCGGGCCGTTTGGGGAGATGCGCGTCGCGCCGGACGGGAAGACGATCAGTTATGTTGGGGCGCGAGAGGATGGGCCGGAGCCGCACGATTTGATGTTGCTGCCGGTGACGGGGCATGCGGCGCGGAATCTTACGGGCGCGAGTCTAGATCGCCTGGTGCAGGATTATCATTGGGCGAAGGACGGTTCGGTGGTGCTGCTGGCGGCGACTGGCTTTTCCAATTTGCTGGTGACGTATTCGGCGGACGGAACGCGGCACGACCTTTCTCCTGCGACCGCGCCGGCGGGGAGCATGGCGCTGGCGAGTGGCGGGGAGATTGCGTTTGTTTCGCAGGGTGCTACACGACCGCAAGAAGTTTGGTTGTGGGATCAGAAGGGCGCGCCGCGGCAAGTGACACACCTGAACGATTCGTGGAAGCAGTACAGGCTGAGCGAGCCGGAGTTCTACAAGTACAAATCGTTTGATGGGACGGAGATTGAGGCGGGATTGCTGAAGCCGCACGGAGCGGATGGGAAATCGAAGCTGCCGCTGATTGCGCTGATTCATGGCGGGCCTACGGGGCGGTGGGGAGATTCGATCGAGACTTGGGGGCAGTTACTGGCGACGCATGGGTATGGAGTGTTCTATCCGAATATTCGCGGGTCGGTGGGATATGGGCAGAAGTTTGTCGAAGCGAATCGCGGGGATTGGGGTGGCGGCGATTTCAAGGATGTGATGGCGGGAGTGGACGACTTGGTGAAGCGAGGAATTGCGGACCCGGAGAAACTGGGAATCGGAGGATGGTCGTACGGCGGGTACATGGCGGAGTGGGCGATTACGCAGACGAATGTATTCAAGGCGGCGGTCTCGGGCGCGGGGATGGCGAACCTGATCTCGGAATTTGGGATGGAGGAGCATCCGGCTGGGGATGAATGGTTTTACGGTGTGCCGTGGGAGCAGCCGGAGGGATTCTTGAACAGCTCGCCGTTTGTGCATTTGAAGAATGCGAAGACGCCGACGCTGGTGCTGCAGGGCGATGCGGATACGGTTGATCCGCTGGGGCAGAGCCAGGAGCTATATCGGGGGCTGAAGAGGTATGGAGTGGAGACGGAGTTGGTGGTTTATCCGCGGGAGCCGCACGGGTTTCATGAGGAGAAGCATTTGGTGGATCGATTGAATCGGATTTTGGCCTGGTATGACAAGTATTTGAAGAAGTGACTCGTGATTCGTGACTTGTGACTTGTGATTCGTGACTAGCGGTGCGGCCTTGAGTTGGCGGCTGAACTTGGGGCGGGGTTGAAGGCTTGAAAGCGGCGGCAAGACCGCCGCAGTCCAAGAGAAGATGCGGCATCCGAGAGACGTTGTGGGCGCTGGCGAGCCGGGTACTACCTGTTGCGAGGTGCTTTACAGCGGCTGGAGATCGTGTTAGTGTTTTTTCCCGTACCGCCATTCACGCGCCAGGCGGCTGGGCTCTGATCGAGAACCTGCCACACGTTTTGACGGGCGACTGCGTCACGGTCAGTTTGACGTCGACGTACCTTCTTCCCCACAGAAAAAACATCATTTCTCGTTGCACGGAGGCGTGTGCGTGCTTTCACGTACCAGGAGTTGTGGGGCTATCACTTGAGGCAGAGGCGGCGGTTTGTGGTTGAAATCGCGGTCCGTCTTGGGTTGGGATGGTACAGGGCTTCTGGGCGCGTAGGAGCACAGCCAATAGTGGCTGTGCTACGCGGAAAAAGGGGACATCTTGCTTAAGCTGCGAAAAGTGGAAATCTTGGGCTTTAAGTCGTTCTGCGAGCGGACGGTGGTTACGTTCAGTGGGACGGGGACTACTTGCATTGTGGGGCCGAATGGGTGCGGGAAGTCGAACGTGGTGGATGCGATTTCGTGGGTGCTGGGCGAACAGAGCCACAAGTCGCTGCGCGCAGAACGCATGGCAGATTGCATTTTCAATGGGACTACGAAGCGGCCGCCGATGGGGTTGGCGGAAGTGACGATTACGATGGAGGACCCGGAACTGGCGGAGGCGGCGCGGTTTGTTTTTGAGAGCGCGGGGGAGGTCACGGAGGCTGGGAACACAGAGGGCGCGGAGAAGGACGGCCTAGATGACATTGAGAGTGATAGCCAAGCTGGGGCGCAGCTTGCTGCGCCCCTACCAGAAGAGGGAGCGCCGGCGGAAGGGGTGGCTGCGGAGCCGGAATTTATCAAGGGGAAGCGACGGAAGAAGGCAGCGGACAGGCCGGTCTTGGCTATGAAGCCGGGAGAGGTGGTAGTGAGCCGGCGGCTTTATCGGTCGGGCCAGAGCGAATATTTGATTAATGGGCGCGTGGCGCGTTTGCGCGATATTCAAGAAATGTTTATGGGCGTGGGGTTGGGGCCGGACTCCTACGCGATTATCGAGCAGGGGCGCATTGGCTTGATATTGTCGACCAAGCCTTTGGAGCGGCGGGCGATCATCGAAGAAGCCGCGGGCGTGACGAAATTCAAGACGAAGAAACGGCTGGCTGAGGCGAAGCTGGAATCGTCGAAGGTGAATTTGTCGCGGGTGAACGACATTGTGGTGGAAGTGGAGAAGCAGCTTGGTTCGCTGAAGCGCCAGGCGGCTAAGGCGCGGCGGTATTCGGAGATTCGCGACCAGATGCGCGGGATTGTGCGGCAAATGCTGGCGGGGAAGGCGCGGGAGTTGGATGCGGAGGCGGAGCGCGTTGGCAAGCGCTTGGAGGAGTTGACTGCGGCGGAGACGCATCATGCGCAGGAGATTCAGCGGGAAGAGGGCGAGCAGGATGCGCTGAATCAGCGGATTTATACGCTGGATGCGGAGCTGCGGCAGAACCAGAACCATTTGAACTTGACGGCGCTGGAGGTGGATCGTAGCGAAAATCGCATTGCGTTTAACCGGCAACGCACGGAGGAGTTGGCGGGGCGTCACGGGCAGATTGCGGCGGAAATTGCGGAGGCGGCGGCGCGTGCGGCGGAGTGGGATTCGCGGAATGCGGCGCAGCAGCAGGCGGTGATTGCGCTGCGGGATGAATCTGGCGTGCTGGGTGAGCGCGTGGAGGAACTTGCGGCGCGGGCGGATTCGCGGGGAGCGCAGATTCGGGATTGGGAGCTGCGGATTGAGGCGCTGCGGGCTTCGGCCTCGGAGGCGGGGGAGAGCTTGCTGCGTCTGCATGGGGAGCAGAAGCAGGCGGAGGAGGCGCTGGTTCATCAGAATGCGGCGTTGCAGAAACGCGAGGTTAGCGAGGCGGAACTGTTGGAATCTTCGATCAAGGTGCGGGATGACGCGGAGCGGGCGGCGCTGGAATTTGAGGCGGCGAATGGGCAGTTGAATGCGCTGATGGTCAAGGGTGCTGAGCTGCATGCTTCGATTGCCACGCTGCGGCAGGAACGCGAGGCGATGACGGCGCAGGCGGATGCGCTGCGCGAGTCGGTGGTGGGAGTGCGGGCGAGACACGCGACGCTGACGCAAATTTTGAATGATCGGTCGTACACGGCGGATGCGGTGCAGAAGTTGTTTGCGGCGAATGAGAGAGGCGCGGGTGGTGACTTTCGCGCGGTGGGCGTGCTTGCGGATTACGCGGAAGTGGAAGAGCAGCATGAGGCGGCGATTGAGCAGTATCTGCGCGATGAGCTGGAATATGTGGTGGTGGAAACGTTCGATCATGCGCGGGCGGGAGTTTCGTTGCTGCGCGACGAGGTGGGCGGGCGCGCGACGTTCTTTGTGGACTCGCTGCGGAATTTGAAGCTGACCGAGTACGAACCGATTGTGCATTTCCGGGCGGAGGATGGAGTGATCTCGCGGCTGGATAAGTTGGTGGGATTTCGTGATCCGTTGGGGGCGGCAGCGAAGCAGTTTTTGCCGCGGCTGCGAGCGGGATATTTGACGGACAACGCGGCGGCGGCGGAAAAGCTGGCGCGGGACAATCCGCAGTATGCGTTTGTGACGCCGGATGGGACTTGTTATCAGGGGCGCATGGTGACCGGCGGGCGCGCAGATGAGGCGGGACCGCTGGGTATGAAGAGGGAATTGCGGGCG
>DATBYP010000386.1:0-11186 GCA_036513675.1 Candidatus Acidiferrum sp.
GTAGTCGCCCACGTGGCCGGGCGCGGCGCGGCTACTTGGATCACGTTAGCCATGGTGATCTCCGCGATTGGCTCGATGAATTCCTCAATTTTGAGCGGCGCGCGCGTGCCCTATGCCATGGCGCGGGACGGGATCTTCTTCAAAATTGCCGACGGCATCCATCCAAAATTCCGCACGCCCGGTCGCGCGCTGATTTTTCAAGGCGTGCTCGCCAGCCTAATGGCGCTCACAGGAACGTTCGAGGAGCTGACGAATCTTTTCATCTTTGCCGGCTGGATCTTCTACGGCCTCGCCGTAGTAGCCCTCTTCCGCATGCGCCGCACGGAACCCGATCTCCCGCGTCCATATCGCTGCTGGGGCTACCCCTGGGTGCCCGGAATTTTCGTTGCCGGTGCGCTCGCCCTCACCGTAAACATTTGGATCGACCGCCCAGTCCGCTGCTCCATCGGCCTCCTCCTAATCCTCGCCGGCCTCCCCTTCTACCGCTGGTGGCGCAAGCAATGTCCTCAGGTTGAACAACGAACTTAGGCTGCCCGACATTCACGCCGAGGTGCTATCGACTTGACACGCACACTGTATGGCTGTAATCATACAGCATGCTTTTCCACGTAAATCCATCTTCCGGGTTGCCGATTTACGCCCAGATCGAAACTCAAGTGAAGAATGCGATCGCCGCGGGCGCCTTGAAGCGAGACCAGCCACTACCATCGGTGCGCAAGCTTGCTGCCGGACTGGGAATCAATCCCACCACCGCCGCGCGCGCCTATCAGAACCTGGAGCGCGATGGTGTCATTACCACGATTCCGGGTGGTGGCACATATGTCGCGGAAAATATCCCTCGATTTCTCAAATCGGAAAAGTTACGCCGTCTGCAGCCCTATGCGCGACAGCTTGCGGTCGAGGGAGCGCAGCTACTCCTGACCGACGACGAAATCCTGAAGACCGTGCAGGATGAACTAGCCAGCTTAGGAGCACGAAAATGAACGAAGTTGCCATCGGCACCGAGGCTCTTACGAAAACCTATGCGAATATCCACGCCGTCAGCGGAATAAATCTCACTGTGCCGCGTGGTGCGATCTATGGGTTTCTCGGGCGCAACGGCGCGGGCAAGACAACAACGATCAAGATGCTACTAGGACTGGCGCGCCCAACTGCGGGGGCGGCTCATGTGTTGGGGATGGATGTTGCCGCCGAGCGCATGGCCGTTCTTCGGCGCACCGCCTTTGTCAGCGAAAAAAAGACTCTGTATCCATCGCTGACCCCGTCCGAATTGGTGCGATTCAGCCGTGGTTTCTACCCGACATGGTCCGATAGCGCAGTAGAAAAATACGCTCGCTTATTGGAAATCCCGATGAAGCAGCGCTTCGAAAAGCTCTCCAACGGAAACCAAACGAAGGTCTGGTTGTTGCTGGCGCTTTCACAAGGCGCCGATTTATTGATTTTGGATGAACCCACAACCGCTTTGGACCCCGTTTCAGTCGATCAGTTATTGCACGTGCTGGCCGAAGACGGCCTTGACCAAGGCTGCACCATCTTCTTTTCCTCGCATCAACTTGAGGAGGTGGAGCGCATCGCCGAATATGCCGGCATCATCGATCACGGCCAGCTTCTGATGGAGTCCCGGCTGGACGACATCAAGAGTGAATTCCGCTTGATTACCGCCGCCGGTAATTCCCTCCCCGAACAAACCTCATCACAAGTTCTATCCGTTGTGGTCGAGGGGAATTTCTATAGTTATGTCGTAACAAACCATGCCGACACTTTCGCCGCCGCACTGTCCCAAAACGGCGCAACTGTTACGAATGTCGCCCCACTAAGCCTCCGGGAGATCTTTTTGCAGCTCGTCCGAAAGGAGCGGTAATGTATTTCTGGAAATGCTGGCGTGATACTCGATACTTTTTCATCGTCTTCTTGATTATCGCCGCAATCGTGATGCCTGTCGCCGCGGTGGTGTGTGTGGGCACCCATTTGGTGGAGGACTTCGGCACTTCCGCTTTTTCAGCCACCTTCGCCTTAATTCTCATGGCTTTGGCCCTCGGGTTAGGAGCCATCGGCGCTATCCATGAATTCACCGAAAAAACAGCACACTTTCTCTTCACCAAACCCCGAAGCCGCGCGTATTTCGTCTGGGTAGCCTGGCTTGTAGGTTTCGCCGAACTTCTGACCATTGCCGCCGTAAATTTCCTCGCTGGCTGGGTGACGCTCTCCCGCTACACCAAGAATCCTTCCCATTCAGCCATTTTCGGTTCCGTGACCCCGCATACGCTCCTGGACCCCTTGATTTCTTGCCTCTTGGCCTACTGCCTGACCTATTCGCTGACTGTTTTGTTGCGCAACGGATTGAAGGGTCTGGGCGCAAGCATGGGAATTTTATTTGGCTTTCCTCTTTTCGCCGCTGCCATTCGATGGCGCTGGCACATCGTCTTGGCGCTCCCGCCGGAACCGATTGGCAGCCTGTCCGCAGCAATCAGCAGCATCATCTGGATACTCATCGCAATGCTCTTCGTCCTCGCCGCCCAACTCGTCGTCGAACGAGCCGAAGTATGAACGGGCCGGCACAATAGAGTTAGTCGGCATGAATGTGGACGCGCTCAAACCCGGGACGCGACCCAAGCTGAGACCGGCTTCCTAACGGCTGAAGTTAACTCTTGACAACATATAAATACGTGGTATCCTATTGTTGTTGAAAGCTGCGTCCGATTTGCAGCTTGTAGTGCCCGCCTTCTGAGGCGGGCGTTTTTTTTGGTGGCGCTTTCAGCTCGGAACTTCCATAGCCGTCTAGGATTCGAGGCAAGTTCTTTATTATCCGCACTTCCAAGCCAACACCGTGTTTTACCGGTTTTTGGCCGAAATTGCCAACCGATAATCCTTGTATTTGCAACACTTCCAAGATCCCCAACTGTAAGCCTTTTGGAATCCGCACTTACAGAAAAAGGGGGGGAGGGGGTGATAGGTCCGCCGCAACGCTCTCTCGAGTGCTTGACGTGAGCTAAATCGAGGCCGCGCGGGCACTTAACGGCGGTGCAGTCACAAGCAAGGCGGCGTGTTGCGCCACTTCCCCAACTTGCATTCGGGGATGGAAAATGCCAGCGAGCGCCTCAATTCCCGTGATCAGGCGCGGGCCAGGCCGTGAGAAATAGCTGTTCGCTTCCAGCGCGTACACTCGCCCGTTCCGCACTGCCGGTATGCCATTCCATTCGTCCGTGTGTGCCATGGTTAGATATTCGTTTCGAGCTTGCTCTGCGCCATAGCCACAAGGAGAAACGAGAATGATGTCCGGCGCGGCTGCCACAATGTCTTCGAGCGTCACGCGAAAAGAAGGCGTGTGTACGCGGCCCAAAACGTCGTGCCCGCCGGCGAGTTCGATCATCTCCGGCACCCAGTGCCCGCCTACGTAAAACGGCTGCAGCCACTCGAGAAACGCGACGCGTGGCCGCTCCGAGCTCTCCGCAACGCTCTGCTCGAGCGATCCGAGGCGCTCGCCGATTTCTTCCAGCAACGCCTCCGCAGCGCGTCCGCGCCGCGTCTGTTCGCCGACCCAAAGAATATCGCGCCACACATCGCCGAGGTCCTGCGGATTGAGGCACAGCACTTCGGGCCGCTCCGAAAAACGTGCCAGCGCCGCTCCCAAATCATCGGGCGACGCCGCGCATACATGACATAAATCCTGCGTGATGATCAGGTCGGGAGCGAGTTCTTCCAGCGCTTGCGCGTCGACCGCGTAGAGGCTCTCGCCTCTGGACACATATTCCCGCACCAGCCGGTCGATCTCCGCCGGCGCTGCATCATGGGGAATGCGAGACTGAATCACGACGCGCTTGTCGCGGGCCTGCGCCGGGAAATCGCATTCGTGGCTTACCCCTACGACCTCGCGATCGAAGCCCAGCGCAAAGAGAATCTCTGTGGCCGATGGTAAAAGCGAAACAATCCGCATGAACGAAATGTACCACACGCGATTGTAAGGGACAGAAAGAAACTAGCACGCTTCCGGGCGAGCCTCTGAACGCACGGTGTCCTTCGCGGAGTCTTTTCTTATTCTGTTTTTGCCTATCTATTTGTAGAGAAAATATTGCTTTCGCGCCTGCTCAAACGTTTTGAGGTCGGCACTCCAGCTCTCCACGATCTTCTCGGGAGGCGTGCCAGCTTGTAGCTCACGAATAGTTTCCGCATTACCCACGAGAAACAAGAGTTTCTCCACATCAAATTTTCCCGGATAGAATTTCTTGAGAATGGTAGCAATCTCCATGCTCATGCGCATCGCACGCACCGCTTGCCGGTCTGTGATCCGCACCGCCACGCCGCCGCAACGCTGTCCGGAATACAGTCCCGTCACGGGGATGAACGGTTGATTCGCAAAACGCAGTCCCGCCAGATGCCGATCGTTAAGCGCCGCCGCCACTTCTTCACCGTTGATCCACGGCGCGCCGAACTCCTCGAAAGGAGCCTCCGTACCACGCCCGACCGAAACGCTGGCATTTTGTAAGATCTCAATTCCCGGGTACAGAACCGCGCCCTTCAATGTCCGCAAGTTCGGCGAAGGCGGAATCCAGCGCGCCCCGGTGCTCTCGAAAAAATAGTTCCGGTGCCAATTCTTCATCGCGATCACGTGCAAGTCGCAATCGATATGATTTTCCGCATTTAAGAATTGCGCCAACTCTCCGATGGTCAGTCCGTATCGCACAGGCAGCGGAAAATACGCCGTGAAGCTGGTCTTATCAGCATCCAGCATCGGCCCTTCCACAACGGCGCCGCCCATGGGATTCGGCCGGTCTAGCACATAGAACGCAATCTTGTGCTTCGCCGCTTCTTCCATGCAGTACGCCATCGTCGTCGTATATGTGTAAAAGCGCACGCCCGCGTCTTGCACATCAAACACCAACGCATCGATGCCCCGTAGCATTTCGTCCGTCGGCCGCATAGTCTCGCCGTACAAGCTGAAAGTGGGCAAGCCGGTCGAGGCGTCCTTCCTTGATGCGATTTTTTCGTCACTGCGTCCGGCGAGCCCGTGTTCCGGGCTGAACAGCGCCACCAGATGTATCCCCGGCGCGTGAGAGAGCAGGTCCGCGATGCTGCGTCCTTGCGAGTCCAGGCCAGTGTGATTCGTGATTAGTCCGACATGCTTGTTCCGCAGCGGCGCAAATTTTTGCGCCTCCAAAACGTCGAGCCCCGTCTGCACTCGTCCTGGCCGTCCGGAACGCTTAGTGCCGCCGTGCCGCCCAGTGGCCGTCGCAGGCCCGGCGCAAAACGCAACGGTCAACAGCGCAATTGCCAGGCTTTCCATGCACCTCAGAGACTTGACTCGTTCAGACAATCGCCCATCCCCTTCGCGCAAACACCAATGATATTGTGGAACCTCCGCTTTGCACTCGCGTTGTTCGCTCGATGTGCGTGTGTTATATACAAACTTTGCATCGGGAGTGACGGGGGAGACTCACATTTGAGGAAAGGACGCTTTGGCGTTCTGTTCGTAATTCCTGCCTCAATCATTTTTCTTATGGCCCATACTGCGCGAACACAAAGCCGCTCGTCTGCCGGCAAGCCGGCCGCCGCCGAGAAAAAAGCCGCCGCTCCGAGCAAACCGGCACGCCGCCTATCTCCCAGCGCGTCGCAGTGGGTCGAAGCCACGCTCCGCAAAATGACCCTCGACGAAAAGATCGGTCAAATACTTTTCGCAACGTACCACGGCAGCTTCACGTCGACGGACGCGGCCGCCTACGCGCAGATGCTGCATTGCGTAAACGATCTCCACGTCGGCGGCTTCATCAACATCACGCAAGGCTCGCCGCTTGGCATCGTTAAGAGTCAGGCGTATCCGACCGCCGTCCTCACGAATCAACTGCAAGCACAATCGAAATTGCCGTTACTGGTCGGCGCCGATTTCGAGCGCGGCACCGCCATGCGCTTTGACGAAGGCACATCGTTTCCCACCGCAATGGCGCTCGCCGCCGCCGGAAATTCTCGCGACGCATACACCGTGGGCAAAGTCACCGCGCTCGAAGCCCGAGCTGTCGGCATTCACTGGGTGTACGCGCCGGATGCCGACGTAAACAATAATCCCGGCAATCCCATCATCAACACGCGCTCGTTCGGCGAAGATCCCGCCCGAGTCGCCGAGTTCGTCAAGGAATTCATCCGCGGCGTGGAAGAAAACGGCGGGTTGGCCACCGCAAAACATTTTCCCGGCCACGGCGACACAGCCAGTGATTCACACATTGATCTGCCCGTGATTCAAGCCGATCGAGATCGCCTGGAGCATCTCGAACTAGTTCCCTTTCGCGCCGCAATCGCCGCTGGCGTAAGCAGCATCATGACCGGCCACCTCTCCGTTCCCGCGCTGGAGCCGGATCCGAACACGCCCGCGACTTTGTCGTTCAGAATTCTCACAGACGTTTTGCGCAAAGAGCTGCAATTTGAAGGCCTGGTCGTCACCGACGCCATGGACATGGGCGGCATCACCGTTCGCTTCGCCCCCGGCGAAGCCGCTGTGCGCGCATTTGAAGCTGGCGTTGATGCATTGCTCATGCCACCGGTCCCGGATGCAGCGTTCGAGGGCTTGCAAAACGCTGTAAAGTCCGGCCGCATTTCGCGCGAACGCCTCGACGCCTCTGTTCGCCGCATTTTGCAGGCGAAAGCCAGGCTTGGCCTCGACAAGAATCGCCTCGTCGATATCAACGCCATTAACGAGAAATTCGGCCGTGCTCCCTGGCTGGCGGAGGCGCAGGGCATTTCCGATCGCGGCGTAACGCTGCTGCGCGATATCCCGCATCGCCTTCCGCTCGACGCCACAAAGCCGACACGTGCGCTCTTGCTCGCTTTCTACGCCGATCCCGAACCGTATCCCGGCGAAGATTTAGAGCGCGAACTCCGCTCCCGGTTTGATTCGCTAACCACGCTGCGCGCCGATACTAAATTCGTCAAAGCCGATATGCTAAAGCTGCCTTCGCCCGACACTTACGATGTCGCCCTTCTCGCGCTCTTCGTACGCGTCAGCGATCGCAAAGGCAACGTGGATGTTCCTGCAGAGCAGGCGGCCTTAGCCGAGCAACTTTTCAAGACGGGCAAGCCCGTCATCACCTTGGGCCTCGGCAGTCCGTATTTGATTGAGCGTTTCCCGCAAGCGCAAACCTGGCTGGCCGCATTCGGAATCAGTGACGTCGCGCAGATCTCCCTTGCGCGTGCGCTATTCGGCCAAATTCCTGTCCGTGGACATTTGCCCGTAACAATCCCGGGCGTCGACATGAAATTGGGTTACGGCCTGGAGCTGCCGGAAAATCCCATGACGCTCCAGCCCATGGACGTGCGCGGCAACGCCCAGCTCCAGCCCGCATTCCAAGTGATCGAGCGCGCCGTCGCCGACAAAGTCTTCCCTGGCGCGACGGTCGCCATCGGCTATCGTGGCAAAGTTTCGCTGCACGCCTTCGGAAATCTCAGCTACGCCGCCAAGTCACCCGCCGTCGACACGCACACGATGTACGACATCGCTTCGCTCACAAAAGTAGTCGCCACCACAACGCTCGTCGCCAAACTCGTCGAAGGCGACTTCGCTGTCCCGCTGGACATCGACGCACGCATCGAGCGCTACTTGCCCGAATGGACTACCGGATCGCAGCAAGAATGGCGTCACCTGGTCACTGTGCGCCACTTGCTCACGCACACGTCAGGCCTGCCTGCCTTCAAAGAATATTGGCGCAGCTCAAAAAATAAGCAGGATACGCTCACAAAAATCTTTGCCGAGCCACTCGAATACGAGCCCGGCACAAAGGAAATCTATTCCGATCTCGGCATCATCCTCATGGCTGAAATTATCGAGCGGCTGACCGGCCGCACCCTCGACGACCTTGCAAAGACATACATCTTCACGCCGCTCGCCATGAAAGAGAGCATGTTCCGCCCGCCGAAAAAACTTTGGCCCGCCATTGCGCCAACGGAAATCGATAACAACTTACGGCATCGCCTCGTGCAAGGTGAAGTCCACGACGAAAACGCCTTCGCCATCGGCGGCGTCTCCGGCCACGCCGGCCTCTTCAGCACCGCACCCGATCTCGCTGCCTTCTGCCAGATGCTGCTGAACGGCGGAGTGTACGCGCACCATCGTATTCTGCGGCGCGCAACCATCACGCAATTCACCACTCCGCAACAGCTCTCGAGCGGGACGCGCACGCTCGGTTGGGCCGTGCCCACCGAAGGCGGTTCCAGTGGTCATTTTTTCTCGCCGCACACGTTCGGCCACACTGGCTTCACCGGCACGAGCATCTGGATCGATCCCGACCGTCAGCTCTTCGTCGTCCTGCTAACCAATCGCGTCCACCCAACCCGCGAAAACCAAAAAATCGCGCAAGTCCGCCCCGCATTCCACGACGCCGTAATGCAAGCCTTGGGATTCGCAACAGCAGCCGCGCCCGTCCACTGACTTTGCTTTTGAATTGTTGCTATTGGCGCAGGGGATCGCCCTACTGAAGAACTTTTTGCTCTAAATCCTGAGCTGCTTGCAGCACGTCTTCTCTCCGTCCAAGATCGCGCCAATAATATTGATCGGCCCGAAATGCGAGAATCTTTTCTCCCTGGCCGGCCAGGCGCAAATACGACGTAATGATTGAGAAAACGCCTTCTTCCGCCATCTTCGGCAATAGGCGAGGCGAAATGACGTGAATTCCGGAAAACGCCAGCGGCTTCACCTCCGGTGAAGGTCGAACAATTTCAGCCTGCGCGTCCCGCCCGGCTTTCCGGCCGCAGAGCTCAAGGTGCTCGTCAAAGAGTAGGGGCCTCGAAGTCTCGCGCTCTTGCACCGCCAATGTCGCGAGGGCTTTGTTTTCGACATGAAACCGCACCATGCGATGAAGATCGATGGTGCTGAGCACATCCACATTGTGCAAAATAAATGGCTCCTCCGAACGCTTCGCATCCTCGACGAAAAAATAGGCGGCCTTCTTCAAGCCGCCGCCGGTATCGAGTAGAACATCCTCGCGCGAAACGTCGATGCGCATACCGAAGTTCTCATGCGCCTTCAGATACTCCAAAATCTGGTCCGCGAAGTGATGCGCGTTGACGATCGCCTCGCGAACGCCAAATGTCCGCAAGCGAGCAAGCGTGATCTCCAGCAGTGTGCGCCCAGCGATTTCGACCAATGCCTTCGGGCGATCATTCGTGAGCGGCCGCAAGCGCGTCCCCAGGCCCGCCGCCAAGATCATAGCTTTCATCGCGGGGCCTTCATTTCCCGATCTTCTCCAACTCCAGATGGCGCACCGCGACCTCAACTCCATTTTTCGCGCGCAGTCGCTTGGCCAACTGCTCCGCCAAGAACACAGATCGATGCTGTCCGCCGGTGCAGCCGAACGAAACCATCAAATTCTTGAACCCGCGCTCCCTATAACTTCCCACGCTGGCATCCACCAGCGACATCACGCTGGCCAAAAACTGGTGCACGCTCTCCTGTTGATTCAAATAATCGATCACCGGCGCGTCTTTCCCGGTCAGCGCTTTGAATCGCTCCTCGCGCCCAGGGTTAGGGAGGCTGCGACCATCAAAAACAAAGCCGCCGCCGTTTCCGCTCTCGTCTCTTGGCAAGGCGTGGTGAAAGGAAAAGCTGAAAATGCGCACAACGAGATTTTCCGCTTCGCTCGCCAAGCCCTGCAATTTCTCCGAGGCCAGCATGCTCCGAAACGCGCCCAGCAGTGTCGGCAGCTCGATCGGCAGCTCGACATGATGGAGCAACCAACGCAAGTTTTTCAGCGCGTACGGCACGCTTTGCAGGAAATGTGCTTTGCGCTCATAAAAGCCGCGAAATCCGTAAGCGCCCAACGCCTGCATGATGCGCACATAAACGTAACCATAGTAATGCCGTAGGAAAGCTTCGCGATCGAGCTTTACGTATTGACCGAGCGCTTGCAGATAATGATTGAGCAAGTCCTCGCGAATTTGCGGCGGCAGATCGGCCTTAGCGTCGAACAAAAGAGAAGCAATATCGTATTGCAGCGCACCTTTGCGGCCGCCCTGATAATCCACAAAGAAGGGCTCGCCGTCGCGCAACACGATATTCCGCGATTGAAAATCCCGGTAAAGGAAATAGTCACGAGGAGCGCTCAGCAGGAAATCCGTCAAGCGGCCGAAATCGTTTTCAAGCGCCTGCTCGTTGAAAGGAATGCCCGCAAGCCGGAGAAAATAATACTTGAAATAGTTCAGGTCCCACGCGACGGACTGCCGATCGAAACTACCGATGGGGTAGCAAACCTCATAATTCAAGTCACGGCCAGCTTCCACCTGAAATCGCGGCAACACCGCAACCACTTTGTAATAGGCCTCCAAGACCGCTGCCGCGATGTTTTCGCCCTTGCGATTCGTGGAGAGAAACTCGAAGAGAGTCGTGTCTCCAAGATCTTCTTCGAGATAAGCGCCATGATTCAAATCTTCGCCATAGATTTCAGGGACCGGGAGCCCGTGCCGACGAAAATGCTTGGAAAACTCCAGAAACGCCGCGTTCTCTTCACGCACTCCATACAGGACGCCGATCGCGGTGCCCTTTTCGCCGGAAAGCCGGATGATCTTCCGCCCAGAGCCACCAAGCTCGCCCTGCAGCGGCTGAATCCGCTTGACGGGCGAGCGAAAATGCTCCTCAAAGAGCCTGTTGAGAACGTCCATTGAGCTGACTTCCAATAATTCCGTTTGCACAAATCACCGGATTCCGAACCGTTTTCCATGATAGCTGATTCTTGATTGGTCCCCGCAAATACGAAGCAAGGGGTTTCGCCAAGCTGTTAACGACTTGTCGGCAAGCTAGATGTTCTTTTGCCGGATGCACGGCCTGGTCCAGCCGGGCGGCTATAATCTACACATGCCGTCCCAGCCCAGAGAGCGTAGGCGCACGGAACATCGCAACGCCTCGTCCAAAAACCTCGATCGCATGACCGCACAACGGATCGTGCGGCTGATGAATCGCGAGGATCGCAAGGTGGCAATTGCTGTAGGCCAGGAGCTTCCCGCCATCGCGCGCGCGATTGACGCCATCGTGAACGCGATTCGCAATGGAGGCCGCCTCATGTATGTGGGCGCGGGCTCGAGCGGACGCATGGCCGTGCTGGATGCTGCCGAGTGCCCGCCCACGTTTGGGACTTCGCCGAAAATCGTGCAAGCGTTGATTGCGGGCGGCAGGCCGGCGGTCACCGGAGCAGTAGAAGGCGCTGAGGATTCGC
>DATBYP010000387.1:0-6635 GCA_036513675.1 Candidatus Acidiferrum sp.
CTCTTCCAGTCCCAATTCCCAAGGGCGGAAAGGACAAGAACTTTGATGAGTTGCAGCGGCAAGCCCAAGAGGCCGGCGTCCCAACCGGCGTTATCGCACCGCACAGTACGGTGAAAGGGTTGCTCTACTTTGATCTGCAAAATCAGTTTGATCTGCTCGAAACGGCTCACCTCTACGTGCCCGATCTGGTATTGATGCGCGGAAATCGGGCGCTAACGTACTTCGATATCGATCTCGGCCAGCGCGGAAGCCAATAACGCTAAAGCTTTGCGCAAGTCTGCCTTGCATCGAGACAATTATCCTCAGCTTGATTGCAGGGTCGGTTTGCGTGCGTCGCTCCCCTCAGCTACCATGACTGTGCAGCAAAATCTTTTCGTCCCCGGGACCCATGCTCACTTTTCTCCAAGAACTAAACCCTGAACAGCGCGCGGCAGCGGAAACAACAGATGGTCCGGTGCTGATTCTCGCCGGCGCGGGAACCGGCAAGACACGCGCCATCACGTTCCGAATGGCGCAGCTCATCGCCAGCGGCGTGCCAGCCGAGGCAATACTCGCGGTGACCTTCACGAACAAGGCCGCGGAGGAAATGCGGAATCGCGTCTCGGATTTGCTACTCCGTGCAGGTATTCCGCCTGCCCAACCCTGGCTTTCCACCTTTCATTCACTTTGTGCACGCTTGCTTCGGCGCGAGGCAGCGAGTGCGGGTCTGCCCCGCGATTTCGCCATTTACGATGACGATGACCAACTCGCGGCGGTAAAGCTCGTCATGGCAAATCTGGAGATCAACGACGACACGCTGACGCCGCGAAATGTTCTGAGCCGCATCAGCTACGCCAAGAATCACGGCCAAAGCGCGGAGAAGATGCGTAGCGACGCTATAGACAAAGATGGCCGGCGTGTCGCTGACATCTACACCGCCTACGAGAAACTGCTGCGCCAAAGCAACGCACTCGATTTCGATGATCTCCTGCTGCGCACCGTCAAGTTGCTTCGCGAAGCAACTCCAGTTCGCGAAAAATGGCAGTCGCGTTTCCAATATATTCACGTCGACGAATATCAAGACACCAACCGCGTGCAGTACGAGCTGCTGCGTCTCCTTACGAGCCCGAAGCAAAACGTCTGCGTTGTCGGCGACGAGGATCAATCGATTTACCGGTGGCGTGGCGCGGATGTTTCCATCCTGATGAGTTTTTCGCGCGACTTCCCTTCCGCTCGCATCATCAAGCTAGAGCGCAATTACCGTTCCACGCAGCAAATTCTCGATGCCGCTGGCGCGGTCGTGGCTAACAACCCGGAACGCCTTGGCAAGACGCTTAGCGCAGAGAACGGCACCGGCGCCAATTTGAAATACTTCGAGGGACGCGATGCGCATGCAGAAGCGGAGTTTGTCGCCGGCGAGCTAGAGCGCATCCTTGGTGAAGATTCCT
The DNA here is from genome assembly GCA_036513675.1 of Candidatus Acidiferrum sp. Lineage (GTDB taxonomy): Bacteria > Acidobacteriota > Terriglobia > Acidiferrales > UBA7541 > Acidiferrum. The sequence continues at coordinate 1,428 of DATBYP010000387.1, forward strand.
CGCAGACCTGCGCGGTGGAATACCGTACCAACTTTCAGTCGCGCGCATTTGAGGAGGTTTTCCGCCGCCGCGGGCTACGTTACAAGCTGGTGGGCGGCTTTAGTTTTTACAATCGCGCGGAAGTGAAGGATGCGCTGGCATACGTTCGATTGGCGATGCATCCTGAAGATGACGTTTCACTCTTGCGTGTATTGAATGTGCCGCCGCGAGGTATCGGAAAAACCACGGTGGACGCGTTGCAAGCCACCGCCCGCGCCGACGGTTCCAGTTTGTGGTCGGCTATCGAGAAATTCGTTTCCGGAGCGGCGGGCGGCCGTGCGGTAGCGCCGCTTCGCGCCTTCCAGGAACTCATCGCCAAATTGCAGCAGGCGCTTGCGACAAGCGCACCTCCTGATTTTCTGCGCGCTGTTCTCGACGAAACCGGCTACATGGATATGCTGAAGGACCGCAATACGCCGGATGACGTCTCGCGCATCGAAAATCTTGAGGAACTAGTTCGGGCAGTCGCTGAGGGCATAGAAAACGGCGAATCATTCACCGACTTTTTGGATGCCGCCGCCCTCGTCAGCGACGCGGACGCCTTTGAAGGCAAACCCGGCGTGACACTGATCACGCTGCACAGCACCAAGGGCCTCGAGTTCGACCACGTGTTTCTGACTGGCATGGAAGAAGGCATCTCCCCGCACAGCCGCGCGCTGAACGAAGAAAAAGGAATTGAGGAAGAGCGCCGCCTCGTGTACGTCGGAATGACGCGCGGGCGGAAATCACTCACACTTACGCGCGCCGTGTATCGCCGTATTTTCGGCAACGAGCAGCAACTGCGGGCTTCCCTGCCGTCGCGGTTCCTTGCGGAAATTCCGAGCGAGCTGGTGGACACGGTGCGCGGCTCGATGGCCGAGATCGGTCAAACCCGTCGCTACGAGCCCGATCCGGAATATTCGTACTCGCCCGAGGAATTTCTCCGGCGCGTGCGAGGTCAGTCCGTTCCGCCCTCCGCCCCGCGCCGCTCCGCTGGTTCGAGCACGTACGCGCGTCCTCCAGTAAGACGAGGCGCCGATGCGAACCCGCTACTCGGCCAGAAGGTGCGTCACCCGAATTACGGCGTCGGCACAATTGTCGGCGTCGAAGGCGACGACGAGGATCGTCGTCTCTCCGTCAGTTTCCCCGGTCGCGGCACAAAAAAATTCGTCGAACGCTATGCCCAACTGGAACAGATGTAGCCTCGGGCAAGCAGTGTTGCGCTGCTACGCCTCTCAATGTACATTGAGGCGCGCAATCCCATCTAGCACAGCGTGTCCGGCAGTCGAGCCTTATTTCACACGGATGCGAATCGGAGAGTACGAGTGGCGTCACCTCTCTTCCGCTGTAAGGGCATCGACCAGTTGCTGTCGGATTCCGAGAACGCCGAAGTTCGATTGAAGAAGTCGCTTGGCTGGTTGAGCCTCACTTCGCTGGGAATCGGCGCCGTGATTGGCTCGGGAATTTTCACCATCATCGGCACGGCTATCGCCGGTCAGAAACTCCAAGTTAAATCCGTTCTGAACGCGCCGCTGCTGGAATACTTGATTTACCATTCTCCTTCCTTCGGACGGCCTGGCGCTGGACCAGCCATCGCGCTGTCCTTCATTCTGGTGGCGATCGTCTGCGGTTTCGCATCCGTCTGCTACGCGGAATTGGCGGCCATGATCCCGATCGCCGGTAGCGCGTACACGTACACGTACGCGACTATGGGCGAGCTTGTCGCCTGGATTATTGGCTGGGACCTCATCCTCGAATACGCGGTCAGCAACATGGCCGTAAGCGTTGGCTTTTCTGCGCACGTCGTCGATTTGCTGGATTGGTTTGGCGTGCACCCGAGCCTGCGCTGGATTACGCCCGCGTATCTTCCCGGCGGCCTCTCCGATTTTCAGGGGAACATGCTCTATCCGCCGGGCTGGCACATGGGCTTCAATTGGCCCGCCTTCATCATCGTTATGTTGCTTACGATGATTCTCGTTCGCGGCATACGCGAATCCGCCGAAACTAATAATGTGATGGTTTTGCTGAAGATCGTCGCCATCCTCGTCTTCATCTCCTTCGCATCGCGGTTTATTCACCCTGCCAACTGGCATCCATTCGCTCCCAACGGGTGGCCCGGGATTCTCACCGGCGGCTCCATCGTATTCTTCACTTACATTGGTTTCGATTCCGTTTCGACGGCCGCCGAAGAATGCAAGAACCCGAAGCGCGACGTTCCTATTGGCATCATCGCTACGCTGGTGGTCTGTACGATTCTCTATGTTGGCGTGGTTGTGGTCTTGACCGGACTTGTTCCCTGGCAGACGTTGATGGACGATGCAGCGCCAGTAGTCAATACGCTGAAGAAGCTTCACTTTGGTGGAGTTCGACTCATTGTCCTGCTAGGCGCCCTCATGGGAATGATCTCTTCTCTGCTCGTCTTTCAAATTGGGCAGGCGCGCGTGTGGTACGCAATGTCGCGCGACGGCTTGCTGCCCCGCATCTTTGGCCGCGTGCATCCACGTTTCTGCACTCCGGATTTTTCAACGTGGATGGCCGGGTTTGTCGTGGGCATTCCGGCAGGTCTTCTTGATATCGGAACGTTCGCTGATTTATCTAACATCGGCACACTTTTTGCATTCGCTTTAGTTGCGGCGGGCGTGCTGATCCTCCGCTATCGCGAGCCTGATCGTCCGCGCGCCTTCCGAGCACCCGGTGGCCCAATTGCGCCGATCATTACGATTGTGACTTGCCTGCTGCTGATGGCCGGCCTGCCTATCATGAACTGGATTCGATTCTTTGTGTGGCTGGCCATCGGACTCGTGATTTACTACAACTATGGACGGAGGCGCAGTACGTTGCGCGCCGCCCATTCGGCTTAAACGCATTTTGAAATGAGGCGCATGTTTCTATATCCAATCCGAAAGTGCGTCCATGCCGGGCTCGCCGTTATGCTGAGTCTCGGATTGGTTCCGACCGGCGTTTCCGCTTGGGGAGGTAATGGGCAGAAGGTCGTTGTCAATCAGGCGATCGACACGCTGCCTGGAGACCTGAGAGCGTATTTTGAAAACAATCGCTCCTTTTTTGTACAACACGTGACCGATCCGCTGGATGCCGAGGCGAAAAATCCCACCGCGCGGCACAACCACTTCATCCGGCTCGATAAATACGGGCGCTTCCCTTTTGACGCTCTGCCCCGCAGCTACAAAGGGGCCGTGAACAAGTTCGGCAAATCGAAAATTGATGCCAATGGCCTGCTTCCCTGGGAGATTGGCGTCTATAGCCAGAAGCTCACCGAAGCGATGAAGCAGGGGCATTGGGACGATGCACGGCTTAACGCCGCGATTCTCGCATTCTACGTCGCCGAAGCGCACGATCCTTTCAACACTACGGACAATTTTGACGGCCATCTGACAAATCAAACAGGAATCAACGAGCGATTTGGGACCACACTCATCGATCGCTTTTCTTCTTTTTTCCCTATGCGCCCGAACGACGGTTCGTTCATCAACGATCCCACAGACCACGCCTTCGAAGCCTGCTTGAGCGCGCATAGTTGGCTCGAGGTCATCCAGCTTGCGGATCGCAACGCGCGCTTGGAAAGCAAGTCATACAATGACGAATACTTTGATCGTTTCTATAATCTGTCGGCGGGCACGCTGATTCGCCAACTCTCGGATGCGGCGACTGATGTCGGCTCTTACTGGCTCACCGCGTGGACCAATGCGGGCAAGCCGACGCCGCCACACTAGGGCTGCCGGTCGCCGCTATGCTCCCCGACAGCCTCACCTCACTTCCCAAAGCGGAATTGCACCTCCACCTGGAAGGCTCTATTCAGCCAAGCACCGTCCGCGCGCTGACCGCGCGGCACGGCCTTAGTGTCACGGAAGACGAAGTGCGAGGCCGCTATGCTTACCAGAATTTTGCGGAGTTCCTGGAAACATTTAAGTGGGTCACGTCTTTTGTGCGCGACCCGCAGGATTACGCGCTGATCACCCGCGATTTGGGCGAATATCTTTTGTCGCAGCGCGTCATCTACGCAGAAATTACGGTTTCCGTTGGCGTGATGCTGCTGCGCAAACAGGGCCCGGAGAGAAACTTCGAGGCGATTCTCGGCGCGGCTGAAACGTTTGAGCCCCGCGGGCTGCGTATGAACTGGATTTTCGATGCGGTTCGGCAATTCGGCGCGGACGCAGCGATGCGCGTCGTCGAAGCATCAAAACAGTGCGCGTCGAAAGCGATCGTTGCCTTCGGCATCGGCGGTGATGAGTTGAGCGTTCCTACCCGAGACCTGTGGCCTGTATATGACCGAGCCGCGGCCCTGGGACTGCACCGGCTCATCCATGCCGGGGAAATCGGCGGTCCAGAAAAGATTCGAGAGGCTATCGAGCTACTCGGCGCCGAAAGGATTGGGCACGGAATTGCCGCCATGAATGACCCGGACCTTATGGACCTGCTGGCGGATCGCCGCATTCCGCTTGAGATTTGCCCGCAGAGCAATATTCGCACGGGCGCGCTGGCGCTGCAGTTGCGCCGCGCAGAGGCGCGCATTGCAGATCATCCGTTGCCTGCTCTGTTTCGGCACGGCATTCCGATCGTCCTGTCCACCGATGATCCGACAATGTTCCACACCACGCTGCTGCAAGAGTACGAGCACGCTTATCAGCTCGGCATGACAGAGAAGGAACTCTTGCGCTTGGCGCAAATGAGTTTTGATTTTGCGTTCGAGCAGCAGCAATCGCACACCGCGGGTTGAGCCTACGTTTTCAACGCGAGCAGCGCACGGGCAAGTTTGCGCTTCTGTCCGCGGGTCTTCATTACGGTCGGGACGACTTCGACGTTCATTCCTAGTTGGCGAATAGGCTCTGCCTGCGCTTTGTCCGCTGGATCGATGACAAAGGTGCCGGTGAAGTCGGCATAGAGTTTCGCGACTCCCATCGCCGATGGCTCATGGCCAAGCTCAGCGAGCATCTTATCGGACGGGCCTTTGAGTGATTTTCCGCCCACAATCGGGCAAACGGCGATCACGTTTTCCTTGCGCGCGTGCAAAGCTTCGCGAATGCCACGCACCGCTAAAATTGGCCCAATGCTGATGAGCGGGTTGCTTGGGCAGATCAGGATTCGATCCGCATCGCGAATCGCCTCGAGCACGCCATTCGCGGGACGCGCCTTGTCCGCGCCGTCAAAGCGGATTCCGCGCACCACTGGCTC
>DATBYP010000388.1:0-5519 GCA_036513675.1 Candidatus Acidiferrum sp.
GACTGGAATCGCAGGACCTGCGCGTCCGCGCTCGGCACAAACAAAAACACGATCTCATCTAAATAGGGCAACCGGCTCCCTTGCTCGTCCGTTTTCCAGTAATACGGATTCCTCTCCAAGACGAGCCGCTGCCCCGCAACGTACTCCTTCAAGCGAAAAGCCCCGAGTCCCGCCCATTGATTCGCCGCAGTCCCCAGTGCCCCGCTTTGTGCCAGCTTCCCTTCCTTGTACGCCGTTTCGAGCAGATGCCGCGGCAGAATTGCCCAGCCGTCGAACATTCTCTCGCCAACTCCGTACGGCTTTGCCAATTGAAACACGATAGTCTGCGCATCTACTTTGCGCACCGTAATCGGCTTCCCGTCTATGATCAGCAAATCCCGCTGCGTAGCGTGCACCGCTTCGTCCAGGTAAACGTGAAATGTGAACAGTACGTCTTCGATATCCACCGGATGCCCGTCTGAAAACTTCAGCCCTTGCCGCAGCGTCAGCGTGTATTGCAAGCCATCCGCGGAAACCTTCCAGGACTTCGCTAGCGCCGGCTCCGTCAGTTGCGTCGCTCGATTGATATGCACCAAATCCGCCTGCATCGCGCTGATGACTTCGCGCGAAGGAGCATCCACAGCGATCAGCGGATTCAGCGTTTTCGGCTCTGCTTTCAGCGCAATCACAATGCGCCCGCCCCGCCGACCGCCCTCTCCCACCATGCGCAGCAGTTCTTCCTTCCCATTGGCTCGTGCGGAATGTGCTGGAAATGATGCTGCCGAATGGCTGAAAAGAACGCAGCCCAAAATCGCCGCAACCGTAAAAACTGCGCCTATCCGCGCCGACCCGCCTCTTCGCTCACTCACATCCGACCCCGCTACGTGCTTCTTCTATCTTCGCCGCGTGGCTGCTCCCCTGCAATAAACTCGCGAGCACCAGGTATCCGACAAAGAACGGCACCATGGCCAACGCGGGCAAGTACATCCACCAATACGACACCAATACATTGTAATGCTGCAAGCTGGCCAGCATGTTTCCCCAACTCGGCACGGGTTCCGGTACACCCAGCCCCAAAAACGACAGCGTCATCTCGGCGAGCACAAATTGCGGCACCAGGATCGCGGCCTGCGTCAATACTACGCTCGACGCTTCCGGCAAGATGTGCCGTCGCAATAAGTAGCCGCCCGACGCGCCAAACCCTCGCGCCGCACGTACAAAGTCGCGCTCCTTTGCGCTCAGCACAATTCCCCGCACCATTCGCGCCGGACGCCCCCAGCCCACCGCGCCAATCACTACGACCACAAGCAGAAACGCCTTCAGCGGAGGCACAGTCAGCGGCAGAAACGCACGCATCGCAAATAACAGATAAATCCATGGCAGCGCCAGAAACAGCTCCGCCACTCTCATCAACATTTCGTCTTTCCACCCGCCCCAAATCCCCGCTGCTGCCCCAATGCATAATCCGATCGATAGTGTCAGCCCCGCTCCAATCAAGCCGGCAAGCAAGGAGACTTGCCCCCCGAATAAAACGCGCGAGAATAGGTCTCGCCCGTATCCATCGCTGCCCAGCAAATACAGCGGCGCGTCGCCTCCACCAAACAAATGGAATCGCAACGGCAGCACTCCGAGCACGCGGTACGATGCGCCACTCACAAAGAATTGCACGGGAATTCCTCGCGCTCTATCCTCTCCATATTCATCGAAGCTGCCCGCTCGCAATTCCTGCGCGTAAAAAAACGGCCGAAAATGAATCCCGCTGTGCGCCTCCACAAGATGCAACCGCATTGGCGGCGCGTACGGATGCGCGCGATCCTGCGCGGCAGGGTCATAAGGCGCAAAAAAGCCCGCGCACGCCACGCCCAGATGAAGCGCTCCAAGCACCACGGCGCAAATCAGCAATCGCGAGCGCGTGCTCATCGCCCCGTACCCTCCGCTCTAATCCGTGGGTCGGCCCAGTACAACAGCAAATCCGCCACGAAATTTCCCGCCACTAGAAACAAGGTCGACAGCAGCACGCCCCCAATCACCACATACAAGTCCCGCGCTAGGATCGCCTCGAGCAGAAACGGCCCCAGCCCCGGCCAGCTCATCACTACTTCCACCAACAGCGAGCCACTCAGCAGCGTGCCGAGACTGAATCCAAAAAGTGCAATCAGCGGATGCGCCGCCGCCGGCAGCGCATAGCGATACAGCAACCGCATTCGCGAAATTCCATGGGCCGTGGCCGCTCGCAAGAATGGCGCCTCTAACGCCTCCGCCACGGCCGCGCGCACATGCCGCAGCAAAACCGGCAACGCCGACGCGACAAGCACGATCACCGGCAGCACTATGTGCGAAGCAACGTCTTCAATTTTGTGCGCCGCGGAAAACCCCTCGAATCCTACCGATACCATTCCGCCCGTCGGCAGCCATCCGCTCCGCACCGCCAGCACCAGCAGCCCGAGGGCCAGTGCCAAGTCCGGAACAATCAGCAAGACCCCCGTCGCCCAACTCAACGCGACGTCCGCCGGCCTCCCAAGCCTCTCCGCACTCCACACACCGAGTGGCACCGCCAACATCCACACCAGAACCATCGCCGTACCTGTCAGCAGAAGCGTGTTTCGCGCACGGGTCCACAGCAGGGGCGCCACCGGCGTGTTATAAGCAAACGAAAATCCCAGATCTCCGTGGAGCAGCGCGCGCGCCCAACGCGCGTAACGCATCACCATCGGCCGGTCTACCTGATACTCCGCCCGCAAAGCGTTCAACCGTTCCGCCGAAATCTGCGGATTCAACCGCATGTCATCGAAATAATTCCCCGGAGCCAGCGTGCTAAACAGAAACGCCAGCACGGAAACACCAACGAGCAGAAACGCCGCGTGCGCAATTCTTCGCAGCAGAAAACGTATCACTCTCGCACCGCGTCGACGGATTCTCGCCCTATGAGAGTCGCGCCCAGCAAGCTCTGCGTCGCAGGGTTGCGTGCATCTTGCAAAATCTTCTCCGTTGGCCCTTGATCCACGATTTTCCCGCGGCTCATCACGGCAATCTCATCCGCCAAATGCGCCGCCATTTTCAAATCGTGCGTGATGAAGAGATACGCCAGCCCAAGCGCACGTTGCAATTCCACAAGCAAGTTCGCAATTTGCGCCTGAATCGAACAATCGAGTGCCGACAGCACTTCGTCCAGAATGAGCAGCTTCGGCTCTAGTATCAGCGCCCGCGCAATCGCCACCCGCTGCCGCTGTCCCCCGCTGAGCTCCCCCGCTCTTCGCTCCAAGTACTCCGCATCAAGCCCGACGCGCTCGAGCATCTGCGCAGTCCGCGCATCGCGGTCGCCTCGCGAAATCCCGCCCTGCACTAGCAAAGGCTCCCCGACGATCTCTCTCACCGTCCAGCGCGGATTCAGGGAATTCGCCGGATCTTGAAATACCAACTGCAAGCTCGGCCGCACTGCACGCAGCTCTTTCTCGCCAAGCGCCGCCACATCCCGCCCCTCAAACCAAATTTGTCCCGACGTCGCCCGCTCCAAGCACGCGACGCACAGCGCCACACTGCTCTTGCCCGACCCTGACTCGCCCACCAGCGCCAGTGTCGTTCCAGGTAAAATCGAAAATGAAATCGAATCGACAGCCGTGAAGCCCGGCGGACGGCTCACAAGTCCGCGGCCCGCGTACCCCTTCACCAAGTTTTCGACTCGGATCACTGGTTCCTTGTCGTTTCCAGCGCCTCACGCGGGGAACTTCAAGCACGAGACCTCATGATGATTTTCCAGCAGCGCCGCCGCCGGCTCGCGAAGCTGGCACATCTCCATGCGATCTTCACAACGCGGCTCAAAAACACACCCTTGCGAGAGTACCGCCAGGCTTGGCGCCGCTCCCGCAATCACCGGCAGCATCGACTTTCGCCCGACCGCTTCTCTGCCCGTGACCTGCGGCACGCATCGCAGCAGCGCCTGCGTATACGGATGCTGCGGAGAGAAGAGCACGTCGCGCGTTGCACCTACTTCCGCAACCTTCCCGGCGTAAAGCACCAAAACGCGATCGGCGAATCCAGCGAGCAGTGCCGGATCGTGCGTGATGAAAATAAACGCAATCCCCAGCTCGTCGCGTAGAGCCTTGAACACCGTCAGAATCTCTCGTTGCGTCGTCGTGTCCAATGCAGCCGTCGGCTCGTCCGCAACCACGAGCGCCGGCTCGCATGCAATCGCCTGCGCAATCAACACGCGCTGTTGCTGACCCCCGCTCAGCTCATGAGGGTACGAAGAAAAAATCCGCTCGACGTCAGCCGAGAAAACCTTCCCCAGAATTGTCCGCACTCGCTCGCCGCGCTCTCGCTTGTTCAGCGTACCGTGTGCCCGCAAGACTTCTCCGATCTGTTCTCCGATCCGAATCGTTGGATGCAAAGCGAGCGACGGCTCCTGAAACACAATCGACACGCAGCCTCCACGAACGCGGCGAAGCTCCGCCGCATCCATTCGAACCACATCCGCCCCTTCCAGCAAAATCTCTCCCCCGCTAATCTGCCCATTCGCGGGCAAAAGCCGCAACAGCGCCGCCGCCAAAGTGCTCTTCCCCGATCCCGACTCCCCCAGCACTCCCAAAATCTCGCCCGCTCCAACTCCAAAACTCACGCCGCTCAGCGCGTGCCACACCCCTCCGCCCCGCCCGCCATACGCGACGCAAAGATCCCGCACTTCGAGAACGTGCCTCAAATCAGTGTTTTCCCCTATAGCGTTCATGTTGAGCCACCCTCTCCACCCCCACAAGCCAATCGTACCCACGCCGCACACGAATGGTAAGCAGCCGCGCTAGTGCGTTGACCCTCGGCGTTTCCCCGCCTTACCATACTTCTTCCAGCCCGTCCGACCCTAAGCGGACTGCGCGTTCGCGAAGCGAGTACGTGTGCGAAAGCAGGCGCGAATGAACCGCCGCACCCAGGAATGGCTTAAGAGCAGCCCGCAGCGCTACACTGTAGCGTTCCTCGTAACCGCCCTCTTTCTTTTCCTGCGCGGCGTTCTCGACCCGATGATTGGGAGTTATGTCCCGTACCTTGCAGTTCTCCCCGCAATCGTCTTCTCCGCCTGGTTTTGCGGACTGGGCCCCTCCATTTTCTCCATGCTTCTCGCATTTCTAGGCGAGCAGTATTGGTTTATTCCGCCAACCCATACCTTGCGAATTTCCGGCACCGCGGAGAGGGCAGGAGCCATCGTCTACTTCCTCGTTTCCCTCACCATCATCATTTTTGCCGAGACGATCCGCCGCACCACCTCCAAGCTCGCCCTTACCACCGAGAAGCTCCGGGAAGCTGGCGCAGAGTTAGGCCGCTCGCATGATGAACTGGAGCGGCGCGTCATTGAGCGCACCAGCCAGCTCCAGCAAAAGAACATTGAACTGCAGGAGCAAGCCGACGTCGTCCGCCAACTTTCCGGCCGGCTCCTGCAAATGCAAGACGAGGAACGCCGCCGCATCGCACGCGAGTTACACGACAGCGTAGGCCAGCTTGTGGCTGGTATGGCGATGAATCTTTCCGTTGTCGACCGCGAACGTCTTCACCTG
>DATBYP010000389.1:0-28672 GCA_036513675.1 Candidatus Acidiferrum sp.
CCGTGGCGGCGCTGCTGCTCGCGGAAGTGATGGCCTGGCACGGCAAATCGCTCGGCGAATTGCTCGGCGCGCTGCATGCCGAATTTGGCGAATACCATTACGGCCGGGTCGATCTCGAGGTGAAACCGGGACAAAAAGAAAAAGCTGTCGCGTATTTCTCCGACGGCAAGCTGAAAAAGCTGCTTGACTGGCCGGTGACTCGCCGCGAAGACATGGACGGCATCAAAGTCTATCTCGGCGAAATCGGTTGGGTCATGGTTCGGGCTTCCGGTACGGAGAATCTTCTGCGCGTATACTCGGAAACGTCCAAGCTGGAAACGACGCGGCGCTCCCTGGCCGCCGTAACCAGCCTTGTGCGGAATTTGTAGCGGTTCGCGCGCAAATCCACCGCGAATGCAGGTAATATCGATGGCGAAAGGACCGCCGCCTAGCTCGAGCGCATCTGACTGCCCAGCAGTTCGCTCGCGCGGATGACAATCCCCATGGAACGCCGCTACTACACCCTTGACGTTTTCACCACCACGCGCTTCGAAGGCAATCCGCTCGCGGTCATTACCGACGGCGATGGCCTCTCCGATGAGGCCATGCTCGCGATCGCCCGCGAGATGAACCTTTCGGAAACTGTCTTCGTTCAGAAGCCCACAGAAGATGAAGCTTTGGCGCGCCTGCGTATCTTCACCACGCGCGAGGAGTTGAAACTCGCGGGCCATCCGGTGATTGGCACGTGGTACTTGCTCGCGGAACTCGGCGTTGTGCCCGCGCAAGAAGGTGGCGTGCACGTTCTCCAGCAGACCGGCGCGGGAGTCCTTCCGGTCGAAATCCGTTTCAAGGATGGCCGCCCGCAGCGGGTCACAATGACACAAAAGGACGCTGCGTTCCGCCCTGCAAAGCTCAACAAAAAGGCGCTGGCGGCAGCACTCGGTTTGTCGGTAAAGGATTTTGATCCCAAGCTCGAACCCGAATATGTTTCCACCGGAATTTTCAATCTGATGGTCCCACTGCGCAGTCGTGCCGCGTTGGCCAAGATCGTGATGAACATGGTCGAGCTGCGCAAGCTGCTTGGAAAAAACGCCACCATGGCCTACTGCTTTGCTGGCGGCGACAACGGCAAAGCCTTTTCACGCGGCATGCTTCCGTGGGAACAGTACGAAGATGCCGCCACCGGTTCGGCGGCCGGCGCGCTAGGCGCTTACCTGGTGAAACATGGCAAGCTTTCCCCCGCCCACACGCTCAACATTCTGCAAGGCGAAGAAATGGGGCGGCCCAGCCACATCGAAGTGGAAGTAACGCAAAGTGGCAAAAAGCTTGTGCCTCGCGTCAGCGGCGCCGCTGTCAAAGTCTTTGAAGGCACCATACAAATCTAGGCGCGGGCAGATCTAGTCACAGGTCCAGTCGCGCGAACCGCTATCGCTCTGCAAGAACGCTCGCGAGCGCCGAACTCAAATCCCGCTGCGAAAATCGATACCCAAGCTGTTCCAGTCGCGAAGGCGTCACCCGCTGGCTCGCTAACAGCAGAGCCTCCGCCATTTCCCCGAGCGCAAACTCGAGCGCAAATGCCGGAGCCGGCACTATCGCCGGCCGGTGCATAGCGCGTCCCAGCGCTTGCGCAAAATCCGCGTTGCGCACCGGCTGCGGAGCCACCACATTCACAGCGCCGCCGACGGCCCTATTTTGCAGCACCGCGCGAATCACGCTCACTACGTCCTGAAGTGTGATCCACGACATCCACTGCTGGCCCGAGCCAATTCTTCCGCCAACGCCGAACTTAAAAGGGCGCATCATCTGCGGCAGCGCGCCGCCGTGCTTCGCTAGAATAATTCCAAAGCGCAGGCGCACTACCCGCAAGCCCAGCGCCTCGGCCTTCACCGCTTCCGCCTCCCACTCCAGCGCCAGGCGCGCCAGAAAATCATCGCCCGGCTTACTTTCTTCGGTGAGTAATTCGTCGCCGCGGTTGCCGTAATACCCGATCGCCGACGCAGACACTATCGTCTGGGGTCCGTCCTCGAGTTTCTCCAGCGCGCATACCAGTTCGCGCGTAATGTGTATTCGGCTAGATCGCAAGACGGCTTTGCGTTCTGCGTTCCAGCTTTCACGGGCGATCGATGCACCCGCCAAATTCACCAAGGCGTCCGAACCTTCTATCTTTCCCTGCTCCGCTCCGAACGGCTCACCTTCGAGGTCGCAAGTATTCGGATTCCAAGCAATGTCGATGATCTTTCCCGAATCGCTTTTCTGCGCAGACCTTCCGTTCTCATTTTCCCGCCCTTCGCCTCTCTTGGCGCTCTCTTTTTTTGCACCGCTTCCGGAACGCAATAGCCGGACGACCGTGTGGCCATCGCGCAGCAGCGAATCCGTCAGCGCTGTGCCCACAAGGCCGCGTGAACCGGCGATCACAATCTTCATGCGTTCTCCGTCTATCAGAGACGCTACGCACTCCCTTCGGCGCGGTCAAGTCGGGCAAACCTGTACCGGAAGGTGCTGGCGCATCCAGCGCCGCTGCTTGCGCTAGCCGCGTGGTGCACCGGGGGGTTACAATTCTTTCGTGAGCAACGTGACGCCATCCATCCGCGTAAAGGTCCTCTTCTTCGGCCGCCTGCGGGAGATCGCCGGTGAGGTGGAGGAATTTGCGGAAGTCACGCCCGGGTCTCGCATCGAAGATCTCTTCACCAGCCTTATCGCGCGTCGCCCGGAGCTCGCCCGATATCGCCATTCCCTGGTTGCTTCACGGAATCAGGAATTCGCCGCCTGGAGCACCCCGCTCGATTCCGGGGATGAAGTCGCGTTTCTACCGCCGGTAAGCGGCGGCTGACGCCAACGCAATGTCCACTCCCCCCAGCGGCGACCTTATTTTGCTCGTCCATAAAGGCATTGACCCCGCCGCGCTTGTCGGGCATGTTCGCACTGGCGCAGACGGTGCTGTCGTCACGTTCGATGGCTGCGTACGCAATCAATCTCACGGCCAGCGCACTCTGTACCTGGACTACGAAGCGTACGAGTCGATGGCCCTCGCCAAAATGGGCGAGATCGCCACGGAGGTTCACGCCAAATTCTCCATTGACCGTATAGCCATCGCTCACCGCCTCGGCCGTCTCGAAATTGGTGAGACGAGCGTTTTCATCGCGGTCAGCGCGCCCCATCGCGCCGCCGCGTTTGAAGGCTGCCGCTACGCCATCGATATGTTAAAGAGATCGGTGCCGATCTGGAAGAAGGAATACTTCGAAGATGGCGCCGTATGGGCCGACGGCGAACTTCCTCCCGTCCCGCAGGATACGCAAACGCGGAAAAGCGCATCCTAAGTACCGATGCGCGCCCATTCTTATCCAGTCCGCGTTGTGCTCCCTTTTTACGTCGCGTTGCTCGTTACCAATCTCCTCCCGGGAGCTAGTAGCTTCGTGCAGGATAAACCCGACCGTCCTCCTTGGGCGCAGACGTCCAAAGCCAGCGCGGAAAGGAGCCAACCGCCGACTCAGCCGTCCGAAACCGATGATTCGCAGGACGGCGGGCCGCAACGCGGCCGAATTCGCGTCAGCGTCAATCTCGTCAACGTGCTCGTCAGCGTGCTCGACGAACACAATCGGCCCGCGCCCGATTTGCGGCGCGAATCGTTCCAGCTTTTCGAGGAGGGCGTCGAGCAGAAGATCGAGGTTTTCGAGTCCGAAACGCAGTTACCGCTCGACCTCGCGTTGATGATCGACTCCAGCCTCAGCGCCCACAAAGAGATCGCGTTTGAAGAGGAAGCTGCCGCGCATTTCATCCGCCAGGTCTTGCGAGCAAGCGATCGTATGTCCGTGTTCGCTGTGGACGAAAACGTCACGCAGCTCGCGGGCTTCTCAGACAACGTGTCTTCGCTGCAGGCCGCGGTGCACAGGATCCCCGCCGGCTCCGGAACCTCCATCTATGACGCCATTCTTCTCGCCTCGCGCACGCTCGGGCGCCGCGGTGAAGATCACCGCCGCGTCATCATTCTGGTCACCGACGCCGGCGAAACCACCAGTCGCGCCGATTTCGACGCCGCCCGCAAGGAGGCCGTGCGATCCGGCTCGCTGCTTTACACTATTGTCATCCGCCCGGTGAAAAACGAAAGCGGCCGCAACACCGCCGGTGAGCACGCCCTGGAAACCATTACCGATACTATGGGCGGCGCTATGTTCTACCCCGACTCCGCACGCGAGCTCGACGGCATTTTCGACCGCATCAACCGCGAGCTGCGCACTCAGTATCGCCTTGGCTACTACCCCAACCCTCGGGGCACCGCGAACACCTATCGGGGAATCGAAGTCAAAGTCTCCGGCAACTACCAAGTCCGCCACCGCAAGTCCTACCTGACCGGTCCGCAATAGGGCCGGACAAAAATGGAGACCTTAGTTTGTCAACAGTAGACATACGAGAAATATTATCGGTATTTCTAACCTTTAAGTGCTATGCCTCGGGCGGTTAGCGAGCGCGTGGGTTGGGTTTAGGCGCCAATTTCTAATGTAGAATTATCGCGTGGGGCTGTAGCTCAGATGGATAGAGCAGCAGTTTCCTAAACTGCGTGTCGCGAGTTCGACTCTCGCCAGCCCCACCATTTTTGCGGCTTATAAACCTAAATCTCGGCACCGTGGAGGTGCAGGCAGAGATACACGACAGCATCAATTTAGAAAGCCGAGTTGATGGGTACGTGTGTGAGGACGCGCGCGAAGAGCGCGTAGCGAACCGAAAACCCGCAAAATACAGGGTTTACTGTAGGAGATTGAGGCTACTTGGGCTGACGAGAAACCAGCCTAAAAAGTTAAACCATCTTTGATCGCCTGTGCGCTTGACTGGCCGCATGGGCCGCACTAAAATTTTCCGCGAAGAAGGTACGACTATGGGTAGGCTGGCTGCTACTTCGGCCCGCATTTCCAGCAATGCCGCAGCACGCTACGGTGTTGCTGTCGGCGCGGCGGTTCTGGCACTCGCCGTGCGATGGCTGCTGAACCCTGCGCTTGGCGATTATCTTCCATACGTAACTCTGTACCCGGCGGTGGCATTTGCCGCATGGTGTTGCGGCGTAGGGCCTTCGGCGTTGCTGACTCTTGTAGGAATCGTCGGTGCGCGCTATTTCTTTATTTCTCCGAAATATTCGCTCGATATTCCGGACGTACCGCAAGGCGTGGGCCTCCTTGCATTCGCCTCAGGCGCCGCGGCCATTATCGCTATTGGTGAGTTCGTCCGTCGCGATAGTGCCGCTCTGCAAAGTGCACAGAGCGACTTGGAAGAGAAGGTCCAGCAGCGCACCGCGGAGCTGAACGACGCCAATCACAATTTGGGAGAACTCTCCGCGCGCCTGCTTCACCTACAGGATGAAGAGCGCCGCCGCATCGCACGCGAGCTCCACGACAGCGTAGGGCAGACCCTCGCGGCGCTCTCGATGAACCTTGCCGCGGTGGGAGCGGACATCGAACGGCTTGCTAAGACCGCCACGACCATTGCGGACAGCACAGCGCTCGTCAACGACATGAGCACCGACATCCGCACAATTTCTTACCTCCTGCATCCGCCATTGCTCGATGAGGCGGGGCTTTCCTCCGCTCTCACCTGGTACATAAGGGGATTTTCCGAACGCAGCAAGATCGACATCGATCTCCAAATTCCTGGCGATTTCGGCCGACTGTCGCGCGACCTAGAAACCGCGATCTTTCGCGTCGTGCAGGAGTGCCTCACCAACATCCATCGGCATTCGGGAAGTTCGGTTGCCAGAATCTTGATCGCGCATACCGACGGTCACGTCCGCGTGGAGGTGGGAGACAAAGGCAAAGGCATGCCGTCGCAGAAGCGTGCCGAAATAATGTCTTCGCCAACGGGTACGCCGGGCGTGGGCATCCGCGGAATGCGCGAACGCTTGCGTCAGCTTGGCGGTACTCTGGACATTCAGTCGAACGGTGAAGGAAAAGGCACGGTCGTGACTGCTTGCCTGCCTGCTACCGCTGCGCCGCCTCCCATGGAAGCTAGATCCGCCGCAGCCGGCAGCGTAGAGGCTTCCTCCTGAACTGCAGCCATACATACCGAACGGCAATAATAGGAACCCGCGTAGCGCAGCGATTACTGCCTGGCGGCGCCGGACGGAGCGCCGGGATTCGCACTGGGTACGAGCTTCCCGATTCGTAGCGTCTTGAAAATCGCCGGCCAAAACTCCTTGGCTACGTTGCCGGCCGCAATAACGGCTAATTGAATCCCGAATCGCTCAAAGGTTTGGCCCGCACTCCGCTCCGCATCGGGGAGATACGTGTTGGCGAGACCCTCGGCGCCTAACGGCCCGAGCACGCCAGAGGCATTCACCGCCTGTCCGCCAGCATCCGTGCGCGTGACCACCACGCTCTTTAGCGCGTGGCCAATTTTCTGCGAGAAACTTCCACGCGCGAGCACGAAATATCGCGGATCATGGTGCAGCAGCGAGGGCAGTAGAAATGTCCCAAACATATCCGTTGATGCGTTAAGGGCCAGTGTCGCGCCATACCGTTTGCCGTAGCCGTTCCACCCCTGCCCGTAGCCCGGCCAGGAATCGCGCGCTTGGTTGATCCCGGCGCTAATCGCCGCCCCGATCAAAGCAGAGGGCGCGATGCTTTCATCGGTAGCCAGCAAAAACTTTTGTCCGCTGGTGAGCGGCTTATCGGTATGAGCCAAGTCCGGGAAGAAAAACGACCTGCGGCTCAAGATGCCTAGTGTCGTTTTGGAAGTTCCTGCCTTCGCCTTCTCCCGAGCTTCATTCGTTTGTCGCTTCGGCGTGGGAGCCTCAGGAAGATTCGCGACAATACGCTGCTGAGCCATGGAAGCGCCGCCGGTCACCAAGCAAGCGAGCAACGCAATCGCTACAACGAATAGTCGCGGATCGACGGCTCGAATGATTGGTTTCATTTAGCACTCCTCTTTCTTTCCCGACAAGCCGACCAAAATGAAGCGATCTAGTGCGATTACGTTACCCGTTTGTTTACGGCGCTTCAAACTAATTCTGTACCGTAAACCATGTAGGCCTCGCTCCTTAGTCTTGCGAATGGAGCCCTTAAAATCGCGGCCCCAAGCGCTTTGCATCGGGTTTCTCCGGTAGGGGGTATTCGAAATGCGTATGCTATTATCGCCCTCGCCGCAACGTGCTCGCTTTCGCGTTCACGTTTCCGTCCCTGCCGAGCCGGAGGTCGCTCATGCACCGTACACTTCGCGTCATACTCATAATCGTTGCTGTTCTCGTGGTTCTCGTGCTGGTTGCGCCGTTCCTCATTCCTGTCAACCAGTTCCGGCCGACTATTGAAGAGAAAGCCTCCGCGGCGCTCGGCCGCAAAGTTGAGGTGGGCAACCTCAGCCTTTCACTCTTTACCGGCTCGCTGGCTGCCGACAATTTGTCCATTGCCGACGATCCTAAATTCAGCAAGTCTCCATTTCTTACGGCCAAGTCCATCAAGGTTGGCGTTGAGCTGATGCCCCTGATCTTGCACAAAGACCTCAACATCACCAGGATCGTTATCGATAGTCCGGAAGTAACGCTGTTGCGCAGTCCCGGCGGCGAGTGGAACTACTCCTCCTTCGGCGCGTCGGCCGCAAAATCGCAAGGGAAACAGACGCCACCTCCACCGCAACAGACCGAAAAGCCTTCGTCGTCAAACGCCAGTGAGTTTTCAGTGGCGAAACTGGAGCTCCGCAATGGACGCGTCATTGTCGGCTCGACCAATTCTCAAAAGCGCAGCACGTACGACAAAGTGGACTTGACCGCTTCCAACGTTTCGCTGACCACCAAATTTCCAGTAACACTTACCGCGAATCTTCCGGGCGGCGGCACTCTCAAACTGGACGGCACTGCCGGACCTCTCGACCAGGAGAACACCGCGTTGACGCCGGTGAATGCCAAGCTGACGGTCGATAATTTGAATCTCGCCAGCACCGGCTTTCTTGATCCCTCCGTAGGGCTTGGTGGCTTGCTTGATCTGAACGCCACGGTCGCCTCGCAGAATGGCGAAGCAGTGATCAGCGGCACCGCCAAGCTGTCCAAGGCGCTGCTCGTCTCCGGTGGTTCGCCAGCGACCGTTCCCCTTATCGTCGACTTCCATACGAAGTACGATCTGCGCAAGAACCGCGGCGTCCTCGAGCCCTCGACACTAAAAATCGGTAATGACGTCGCTCATCTCACCGGCACGTATGAAGTTCCCGCGGATTCGGATGCCGTCTTCCTCCACGTCAAGGTGGAAGGGCAGAACATGCCCGCGAAGGATTTGGAAGCATTCCTGCCCGCGGTAGGAATTCACATGCCCAATGGGGCGTCGCTGCAGGGGGGCACGCTCAACGTGAACCTGCAGCTCAACGGCCCAACGAACAAACTTGTGACCTCTGGAAACGTGGGCATGTTTAGCGCAAAACTCGTGGGGTTCGACCTTGGCTCGAAATTGTCGGCTGTAGGTTCGCTTGTGGGCATCAACACCGGGAAGGATCTGGACATCGAGAAGATGACCACCGATCTGCGCGTGGCGCCGACCGGGATCGAGGTACAGAACACCCAAGCTGTGGTGCCCTCGCTAGGCACTCTGGTGGGAAAGGGAACCATCGACGCGAAGAACAATTTGGACTTTAAGATGGCGGCAACGCTGAAAGGTGGCGTTGGCGGCGCGGCGGGCGCTGCGGGGAGCGCGGCAACCGGGGCTGCTTCGAATGCCATCGGCGGCTTGCTAGGCAAAGTCACTGGCGGTGCCGGGGGCGTGGCCGGCGCGGCAGGAGGACTGATGGGCAATTGCAAAAATGCGAGCGGCGGCAGTGGTCCGACGATCCCTTTTCAAATCAAAGGCACGACGGCCAATCCGAAGTTCGTTCCCGATGTGGGTGGCGTCGCCGCGAGTATGCTTAAGTCGCAGTTGGGTTGTTTCGGCGGCGGTTCTCAGACAAAGGGCGCTCAGCAGCAACAACAGCAAAATCCCAATAATCCAATCGATGCCATAGGCGGCCTTTTCAAAAAGAAAAAGCCCTGAGCGATTTTGACTTGCTGTCCACTTTTGTCAAGCATCGTGGGCGTGCCACAATGCTTGTATGCAAAATTCACTGCGTATCACCTTGATTCTTTTCGCCGCGGCTATCGCGCTTCCCAATAGCATTGCGCAGCAGCAAACGACGCCGCCCGCCAAAACGCAGCCGCCTGCTCCCGCAAAACCTCAGCGAGGTACCGCTGCAAAGATCTCCCGAACTCCGGCGGCTAAAGGCCAGCCGCTCACTTTGAAGACGCAAAAGGAAAAAACCAGCTATGCCCTGGGCATGAACATTGGCAGCGGACTGCGTAAGCAGCCGATCGACATCGACCCGGTGATCGTCGCCCGGGGCTTAAGAGACGCCTTGTCGAACGGGAAAATGCTCTTGACCGAGGACGAAGAGCGCGCCGTTCTCACTCAACTGCAAAGCGACGTGCGCACAAAACAGCAGGCGTTGGCACAGCAAGCGGGGCAGGCTAACAAACAACTAGGTCTGGCATTTCTCGAAGCCAACAAAGCCAAGGGAGGCGTCGTCGTACTGCCCGACGGGTTGCAATACAAGGTTCTGCAAGAGGGAACGGGACCCAAGCCGGCCGCCACGGACCAGGTCGTTTGCAATTATCGCGGCACGCTCTTGGACGGTACGGAATTCGACAGCTCCTACAAGCGCGGTCAGCCGGCTACATTCCCAGTCAGCGGAGTGATCAAAGGCTGGACGGAGGCGCTGCAGCTCATGCCCGTGGGATCAAAGTGGCAGCTCTTCGTTCCGGCGGAATTGGCGTACGGCGAGCAAGGCGCTGGAGGTCAGATCGGTCCCAACGCGACCCTGATCTTCGAGGTTGAACTCCTCTCCATCAAAGCCAAGGACACCAAGTAATCGCTGCAATTTGCTGGTGTAGCGCAAAGCCCGCCGCTATTCGTAACGCAGCGCCACGATAGGGTCGACCCGTGTCGCGCGACGCGCCGGCAGCCAGGTAGCCAGCAGCGCGACAGAGACCAACAAAAGCGAGACGCCCGCAAACGAGATGGCGTCCATCGGACTGAGTCCGAAGAGCGTCGCGGCGAGCAGACGTGAAATCGCCGCCGAGGCCGCAATGCCAGCCAAAATCCCGGCTGCAATCGGTTGGAAACCCTGGCGCACCACCAGTCCCAGCACTCGGACGTTGTCGGCGCCAAGCGCCATCCGAATACCGATCTCTCGCGTTCGCTGGGCCACGCTGTAGGTGACCATGCCATAGACGCCCATGCACGCGAGCAGCAGCCCGAGCACTCCAATAATGCTCGCGAGAATTCCTCCGATGCGCGAGACTACGAAATACGGGTCCATGGAAACCATCGTGTTCAGCGGAGCGGCGATGACCGGAAGATTAGCCTCCAGGTGGCGGACCTCACGGCCGATCGCCGGAAGCAGAGGGCTGGGATCGCTACCCGTACGCACGAGTAGTATGCTGGTCCACTGACGGTTCTGAGAAAGCGGTAAATACAAGTACGATTCGTCGATCTTACGCAAATCTAGGCTGCGGACATCGCGCGCAATACCTATCACTTCGCTGCTGGCAATGAATGGATCCCTTTCCCCGGGAAAGGACATCGTGCCTTTTTCCAATCCGATTTGGATGCGGTTGCCAAGAGCATTCTCGTTTGGCCAGAAGCGCCGAGCGGTCGCTTCGCTGATGACGACTACCGGCGCCTGTCCTTCCGCCTCATGCGCAGTGAAAGATCGTCCCCGAACAATGGGAATACTAAGTCCCTCAAAATAATTCGGACTCACATAGCTATAGCCGGCCGCCGGTGTGTTTCCGTTCGCATCGGGCGACGGCGGTGCTACACCCACCGGCGAAACAGGCACCCACCGGGTCCCACCCACAGGACTGCGAGAGGCTTGCGCAACAGACTGCACGCCCGGAAGACGGGCGATGCCTTGGATAAGGTCGCGATTCAGTTGCAACAAACGCGCCTGGGAGAAATGAAGATTTGCGGGATCGTACATCTCCAAAAACACGACATGGCGGCTCTCGTAGCCGGTATCAATCGTGAGCGCGCGTTGCGACCCGCGAAGTAACAGCGCGGAACTGATGAGCAGGATCAGGCAGGCAGCCATCTGTCCAGCGATGAGCAAGCCGCGCAATCGCGAGCGACTGAGCCGTTGGCCAAAGACACTGCCCTCCTCCTTCAAGGCAGAGTTCACATCGGCGTTAGACGCTTGCAGCGCGGGGCTTAAGCCAAAGGCGACTCCTGCCATGCAGGAAATCAGGAGTGTGTATGCAAAAATGCGGATGTCGGGACTAACCTCGAGAGCAATCGTGCCCCAAAACGAGGGCAGTGCGGAAGCGATCTCCAGAATCAAAAGGTGAAGCATCCAGCCACCTAGAGGCAGCCCGATCACTCCGGCAAGGAGAGCGAGCATCATGCTCTCGGTGAGCAATTGCCGCAATAACCGCCCTCTGCCTGCGCCGAGCGCCAGTCGTACCGCAATCTCTTTGCGTCGCGCGACGGCCCTTCCCAGCAACAGGCTCGCCACGTTGGCGCAGGCAATCAGCAGAAGCAGTGCGACCGCGCACATCGCGGCAGCCACGACGGGCCACATCTCCGGATCAAGGGACGCGAGATTGTTGCTCGCAGAGACGACTTTCACACTCATGTTGCGCTCGTCTTCTGGGCGACCCGTCCGCACCTGCGCAATTAGAACATTCAATTCCGCTTGCGCGTCGGACAGTGGCACTCCCGGCTTTAAGCGTCCGCCTGCAAACCCAGCGGACACGCGCCGATTGGCAAAATCTTTTGCGGAGAACCCAAGGTACACTTTGGCGGCGAGTGGCGCCCAGAGATCAGGCACCGCCGGAAGTCCTGCGAGATAATTGAGCGGCGTCACGCCGACAACCGTGAAGGCGACACCGTTGAGGTGCAGCACCGAGCCGACAACTTTTGGATCCGAGTGAAATCGGCGCTCCCAGAAGTTTCCGCTCATCAGCACGACAAGTGAGGCGTTCGCCTGATCGTCCTCAGGCGAGAGGATACGGCCAAGTAGCGGCGTCGCACCGAACGTGGGCAAGTAATTGCCCGAAACGAAAACGCATCCGATGGGCTGGGCGCTGCCCTCGAGGAGTTGCGGCAGTCGAAACCCAACGGCTCCGGCAATGCGCGATGAACTCTCCGGTCCCGTCGCCGACAGATCGCTCGAAGTGACCGCTATACCGTAGGCGAGGAGAGTAAGGTCCGAGAAGGATTTACTGTGGTCGCGCAAGAAAATGTAGTCGGGATACGACAGGCCGCCGCGCGATTCTCCCGGAGCAGTACGAAAGAGAGACACAAGACGTTCAGGGTCCTTCACGGGCCGAGGGCGGAGAACGAGCGCGTCAAAGGCCGTGAAGATTGCGGTGTTTACGCCAATTCCCAGCGCCAGCGTGAGAACCGCGACAAGCGTAAAGCTCGTGCTCTTGCGCAGCACGCGGACGCCGTAGCGAACATCTTGCACCATCGCGTCTAGCCAAGGCAGGCCGCGCCGCTCTCTGTACATCTCTGTCGTTTGCGCAATGCCTCCCAGCTTGATCAGCGCTTGCCTGCGAGCCTCCGCCTCCGTCATTCCAGCACGCTCGTTGTCAGAGATGTGCAATTGCAGATGGCTTTCGAGTTCTGCGCTCAGTTCCGTATCGCGAGGCCAGCGTTGGAATGTGCCCACTAGCCTCAGCAGCCAGGCGCGTAGTGCCCTCATGAGCTCTCCTCGCCCTCAGCAGGAATGCCCATCAACGCCTCCTATGGGATAACCATATCACGGGCGTCCCCTATGGGATAGCCATAGAAGAGACGCAACTCGCCTCTAATTTGTTTCATGACATTTCGCTCGTCCTCGTAAAGTCAAAAACGCAGGGAACGCCAGCCTTCAGAACTCCTATCTCCTTGACTCTTCCGCAACTTCCCACTAGCCTCATCCGTTTGCAGCACATTGCCGACTGGATCGCGCCTCCCGCGCCGTCCAAAACTTTGGAGCAGTGAATGCGTTCTTCGGTTCAAAGGTTGAGGTTTGCGCTGGGGGTTGTCGCAGTCGGGTGGGCAGCTTTGCTCGGGGCGTCGCGCGCCGCCGCGCAGGGCGGCGAACCGCAATATTTCGCCATTCGCGGAGCCACGGTCGTACCCGTCTCCGGACCCCGCTTGGAAAATGCCACGGTCGTCATCTCGCGCGGCGTGATCAAAGCCGTCGGCAAGGACGCCACCATTCCCGACGAAGCTTGGGTCATCGAAGGCAAAGGCCTCATCGTCTATCCCGGCTTCATCGATTCCTTTACCGACGTCGGCATTCCTCCTGCTCCCGTACCCTCCGGTGAAGGAGGTTCGCACCCGCCCATCTCGCGCGGCCCGGAAGATCGTCCGGGAGCGACACCCTGGCGCAGCGCTGCCGGTGAAGCCAGCCTCAGCGAGAAGCGCGTAGATACCTGGCGCGCCGCAGGGTTCACTAGTGTTATTTCGGCACCAAAAGGCGGAATGTTCCCCGGGCAGGCCGCATTGCTGAATCTCGGCGGCGAGCGCAATGGCGACATGGTGGTGAAATCGCCCGTTGCCGTTCCCGTTTCCTTGCAAACGGTTGGCAATTTCGCCAGCTTCCCCGGCTCGCTCATGGGTTCGCTCGCCTACGTGCGCCAGGTTTGGCTGGACACGGATTGGAGCACGAAGGCCCAAGCCATCTACGAGAAGAACCCGCGCGGCATAGCCCGGCCTCGTTACGACCGCACAGAAGAGGCTCTTGCCGACGCGCTGGAAGACCACGCCTTGGTGCTCATCCCCGCGAACAATTCCACCCAGATTCGTCGCGCCCTTGATCTCGCCGAACGCTGGCACGTAAACGGAGTACTCTACGGCGGGCAAATGAGCTACGAAGTAGCCAACGAAATCGCAACGAAGAAACTCCCCGTTCTCGTCGATTTAAAGTGGCCCGAAGCCGAAAAAGACGCCGACCCCGACGACGTTCCTTCGCTCAGCACCCTGCGCTTCCGTGAACGCGCGCCTTCCTCCCCAGCCGCGCTCGCCAAGGCGGGAGTAAAGTTCGCGTTCTATTCCGGCGCGATCACCGCGCCGAAAGATATGCTGAAGGGCGCGAAAAAATCCATCGACGCCGGGCTCTCCCCTGATGCGGCAATTCGCGCCTTCACTCTGACTCCCGCCGAAATCTTCGGCGTCTCGGATCGGCTCGGCTCCATCGAAAACGGCAAAATCGCCAATTTGGTCGTCACCGACGGCGACATCTTCGACGAAAAGACAAAAATTAAATTTGCCTTCGTGGACGGCCGCAAATTCACCATCCGCGAACCGGAAAAGCCCAAAGATCCCCCAAAAGGCGACCTCACTGGCAAGTGGAAGTTTGCCTACACCACACCGCAAGGGCCGGAAGACGCCGCCGCTGAAATCGTAATGGCCAGCGACGGTTCGCTTTCCGGCACGATCACCAGCACGCGCGGCACCGCCAACATTATCAGCGGCTATCTCAGCGTCGACAAGTTCACCTTCACGATCAACATTCCCATCGAGGGTTCGCCCGCCGATGTGCTCTTCACCGGCACCTTCGACGGCACGACTATGAAAGGATCGATCAGCGTGCAAGGATTCCAGACGGACTTTACCGGCACCAGGCCTGGTGCTCGCGAGACTATCGCCGGAGGAGCCCGATGAATTCGGCAACCTCCACAAAAGCCCTGGTTTGCGCCGCGTTTCTCGCTCTGCCTGTGTCGCTTCTGGCGGGCGCATCCAAATCTGCGGCAGCGGAGTCCGCTCCCGTCATCTTGATTCAAAACGCCACTATCCTGACCGTCAGCCACGGCACCATCGAACATGGCTCGATTTTGATCAAAGATGGAAAGATCGCGGAAGTCGGCGCGTCTATAAAAGCGCCGAAAGACGCGCAGGTCATTGACGCCGCCGGTCAGTTCGTCATGCCCGGCATTATTGACTGCCACTCGCACATTGCCGTGGACGGAAGTGTGAACGAAGGCAGCATCTCCGTCTCTTCCATCGTCAATATCGCGGACGTGCTGAATCCCGATGACATCGATATTTATCGCGACCTCGCAGGAGGCGTCACCGTCGCCAACGTGCTGCACGGCAGCGCGAACGCCATCGGCGGACAAACCGTCGTAATCAAGTTGCGTTGGGGCCAGCCCGCCTCGAAGCTACCTTTTGAAGGCGCGCTACCCGGCATCAAGTTCGCACTTGGCGAAAATTCCAAACGTTCCAATTTCAGTCGTGGCACTCCCCGTTATCCCACCACCCGTATGGGCGTCGAAGAAACAATTCGCGGAGCCTTCACCGAAGCCCGCGACTACAAGGCCGACTGGGACCTCTATAAGAAGCGCACCTCCGCCGGCGAAAAGAATTTAATCCCGCCGCGGCGCGATCTGCGGCTCGACCCTCTCGTCGAAGTCCTCGAAGGCAAACGCTACGTGCACTCGCACTGCTATCGCGAAGACGAAATCCTGATGCTGTTGCGTGTGGCCAAAGAATTCGGTTTCAAGGTGCGCACTTTCCAGCACGTCCTGGAAGGCTACAAAGTGGCCGACGAAATCGCCGCATCCGGCGCTGGCGCGTCCACCTTCTCCGATTGGTGGGCCTATAAAGTTGAGGCCTACGATGCCATTCCATACAACGCCGCTTTAATGACCCGCCGCGGCGTGCTTGTCTCCGTAAATTCCGATGACGCCGAGGAAGCAACCCACCTTAATCAGGAAGCCGCGAAGAGCATCAAGTTTGGCGGCCTTTCGCATGACGAAGCGCTCAAGCTGGTCACGCTGAATCCTGCGATTCAACTTGGCATCGAGAAGCGCGTCGGATCCATCGATGTCGGCAAAGACGCCGATTTAGCTATCTACAACCATGATCCGTTGAGCGACTACGCCGTTGTCCAAAAGACACTGATCGATGGCCGCCTGTACTTCGACCGTCAGCGAGATATCGCTGACCGCCCAGCGCACGAAAAAGAAAAGAAGGCCCTGATCGAAAAAGAGAAGAAGAGCGCAGAAGCCGCCAAAAAGGCCGGTGAAAAGAAGCCCGAAGAGAAGAAGCCCGAAGAAAAATCTAGACCACCGCAAGCCGACTCCATTTTCGGAGGTGCGCGGTGAGCAACATTTCGCTGCGCAGTTTCCTTTCTCTCGTTTGCTTCTTAACGGTCCTTACTTTTCCGCAACTATCGAACGCACAAGATAAGGGCGCCACCTACGCAATCGCGCACGCGAAAATCTTCACGCTCTCCGGCGCCACGATTGAGGATGGCACGGTCGTGATTCAGAACGGCAAGATCGCCAACGTTGGAGCCGCCGTGGAAGTTCCCGCAGGCGCGCAGGTGATCGACGGCAAGGGCCTGCAGGTGTATCCCGGCTTGTTCGATCCGGTTACGCAGATGGGCCTGCGCGAAATCGGCGCGGTCAGCGCCACCGTCGATTCTTCTGAAACCGGTCCGTTCAACCCGGATGTCGTCGCCGCCGATGCCGTGCTGCCCTCGAGCGAACATATTCCTGTCACGCGCGCCGCGGGCATCACGGAAGTGCTTGCCGTGCCGGCGAGCGGAGGCATGGATTCCTCGGGCCCAAGCGGAATTTTGGGCGGTCAGGCGTCCGCCATCCACATGTCCGGCTGGACTATCAACGACATGCTCCTCAAAAAAAGCGCGGCGATGGTGCTCAACTGGCCCGAGATCGAAACGCGGACATTTGATTTCTCCACCTTCTCCAGAAAAGAAAAACCGTTCGCGGACGCTAAGCAGGAATACCTAAAGCAAGTGGACGAGCTCACCGACTGGCTCGAGCGCGCCCGCCATTACGCGCAAGCGCTGGGCCACGGCGGTCCCGGCGATTTTCAGCGCGACATCAAGCTGGAAGCTCTGGTGCGCGTCACGCGCGGCGAGCTGCCGGTGCTGGTTTTCGCGGACAAAGCGCGCGACGTTCGCAACGCGGTCGACTTCTGCGAAAAGCAAAACTTGAAAATGATTCTCGCCAGCGGCGCCGAAGCCTACAAAGTTAAAGACCTGCTGCGTTCGAAAAGTATCCCCGTGATTCTCGGCCCCACGCTGACGTTGCCCCGTGAAGAAGACGATCCCTACGATCGCTTGCTCACGCAACCGGCCCAGCTTTTAGCCGCGGGCGTAAAATTTGCTTTCGGTAGCTTCGACAATTCGTTCTCCCGACGCCTTGGCCAGCAAGCTGCCAGCGCCGTAGCCTACGGTCTCCCCTATGACGAAGCACTGAAGGCTGTCACCGTATATCCAGCCGAAATCTTCGGCCTGGCCGATCAAGTCGGCACGCTCGAGAGCGGCAAGATCGCTAACATTATCGTCACCAACGGCGATCCCCTTGAGCTCACCACCGAGGTGCGCTACCTCTTCATCAAAGGCCAGCTCACTTCCCTCGACAACAAGCAGAAAGCGCTGTACGAAAAATATCTTAAGCGCCCCAAAGCGCAATAATTGCACGCCGCGGCAACGCGAATCTCCCGTGCCGCACTAAGCGCGCCGAACGCATCGTGGCATTTTCGCTGCCAAATAGCCTTGCCAGCATTCGCGAATCTCTTGAAACATTTCCCCTGAATCTGCGTTCTAATCTTTGAAGGCCATGGATACGCACAAGTTCGTCCTAACTGCGGCATTTTGCCTCACCGTTTTTACTGCCAGCGCGCGCGCCCAAGATCCACAGAAAATTGTCGATCAGTACATCAAAGCTGTTGGCGACTCCAAAACACTTTCCAAGGCCAGAACCGTCACCATCGAAGGCGCGTTTCACGCATCCGACGGCAAGGCCGGTACATACACGCTCGACACAAGACTGCCTAATCGCTATTACTCCGAACTGGTCGCTGGCGACACCAGCTTGATCGAAGCATACAACGGCAAATCCGCGTGGCACCGCACGGCGAACGGCGATTTCGCCACGCTGGTCGGTGCGGATGGCAGCCAGCTCGAAGCCGCCGGGCAGTATTACAATT
Organism: Candidatus Acidiferrum sp.; assembly: GCA_036513675.1. GTDB lineage: Bacteria > Acidobacteriota > Terriglobia > Acidiferrales > UBA7541 > Acidiferrum. The sequence continues at coordinate 17,922 of DATBYP010000389.1, forward strand.
CGCACCTCGTCGACGCCAAGAAGAACAAGATCGGTCTCAGTTTTGCCGGCTTCTCCAAGGTGCGCGGTAAAGACACTCTCGAAATCGAAGTCACCACCGTGACCGGTGTGAAGCGCCACGTCTTCTTCGATCCGCAGACGCACCTTATCGTGAAAGAGGCCGCCACGATCGGCGGCGTCGATCAGCAGACTCTCTACGATGACTATCGTCTCGTCAGCGGCTTGAAAATCCCCTACAAAATCGAGCTGCATCGCGGAACAGAGACCTACGACATTGCCGTGAGGCGCGCGGAGGTGAACGCCGCGGTCGGCGAGCGCGTCTTCGACTTCCCCCAAAAATCGCAAGTCCAACTACCCGACTTGAAGGCGCTCTTCAAAGAGATCGACGGCAACCAAAAATCCATCGACAAACTGAAGGAAAACTATGCCGGTACCCGTACCGAGGAAGAAACCGAATACGATAAGACCGGAAAAATCACCAAGCGCGAGCTGCGCGAATCGACCTTCTTCTACTTGAGCGGGCACGAAGTCTCCACCTTGGTCAAGAAAGACGGCAAGCCGCTCAGCCAAGAAGAACAAAAGAAAGAAAACGAGAGAGTGCAAAAGGAAATTCAGGATATTGAGAAACGCGACGCCAAGAGAGAAGCCAAAGAGGAGAAAGCGAAAGCACAAGGCAAAGAGAAGAAGGACGAAGAAGAAGTCGGCATCGAGACGTTCCTTCGCGCGTGCCAGTTCGTGAATCCCCGGCGCGAGCGCTTCCGCGGCCAGGACGTTCTGGTCTTTGATTTCGAACCTAATCCTGACTTCAAGCCCCACAAACTAGGCGAAAAAGTAGTCCACGAGCTCGCTGGCGTAGTGTGGATTGATGAAAAAGCTCGTGATGTCGCGCGCTTGGAGGCGTACTTCGTCGGAGATTTTCGCTTTGGCGGCGGCTTGATCGCCAACCTGCAGAAGGGCACGAGTTTCGTCTTCGAACAAGCCTACATCAACAACGAAGTCTGGCTGCCCACCTACGAAGAAGCTCACGTCGGCGTGCGCGTCCTTCTAGTGAAACCCTTCAAAGTTAACGAAGTAACGCGCTATTCCGACTACAAAAAGTTCAATGTCGAGAGTATTGCCGCAATTGCCAAACCCAAAGGCGCTTCCGACCCCGCGGCCGTTTCGCCCCCTCCGGTAGCAGTTCCAAAGCCTGACTAAACGCGGCCCACAGTGCCTGCAATTTCAGTTCGTACTCGCAGGAACGCTTCGGTCCAGCACCTCGCGCACTCTTTCACTAAGCGCGCTTGGCGTGAATGGTTTCTGCAGGAACGCCACGCCGTCCTCCAGAATTCCACTCTGTGCCCCTGCCTGCGCCATGATGCTGAACGTGTAGCCAGACATATACAGCACCCGCATGTTGGGATGCCGTGCCGTCAACCGCTTTGCCAACTCCCGCCCGCTGATTCCGGGCAGGATCAAATCGGTCAGCAATAAATGAATATTCGCCCCATGCGTGGCGCACGCGCTCTCCGCATCTTCTGGGCTCGACGTCACCAGCACGCTATATCCTTTTTCGGACAGCACCATTCGCGCAAGCTCCCGCACCTGCGGCTGATCTTCCACCAGCAAAATCGTCTCCGATCCTTTTTGTTCTCCGCTCGCCGGCTTGACCGCGGGAAGCGCCTCCGGCGCCTGCTCCACCCGGGGCAAATAGACCTTGAATGACGACCCGCGCCCCACCTCGCTGTACACCCAAACATATCCGCCGCTCTGTTTCACAATTCCGTACACCGTCGAGAGCCCCAGCCCCGTCCCGCGCCCGCTCTCTTTCGTCGTGTAAAACGGCTCGAAAATATGCGCCACCGTTTCCGGACTCATTCCCATGCCGGTATCGGAAACCGCCAGCATCACGTAACGCCCCGGCTTTACCGTCGCATGATCGCTCGCGTACGCTGCATCCAGGTCGACGTTTGCCGTTTCCACCGTTAGCCGCCCGCCCTTCGGCATGGCATCCCGCGCATTCACCACCAAATTCATGATCACTTGTTCCATCTGCGCGGGATCCGCCTTGATCGTTCCAATGTCCTTCCTTGGCACAGTGGTCATACTGATGTCTTCATCCATCAAGCGCCGCAGCAACTTATCCAACCCCAGCACGATACTGTTCAAGTCCAACAGCTTTGGCTGCAACACCTGCCTCCGGCTGAACGCCAGCAGTTGCCGCACCAGCGAGCTCGCACGCTCCGAAGCATCCTCGATGCGTTCCACGTCCGCTTGCAGCTCCGGTGAAATCCTCGGCCGCTTCAGCGCCAACTCCGTATAGCCCTTGATGATCGTCAGCAAATTGTTGAAGTCGTGCGCAATTCCGCCCGCCAATCTCCCGATCGCCTCCATGCGCCGCGCCTGTTGCAATTGCGTCTCAAGCTGCTTGCGCTCCGTGATATCCACGATAATTCCTTCCATCAACGGATGCTCGTTGCTCCCCTCCACCACCACTGCCGTATCGCTGACCCAAATCACGCGCCCATCTTTGCGCACCACGCGATACTCCGCCTGAAATCGCTCCCCGCGCTCGCTCGCCTCCTCCGCGGCTTCCACGATCTTGTGGTCTTCCGGATGCACGTGCATCGTCCACGCCCGCGAATCCGTCAGCCACTCTTCCGCCGAAAATCCAAACATCGTCTCCACCTGCGGGCTGACGTACAGCCATTCCCCATGCATTCCCAGCTCTGCGATATAGCTGATCGCCGCCACTTGCTCGACCAGCATCCGGTACTTCGCCTCCGCTTGCGCCCGCGCGTTCTCCGCGTCTCGCTTTGCCGTCATATCGCGGCTTACGCAAACTACGCCCCCGTCCGGCAAGGCCGTAATCGTCATTTCCACCGGCAGCGCGCTCCCATCTCCCCGGTGAATATTCATTGGTCCATGCCACTTGCCGCTTTTCCGCAGTGATTCGCGGATTTCCTCTTCCACCCTCGTGACGTCTTGCGGCGCGTAAGTATCCCGCCATGGCCGGCCGACGATGGATTCGGCAGTCTCGTGCCCCGTCATTTGTGCGAATGCCGCGTTTGCGTACGAGTGCTGACCCTTCGCGTCCACGATCGCAATTCCGTTCACCGCCGAATCCATTGCTCGATTGTGGCGTTGCAGTGTGTCTTCCGTCTTATTCTGCCGATACTGCGTGACGCCCAGCCGCGCCGCGTAGCAAACAATCGAAACGCCCAGGAGCGTAAACCGCACCGCCCGCCATTCCGTTCCGAGTTCCGCCACCTGCAGCAAAACGATCAGCGGTCCCAATGCCAGCGTGGAATTATCCATTACAAGCTCGCCGAATCTTTTCTGCCGGATCCTCTTCGGAGCTGGTGGTGCAGGCGACGGCTGCCAGTTTGCCGCCCACAATGCGGCTCCCAGCAGCGGTAGAGTCCATCCGAGGTCGTACCAAGTGCCCGTAGGCGTGATCCGGATCATCTGCACGTAGTCCGCAATCGCGGCGCAGATGGTATAGGCCAACAAATACACGGCGAAGCCCCGATATAACCTTCGAATCTCGCTCGACCAGGCGCGTTTCGCCTGCACTGCAGCCAGCAACACTAACCCCATGTCTTCGCCTGTTTCCATCCAGACCTCGCGGAGGTACGCGCTATGCGCGTCTACGTGGTAGGACGGTATGTAATAAAACCCAAGAAAAATGAAAAAGAAGACGATAGCAATCTGGACAAAGTCGAGCACGGACTCTAGGTCAAACTTCGGCGAGTCCTTATCCTGGTTCAGAAATATCGCGAGCGCGAAGAAGATCGATTGCGTGCCAAACAGGAAGCGCACCATCGAGCCCGTGGGCGGCTCCGTGCGCAGCACGATTTCATAATACATCCAGCCGACGTTCGCCACGCCCCACGCGGCCATCCCGCATCCGACCAGCAGCCAGAATGGGCGGCTCAAGCCCGTGGCACGCCGCGCCGCCGCAAACGCCGCCGCTACCGCTAAGCCGCAAGACGAAATCTCAAGCAAATTTCCGAGGAGTGATCCGGCAGGAGACGTACCGAGGGTCAGCACCGCCGCAATGTGCAGCGCAATAATGACGAGCGCCAATACAAACAGCTTTCGGAACATCCCAAGCTGCCCCTTACACTCTGACGATATATCGCTTACGGTAGAAGTGTAAGGTAAGCGCTTAACCCGCTAAAGCCCCGCGCGCTACTTCGTACCCCAAATGCAAACAGCTCCTCCCGATGAACCTGGGCTGTTACAATCCCCGCCATGGCTCCAGAGGCCGCTCGGGCTTCCGCCTCTCCCGGCAATTTTGGCCTTGCTTGGGTTCTGCTGTGTCTTGCATTTTGTGCGCACGTCGCCGACGAGTCGCTTACTGGCTTTCTCGGCGTTTACAACCCTACCGTTACCGCCTTGCGCGCAAAGCTGAGTTGGTTCCCGATGCCTACATTCGAGTACCGCGAATGGTTATTCGGGCTCATCCTCGCCAATCTAGTCCTACTGGCGCTCACGCCGTTTGCCTATCGCAATGCGCGAACCCTGCGCCCCCTGGCATATTTCCTCGCTGCCGTCATGCTGCTCAATGGAATGGGTCACACGGTTTTTACGGTGCTGGGTCGCACCGTGGCTTCGGTTCACTTCTCGCGCCCTGCTCCGGGCTTCTACTCTTCGCCTTTTCTGCTTCTCACTGCGATGTACATGCTGATGCGGCTGCACGCGAGCCGCATGACAACCGCGGAATGATCCGTGATTTTTTGAATCGTTCTTGCTAGCGGCCCTCGAACGGATACCGGTCTTGCGCCTGTATCGCCGCCGCAACTCCACGCCGCAGCGCAATCGTGTCCACCGGCACGCGCTTGCCAAACCGCTTCAGCACCGCCATCTGCGTCATCAGCATGTCGCCCTCGTTCACCGCCGTCACCGCCCGTTTGGCTTCATGTTCCACACGTTCCGCGGCCTCTGCGATGAAGACCCGCGCCGCATCAATCATCATCTGCGTCGCCGATTCGCCCTTTGCTGCCGCCGCTTTTTGCGCGCGCAGCAGGCAAGACTCCATCGCGTAAATCTCCATCACAATATTCGAGAGCGCGCCGATCAGTTCCTGCTCCTCCGCCAGCTTCTCTCGAAATTTCTGTACCGCGCCGCCCGCCGCCTGCAAAAACATCTTCTTCGCGTTCGCCACCACGCGCGCCTCATCGGCAAGCACGCCTTCCGGCGCTTCCTCAAACGAAGGTCCGGCGAGAATCTCGTCTGCCAGCTTCATCGCCGCCGGAATCAGCGCCAGTTGTCCGCCCATCGCGCGTTTCATCAGCATCTGAATAATCAGCATGCGATTGATTTCGTTCGTGCCCTCAAAAATCCGGTTGATGCGCGAATCCCGATACGCGCGGCACACCGGATATTCTTCGTGAAATCCATATCCCCCGAAAATCTGCACCGCCTCATCCACCACGTAATCCAGCATCTCGCTGCCATACACCTTGGCAATCGAGCTCTCGATCGCGTACTCCTCCAACACTTTCATCGCGCTCTGAATCTTGTCTCCTCCGGAGACGGAAGCCGCCGCCATCGCCACTTCAATATTTCCCGCCGAACGGTACACCATCGACTCCACCGCAAAAATCTGGATGGCCATCTCCGCCAGCTTTTCCCGGATCAGTCCAAACTCGCCGATCTGCTTGCCGAACGCCTTGCGCTCCTTCGCGTACTTCGACGAAGTCGACAACACGTTCTTCGCCCCGCCAACGCACGATGCCCCCAGCGTGAACCGTCCCGAGTTCAAAATATTGAACGCCACAATGTGCCCGCGCCCGATTTCATGCAGCACGTTCTCTTTCGGCACCCTGCAGTTCTCCAGGAAAATCGGCGTCGTCGAGCTCCCGTGAATCCCCATCTTGTGCTCTTCACTGCCCGGCTTGAACCCGGGAAACGTGCGCTCCACAATGAACGCCGTAAATTTGTCGCCGTTGATCTTTGCGAACACCACATACACATCCGCGAAGCCGCCATTCGTGATCCACATCTTCTGGCCATTCAGGATGTAGTGCGTACCCTCTTTGTTGAGCTCCGCGCGCGTCAGCGAATTCTGCGCATCCGATCCCGCTTGCGGCTCAGACAAGCAGTACGCGCCAATCAACTCGCCCGTCGCCAGCTTCGGCAAATATTTCTTCTTCTGTTCTTCCGTCCCGAAATAAACGATCGGCAGCGTCCCAATCCCTGCATGCGCCCCGTGCGTCACCGCAAAACCGCCATAAATCGATAGCTTTTCCGTCAGCACCGTGGTAGCGATCTTATCCAGGCCCGCTCCGCCGTACTCCTCCGGCACGCCGCCGCCCATCAAACCCACCTCGCCACCCTTCTTCACCAGCGACGCCATCAACCCGGACTTCTTGTTCTCAAGATCCTTCACCAGCGGAAGCACTTCCTTCACCACAAACTCTTCCGCCGTTTGCCCAATCAGCTTCTGATCATCCGTAAGATCCGCTGGCGTAAACACATCCCCCGGCAGCGGCGATTCCAGCAAAAAACTCCCGCCCTTCGCCGCCGGCTTCGTAAACGTTGCAGTCGCCATCACGTTCTCCTTGCATCCGCTTTAGATGTTGATTTGATTCTACGCCCCGCCTGATTGGAACGGCAATTTTGCGCCGTCCTCTCTGCGCTCAACCCTTTCCCTCTTATCCTTACCCACCTCCGCCCAAAAGGCTATAGATCAATAGTCCCAACACCACCAGCGTCGCCGCCACATACGTCCAATCTCGCTGATACAAGAACGCCACCACCGAGAACGCCACCCGCGCAATCGGCGTCGCAATCAAGATCAATAGCCCGAACTGAATCAACCCTGGACCATGCAGCGCCAGCGCCTCATGGACAATCCCAGAAACCGTGCGCAGCTCTTCTGGCTCGCCCTGGAACACTCGGTAATTCGTAATCGGCGTCGGGTGTTGCGCAAGGTAGATCACCCCTCCTACAAGCACAAACACCGCTGCCAAAATGACGCCGGTCCGCAGCAGCCGACCCATAATTTCGTCCATGCGCTTTTCAGTTATTGTCGTCATCGTTTCACGTGCCGGAAAGTGGAACAGCTATTTCTGGCTGTTCGCACTTTGCTCAAGGACAACAGCGTTTTTTTACTTCAACCCGTTGTAAATCATCTCCACCGCCAACACCGCAATCACTCCGCTGAATACCACGCGCAGCACCTTCACCTTTGCTCCCGCCAGCACCCGCGCCCCAATCAGCGACCCAACCAGCACTCCCAGCATCACTGGCATGGCCAGCCCCGGGTCAATATACCCGCGCCGCAAATAGACTCCCGCTCCCGCCGCCGCTGTCACGCCAATCATAAAATTCGAAGTCGTGGTCGACACTTTGAACGGCAACTTCATTGCCTTGTCCATGGCCAGCACTTTCACCGCACCAGAGCCAATCCCCAGCAATCCCGAGAGCACCCCTGCGACAAACATAAGCGCAAAGCCCTGCGGTACCCTGCGCACGTGGTAGCTTTCCATGCCGTCCGCAGCGGTTCCGCTGGGATTTGGATACGTGCTGTCCATCCTCAGCCAGGTAGCGACGCGATCCGGTCCGTCGTCTGAGGTGGAATGGGAGTGTTCGTTAAGCGATGCGTAGGCGGAGTAGAGCAGCACCACACCAAAAATAATCGAGAGAATCGAAACGCGCAGGTGCAAAATCAGCGCCGCACCCACCAACGCCCCCACCGTCGTGGCAATCTCCAAAAACATTCCCACGCGCACATTGGAGTACCCTTCGCGCACGTAAGCCGCAGCCGCCCCGCTCGAAGTAGCAATCACGGAAACGAGCGCCGCCCCAATCGCATAGTGAATGTCCACACCGAAAACGACAGTGAGCAGCGGCACAATCACCACGCCACCCCCCAGCCCGGTAAGCGCCCCCAAAAATCCCGCCACCAGAGCGCCCAATCCAATCACAGCCGTAAACTCGAATGTATTCAAGGCAATAATGGTTCCCCCACGATTCGCTTTCCCGCGCTACTGCGATGCGCTTTCAATGAGACATGACGCCCTTAACCAGGCTTAAGAAGAACGGCAAGTTTCCGAAACTGTGGCCGACAATGCCCGGCCACGTGCTTTTAGTCCGCTGCGCAACAAAAGAAAGCGCAAGACCCGTAATCGCCATCCGGACCGTGTCCCAAAGAGTCGGCTGCATAAAAAGGTGAAAGACTGACCAGGCGATTCCGTGGACAACCCACGCCGCCCTGCCAAATGCCAGTTCCTGTCGCGGCAGTACATAACCCCGCCACCACAGCTCCTCCCCACCGATGTTGCACACTAGCATCACGACGGCGTAGTAGACGGGAATCCACCAGGCGCCTTGTAAAGATATGCCCATGAAGTCTCGGGGACCGAAATGGCTGAAGAACTCGCTGTAGAAATCGGAACGATGAAAGAATAGGACGGACTCGAGAATGGGTTGTAAGACTGCGGCATAGCGCTTAACCAGTGTCGCGACCAAAATCGCGGCAAACATCCACTCTTGGCTCGTCTTCTCTTTCCACAGTGCAAACCATGACCCTGCAACTGCAAGAAGATCCGCCCAATTGCCTCCGTACATAAACCCAGAGAGTGCCGCTGCCCACAGCCAGATAGTGCCCCCTGGAACGGAAAGCCGCAGCCGTTGTCGGACACTCGTCCAAGACATAGAACGCAAATCGATAGCTGCGCCCAGAAGCGCAGAAATCAACATGAGGGTAAGCGGCAAAACGAGCAGCAAATGAAAAACGCGCCACCAAGAGGTTCCCTGTCCCCACAGATCTGGACCCAACCAATGAAACAGGAACACGAAAATCAACGCTGGAACGCCGAATAGAAGCGCTGTCCCGCCCCACCCTGCTGGCTTCATCGCAGGTAACGAAGACACGCGGTGAGTGTAACTGACTTGAAGATGTAGGCAACGAAAGAAATATCTTTCCCTGGACCAAAATGAATACCAATTAATGCTCGAGCGCTAGGCCTTGCGTTTCGGTCCGGGAGCTCAATGAGGTACTGCTCTGGCTAAGCGCTGACGGCGCGCGAGGAAAAATCGAAGCGCAGCTTTGGCCGTCCACTTTTGGATTACGGCAAGCGCAAATGGGCGCGGTTGAGGCAAAATGGCAGCGGCGCTTGAATGAAATCTTTGCGAAATAAAGGAGAACACCGATGGGACGTCCCGTAGTGCATTTTGAAATCGGCTGTAAGGACTCCAAGAAGACCCAAGAGTTTTACTCCAAAATGTTCGACTGGCAAATGGATGCGCAGGGACCAGCGGCAATGATTGCTGCCGCGCCCGGCGGCATAGGCGGCCACATCACATCGCTTGGGCACGAGCCGCATCATTACACCCTGTTTTACGTCGATGTCGACGATGTACAGAAATATCTCGACAAAGCAAAGAGCCTCGGGGGGAAAATGCTCGTGCCGCCGGTGAATATCCCGACAGGAACCTTTGCATGGATGCAGGATCCTGAAGGAAATACCGTCGGTTTGTGGAATGCGAAAATGTAGTTGCGCTCAGCGGAGGCTCCTCCCTCCGTTCCGTCCTGACGTTGAAACATTATTGAGTTTGAGCAGGTTGTGCTGCGTCCTTGAAACTAATCAGCAAGAAACGGGACTGGGTGCCGAGGAAATCGACGATGCGCCGACGCATGCCCGCGGGCAGCCATAGCACGTCTCCGCCGTGCAGAAATTCAATGTGTTCGCCTCCAAGATTAGCGTCGAGGTTGGCATTAGTCAGCGCCACTAGCAGCGCATCCACTTTTGCCGCCGCGTCGACATAGTCATCGCCACTAGATACCCTGTGAAGATCGACGCGGATTTCATCGGTTTCAAAATAGGGAACATCGTCCGCCGTAACTTCGGGCCTAGCTTTCTTGCTTTTGCTATTGTCGACGGCCGACTGCCGTTCCGGGCAGTTCAGCGGTTCCCCTGGCAGCACATCTTTGCAGAGATTTTTGAGCGTGCCCTGAGGACGGACCAGCTCGATGGTGATGTTGCGAAACGGTATTCCTGAATCGGTACGCACCAAGTGCGCGAAATGTCCCAGTGAGTAATGCGTTTCCCCATCTTGGAAAACTTGGTGCAGTTCCGGCTTGCCGACTACAGCATTGATAATATCCGCCGGCCCCAGCACAACATACAAATATGGGAGATCGTGTTGGTACAGCAGGGTGACGTCCAGCGCCGGAACCATGACGTTGTACACATGCGTGAAATCATTCTGCAGCACCAGCCGGTGGTGCGGTTCGTCGCTGATGGGAACGGGGCCCTGCGGCGCGGTGGGATTTTGCGGCGGAAGATAGGTTCCCGACGCCTTCGGTGCTTGAGGCGGCGTTTGGGGGGCTTGCTGCGTTTGGGCGCCGATGGCGGCGCAACACAACATAATGCAGATCAGGGCAAGGGCTGGTTTCATGGAGTCGGAATCGTACGATGCCGCAAGCTGCATGACAAGTTCAACGCATTCGGCAGAGTACGCGTTTCGGTGCCCATGCCTCCGCCGATGCGCACGGTGACCATGCCTCAGATAAGGCTCGGAACGATCGTTCCGCATGGCGTGGAGCGATTCGAGATCATCAGTATATCTACCTAGCCCTCGGACGCTGCACTTCGAGTCCCATTGTAAGGAGCAATCTCTGTTTCACAGGCGCTCAAAGATGCCGGCGGCGCCCATGCCTCCGCCTATGCACATGGTGACCATGCCGTAGCGGGCGTTTTTGCGCTGGAGGTCGCGTATCAGAGTAGCGGTTAGCTTGGCTCCGGTGCAGCCTAGCGG
>DATBYP010000390.1:0-3721 GCA_036513675.1 Candidatus Acidiferrum sp.
GAAACGTGGTCGTCGTCGCATGACCAGCTCACGCTCGACGTTTCCGGATTCGCCGGCACGCAATACGAACTGGAAGTGTGGGACGCGGCACAAATCGAACGCGTCGAAGGCGCTGATCTCAAGAAAAAGCCCGAAGGCGCGATCCTGTTGCTGCAAATTCCGGTGAGCGGTTCGCAAACTTACGCGCGCACGAAGGTTGTGATCCATTTTGCAAAGCTGCAGAACAAAGGCAAGCACCCGTAGCCAGGTACAGCGAGCGCTAAAATTGGAGCAATCGCTGAGGTCGAGGTTGTCGTGTTGGCTGGCTCCGTCAGTGCCGTTGGTACCGACATCCCGCGTGGCTGAAGGAACTAAGAACCCGCGGCTGCCGCGTGCTCCTGTAAAACAGTCGCCGCCGCGAACTATTTCTTGCTTCCACCAGTTTCTTCTTGCTCCGGTAACAGTGCCTGTCGGGGCAGCTTGGCGTCGAACACGAGGTTGAAGAACCCCACCATCATTTCGTCCCAGTTCTGTTGGCCCCAAATCACTGTCTTCGTAGGGTCCGGGTTCTCTGGATTGTTCGGTGAATTATCGAAGTGGGCCGTGCATTCGATCTTCGTGCCTTTCGGCAGCACAATAGGTTCCGCCAAGTTGTACCAGAGCTGCCAACGCCAGTTGTACACCGGGACTCGCAGGAGGGTGCGCGTTTCTCCGCTGGGAAATAGGAGCCGGTACTCGAAATCCTTGCCTCGCATGTGCATGTGCGGATGAAGTCCTGACAGCTTTACGTCTCTCATCACTTCGAACGACGCATCTACGCGGTGGTTCGGCTCCCCTGGCGGTATCTTAAATGTCCCGTTAGTCGCAGACAGCGTAAGCACGCGTTCTTTGGGCGGCTCCTTGGCGAATACGATTCCGACTCTCGCACGGTCTGTTGCCGCTTTTCCAGTCGGAGTGTAGTGCACCTCCAAAACAATATCGGAGCCTGCTTTGATCAACTTTGCTTGCCCAGGGCTCAAAATCTCGGCCGGCTGGCCCGGTGCATACCCCACGAGAAAATCGCTCGGCAGTGCGCTACGATCCGTCTTCTCATCGGCCTTTGGCGGCGGCGCTTCGAAGAAGACCCCGGTCTTCTGATCTTTGAAGTAGTTCGATCCCGGCTCGCGTATATACGCCACGATGTGGTGCACTACGGATCGTTCCGTCGGCCGCGCCTCCGCCATTTGCACCCATTTGTCTTCCGTGAAACCGGTGGGAAAAATCACATACTGATACTCCACCATTCCCGATGCCGGGACCGCGAAAGGCCTAGGCAACTCAAAAACTTTATCGGGCTTCGGAATGCCCCAACCGTCGACGAAGTTCGCAGCGGGAGGCGCGTCCTTGGGATCACCTTCCGGCGCGCCAGCATTCGCCCATGCCACCAAGGTGCTTATTTCTTTCGCGGTCAGCGAACGATCGTTCGAGAAATGACCATATGTCGGGTCCGCGAACCAGGGCGGCATAATTTTCTGCTGCACGACGCGCTTGATACTCGACGCCCACGGACGCACTTCCTGGTAAGTCAGCAATGGAAAGGGCGCCGCCTCCCCTACGCGATGACAGGTCTGGCAGTTCTTCTGAAGAATGGGAGCAACATCTTTTGTAAACGTCGGAGCCGCCATGTTGCCCATTTGCGCAAGCACTCGAGCATTCCAGCAAAGCCCAAAAACTAAAATCATCAGAATTCGCGCTATCGCCTTCCGCTCGCCGCCCCAGCCATGTTTGCCCAGCATCCGCCCTCCAACTCGTCTCTTGCGCTTGTAAGCGGCCGCAGTCTAGCACACCCCTCTGAGTTGCTTTTGCTCCGGAGTCTGCAATCTATCTGCAGCGGAACAGTTCAATAGATCACCTTCAGTGAAAACTGGATCTGCCGGGACGACCCCGCCGTCTTGCTGATGATTCCAAAGCCGCTGCCGCGCACAATGTTTGACGGCAATCCAAAATTCACGATGTTGAAGATGTTGAAGAACTCCGCGCGAAATTCAAGCACTCCCATCTCGCTCTTTCCTCGGCGTCCGAACGGCGTGTCCTTGATCAATGCAATGTCAAAGTTCCGATAGCCGGGACCCCGGAACGTGTCGCGGCCCAACAAGCCAAAGCGCCCGTGATTAGGTCCCGTCCCTCCGGGAACGTTGATCGGAATGAAAAACAGTGAGCTGTTATTGGCTCCCAGCCCAAAATAATCTTCACGGATTGCGCGGCCGGTCGAGAAGTGCGGCAACGCAACCAGATCCGGCCGATCCGTTCCGCCGGCTCCCGCGCCGGTTTGCTGCACGCCCGAGTACACGCTGAACGGCGGACCGCTGGTAACGGTCGTGATATTCAGGATTTGCCAGCCGCCGGTTACCTTGTGGCTCAATCGCCGCAAAAAGCTCACGCGATCAAATGGCAACGCCTGAAACAGGCTCAGCGCAAAGACGTGCCTCACGTCAAAAGTAGAGGCGCCCTTGTCTGCCTCCGGATTCCAAGGATTCTGCGGCATGGTTTGTAAAATCACGCCGGCATTCGAGGGCAACCCGCCGAGCACCGCACTGGTATCGTCAATCGATTTGGAAAACGTGTAGCTCGCCTGGAAACTCAGCCCGATGCGCGACTGGCTTTGACTCAAGCTGGTTTGCAGTGCGTGATAGCTGGAATGCGAGCCGGTTGTCATCACCAGCTCCGGCCCAAAACCGCCGGTCGCATGACCCGCTGCGTTGAACTGGGTAAACGGCGCGAACGGCGGATCGGCGCCGTTGTAACTGTTCGGCGAAAAAACGGTTGCGAGATGAACACCTGCCGTTGCGACATAGGCAGCGCTGACCTTCACGCTACCGAAATCCTGATCGACTCCCGCCGTGTACGTCCCTATATATCCATTGCGAAAATTCCCGTCGATCACCCCGGCTGTAAACAATTGCACTTCATGTCCAGGCGTTACGGCAGCGAGATCGTTCTGAAAGCGTTGCAAATCGATTGGCGTATTCGCAGGCACATCCGCGCTGCTTCCCGAAGCGAAAAGAAGCTGCCCCTGGGTTGTGTAAGGCGCGGGAAGGATCAGTGGGACGACGTCCGAGTGAAACGGCACAGGAACGTCCGGCAGAGCCGTAACCACAGGCGCGAAGACCAGCGGAAATCCACCGGTCACAAAATTGTCCTGCCACAAATTCGGCAGGATCGTCGTGATGGCGCCGCCTGCGTGCAATATCGTGTGTTTGCCAACCGCATAGGCGATCGAAACGCGCGGCCCCCAGCCGTTCCAGTCCATCGGGTACACAGGCTGCGGGTTGTACAAAAAAACTTGCGTCGCGCCCGGAGCCAAAAAGGCGGTCGGCTTGCCATCTGGACCGACGGGCTCGGCAATCGACGTCCGGTGCTTCGCTTCCTTAATGCGGCTGTTCACTTCATAGCGCAAGCCATAGCTGACGCTCAAACGCGGCGTGGCTTTCCACGCATCCTGGAAGTAAAAATTGTAGGCCTCGCGCCGCACAGACGCTTCATCAAACTTATCCCCGCCCGGCGTCAAGCTTCCCGCAGCAATCACCGTGTACGAATAAGGCGTCGCGGTCAGCAAACCTGTAAGTGAGTCTGGCAGCGGATCTCCCGGTTGGATATCGTGTCGTGCGCTCGCGGAACGGATCAGGACCGGAGAGTAAGCCGTTCCGCCGCCAAACGAATACAGCCCATTCGGATTCGTGGCAAAAATCGTAGCGTCGCGGTT
>DATBYP010000391.1:0-10752 GCA_036513675.1 Candidatus Acidiferrum sp.
CCGGCGAACGGCGCCAGCGCAGTGCCCGTTAACACTCTTGTCTCCGCTACGTTCAGTGAGGCGATGAACCCGGCAACGATTAGCGCGGCTACGTTTATTTTGACGGGACCTGGCGCAACTCCCGTGGCGGGCGTAGTCACCTACGCCGGTGTCACGGCAACGTTTACGCCGACGGCGGCTCTGGCTAACAGCACCGTGTTTACAGCCACAATTTCCACCGGAGCAAAAAACCTCGCGGGCACTCCAGTAGCCGCCAATTTTGTGTGGACATTTACGACGGCTCCGCCACCCAGCGTGGTTTCTACTGTTCCCGTAAACGGGGCCAGCGCTGTGGCCGTCAACACGACGATTTCCGCCACGTTTAGCGGGGCCATGAACCCTGCAACCATCAACGCGGTAACGTTTACGGTGACCGGCCCAGGAGCCACTCCCGTGGCTGGTGCAGTCACCTACGCGGGCGTCACCGCAACGTTCACACCGACAGTCGCTCTTGCAAGCAGTGTCTTATACACCGCAACGATTACCACTGGCGCAAGGGATCCCACCGGCGCTCCCCTAGCAGCCAACTTTGTGCGGACATTTACGACGGCTGGGCCACCCACGGTTGTTTCCACGGTGCCGATAAATGGCGCCACGGCTGTGGCCGTCAATACGACAATCTCCGCTACATTCAGCGAGGCCATGAACCCGGCGACCATCAATGCCGCAACTTTCACGGTGACCGGCCCAGGAGCCACTCCCGTGGCTGGTGCTGTCACCTACGCAGGCGTCACCGCAACGTTTACGCCGGCAGTTGCTCTTGCAAGCGGCACTTTATATACGGCAACAATTACCACCGGCGCGAAAAACGCCGCGGGCGCCGGGCTGGCAGCCAACTTTGTGTGGACTCTCACAACCGCTGCGCCACCCACGGTTGTTTCCACAGTTCCGGCGAACGGTGCCACAGCAGTGCCCGTCAACACTCTTGTCTCCGCTACGTTCAGCGTGGCGATGAACCCGGCGACGATCACTGCGGCTACGTTTACGTTGACCGGGCCGGGCGCAACTTCGGTAGCCGGTGCCGTCACCTACGCCGGCGTCACCGCGACATTTACGCCGATGGCAGTTCTCGCCAACAGCACCCTGTTCACGGCCACCATTACCACCGGAGCGAAAGATCCCACCGGCGCTCCACTAGCAACGAACTTTGTATGGACTTTTACAACGGCTCCGCCACCCACCGTGGTCTCGACAATCCCGGCAAATGGGGCGACCGCTGTGGCCGTGAACACGGCCATCTCCGCTACGTTTAGCGGGGCGATGAACCCGACGACGATCACTGCGGCTACGTTTACTTTGACGGGGCCCGGCGCAACCCCCGTGGCGGGAGTAGTCACCTACGCGGGCAACACAGCGACGTTCACACCGACGACGGTTCTCGCCAACAGCAGCCCATATTCAGCAACGATTACGACCGGGGCGAAAGATCCTGCGGGCGTTCCCGTGTCCGCCAATTTTGTGTGGACCTTTACGACGGCTCCGCCACCCACCGTGGTCTCCACAATTCCGGCGAACGGCGCTGTCAACGTGGCGGAGAGTGCCACCGTGACTGCCACGTTCAGCGTTCCGATGGACGCCACAACGATCAGCGCAACAACCTTCACGCTGACGGGACCAGGCGCAACCGTAGTAAGCGGTTCCGTCAACTACGCCGGGAACACAGCGACATTCACGCCGGGAGTGCTTCTGGCGGCCTCTACCGTGTATACAGCCACCATTACCACCGGTGCGAAGGACGCGACAGGCGCAGCGCTGGCAGCCAACTTTGTGTGGACCTTCACTACAGCATCCACACCTGCGGTGACCTCCACGGTTCCTGCCAATGGGGCCACCAACGTCCCCCTCAATCAGAAAATTACGGCAACTTTCAGTATCCCGATGAGCGCAGCCACGATTACCGCGGCGGGAACCTTTACGCTAGCAGTGGCGAGTGGCGGAGCTGCCGTGGCAGGTACGGTCACTTATGATGCGCCAAGCAACACGGCCACTTTTGCGCCGACAGGCGCTCTCGCGGCCAGCGCCCAATATACGGCCACCGTTACTACCGCCGCGCAAAGCGCCCAAGGGAACGCGCTGGCCGCCAACTATATTTGGAGTTTCACCACAGGCGTGGCGGCGAACGCTAGCGCACCATTCGTAACTTCCACCGATCCCGGCAGTGCAGCGATTAATGTGCCCCTCAATCAGAGGATCGCCGCGACGTTCAGCACGTTCATGGACCCTGCCACGATCACTGCGACGGGGACCTTCACGGTGGCTGTGGCGGGTGGCGGAGCCGCGGTACCGGGAACTGTATCTTATGCGGACAGAACCGCAATCTTTAGTCCAACCGCCAATTTAGCTGCGAGCACCCAATACACAGCCACGATCACCACAGCCGCCAAAGATCTTACCGGCGTCGCTATGGCCGCTAATTTCGTCTGGAGCTTTACGACCGGTTTGACTGTAAACGCCGTCGCCCCCACGATCACCTCCACGAACCCGGCTAGCGCGGCTGTGAATGTGCCCATCGACAAGAGGGTCAACGCCACGTTCAGCAAGGCGATGGATCCTACGACGATTACCAACGCGACCTTTACGCTGGCGGTCGCGGGCGGGGGAGCGTCCGTAAACGGAACCGTGGCTTACGATCCGGCAAGCCAGATCGCAACCTTCACACCTTCAGGCAATCTCGCAAGCAATACGCAATATACGGCCACGATTTCCAATGTGGTCAAAGACCTGACAGGCAATGCGTTGGGCGCCGGTGCTGCGCCGAATCCGTGGAGCTTTACAACAAGTGGAGTGGTCGGCACGGGTCCCGCGACGATCAACCTCGGAGCAGCAGGCAGCTTCGCGGTTATGGCCGCGGCCACGATCACCAGCACTGGACTTACGTTGATCAATGGGGACGTTGGGTTGCGACCAGGTACCGCACAGGGAATTCCCGCGGGACAAGTGAACGGGACCATACACATCAACGATCCCGTGGTAACTAAAGCCCAAGCCGATTTGCTGGCCGCTTATAACGACGCCGTTAGCCGCACGATCAACGCTCAAGCCTTGCCCGCAAACATTGGAGGACTGACCTTCGCACCAGGACTCTATATCAACGCCTCATCGGTTTTGCTATTGGGAGCAGGGTCAAACAACAATGTCACACTCGACGCCCAAGGCGATCCCAATGCGGTCTTCCTATTCAAGATGGGGTCCACACTCACCACCGCGCCGGGTTCTCAGATGATCCTGGCCGGGGGGGCCAAGGCAGCCAACATCTTCTGGCAAGTTGGCTCGTCAGCGACGATCGACACCACGACCATATTCAAAGGAAATGTGCTCGCCGCGGTCAGTATCACGCTCAATACCGGAGCAGTAGTGGAAGGAAGAATGTTTGCCGCTTCTGACGGGACAGCATCAGGCGCCGTAACGCTGGACTCCAACACAATCAGTGTGCCTGCGCCGTAACAGGGGCCATTCGAAGCGAACGCGCGACGTAATGATCAACGCAATGATCGATGCAACCTAAGCTACCAGGCGAATTTTAGGGCGAATTGGAATTGACGGGCGTCGTAGGACGCGGTTGGTTGGCCGGCGAGACAGCTCGTGCCGGCTGTTGGGTCGCAGAGCTGGTTCACGGACAGCACATTGAGGCGGTTGAACAGGTTGAAGCCGTCGGCGATCAGGTCGAGATGGAGGCGCTCACCGATGGGAATGGATTTGGAGACGCGCAAATCGACCTGGAAGAAGCCGGGCGTGGTGAAGGCATTGCGGCCGAGATTGCCGTCGCAGCCTGCGGGAGGACTTACGCCGGGAATGGCGAACGTCGAGCCGTCGTTCGCCAGGCAGGTGGCAGCCAATCCGAACGTGACGCCGGGGATGAACGGCGAACTGGTTGGGCCGCCGACCGAGGGACGCGCTTGCGAGGCGCCGAGGTCGAGACGTGTGTCCGTGCCGGTAATAACGTTGTAGGGGCGGCCCGAGGCAACCTCGATGATGGGGGCTACGGTGAAGCCGCCGAGGAACTGTTTTGCGAAGCCGTCGCCACCTTTGCCGCGGGCTGTCTGGAAGACGGCGCTCGTGACCCAGCGATGGCGCTGATCATTGACGGAGTTGGAGCGCTCGAGGAACGGGAAGCGGGAATCCTGAGGCTCGAGAGGAGATTGCAGGTCGGTGGAATTGTCGATCGAATGCGAGTAGGTGTAACTGGAGAGCATCTCGAAAGAATGCGAGAAGCGCTTGGAGAGATTGAAGGTCAAGGCGTTGTACCAAGAGCTGCCGTCGGAAAGCTGCGCGTCGACGCTATTGAAGGGAACGGGCACGCCGAAACCAACCGGATAGCCGGCGAGACCCGCAAGCTGTTGCTGCGTTGCGAAGCCGCCGGGGACCAAGCCTGCGAAGGAGGGATTGGGTCCAGAGGGACGGAAGAAATTAAAGAACGCGGGAGTGCCTACGAATTTGCCGTTTAGCGCGACCAATGGGCCAGGGCAGCCATTGAGTACGCCCAACGCTTGGGGAGCCAGTAAGTGCAGACCGCAGTGTGCGCTGCTAGCTGCGATGTCGCTCGATGGGACGGCGACCGTAACGGGATTCGAGACGACGATGCCAGCGGCTCCTGCGTTGAAGGCGTTCTGAGCCAGGAGCTGGGGATTGGTGGAGTTGACGTCCACGGGGCGATGCAGGTGCAGGCCGCGCGTGTATTGATAGCCAAGGCTGAACTTCCAGGACCCGGCGATTTCACGCTCGACGGTGAGATTGCCCTGTTCGGCATAGCCATATTGGAAATTACGGGCGATAGGGAGCGTGAACGGGAGAATGGGCAGCGGGAAGCCGGCGGTCAAATAGTTTTGATTGGCGAAGAGCGAGCCGGAAGCGAGCGGATCGAAGCGCTGCTGATTGGGCAGATAGAACATGTTGGGGAGCGCGTTCAAAACGCCCTGGAAGATCGCAGAGCCGTTGAGGTTGGTGGGCGTGTCCTTTCCGCTTCCGCAGGTGGCATAGCCCGGAGGTGCGCCCGCCGCGGGAACGAGTCCGCAGGCTGAGGCGACTCCGCCAGCGCTGAGAAGCTGAACGGAACGGCCGCCGTCCGCGGTGACCGAGTCGAACGCAGTGGCGAGAAGCGGGTGATCGTAGAAGAGCCCGAAGCCGGCGCGGATGACCATCTTGCCATTTCCAGCGGGATCGAAGGCTACGCCGAAGCGTGGAGCGACATTGTTGTAGTCGCGCGGGATGCCTTCGACGACGCCGAGAGCTTGTTCGGCTGCGGCGTTGATGGCCGTTGCAGGAGAAAAGAGCGGGCTAATTTCGACGTCGTAGCGCACGCCAAAATTGAAAGTGAGTTTGCGGTTCACTTTCCAACTATCCTGACCGAAAAAGCCCATGGGAATGTTGTCGAAAGGCTGCTTGGAATTTCCGATGCCTTGGATGTACGTGGTGGGAATGCCCAAGCCGTAGGATTGCAGCCCGGTGGTGCCGGGAAGAGAGATGCCGGCGACGGAATTCGGGAAACCGAAAGTGGAAGCAGCGAGGCCGCCGAAGTTGACGTCGCCACCGAAATCGAGCTCGAAAATCTGCGCTTTGGAGGAGCGCAACTGCACGAGGTTATAGTCTCCGCCGAATTTGAAGGTGTGCTTGCCGCGGATGATGCTGACCTGGTCGGTGAATTCGGTGCGGCGCTCAATGCGATCCACCGTGGAGTATGGCTCGCGGCCGAAGTAGGCGTAGCCGGGAATATTGACGCCAATGTTGCTGCCGCCGGGAAGCTGGGAGAAGCCGAAGTGCAGGCCTCGACGCGCGTACTGGAAGCGGAATTCGTTGAAATCGCGATCGCTGATGACGGTGTCGTGCTGAAAAGTGGCATTGAAGTCGCGCGATTGCGTCAAGCCGGTGCGTGAGCCGGCGTTTTGCCCGAAAACCTGGTTTTGGGAAGTGGAGGGCTGGCCCGTTACAAGTGAGGGCGAGACACCGACGCGAAGGAAAGAAGAGTTGTGATTGTTCCAGCGCTGGTCGAGGCGCCCAGACCAGAGGCTAGTCTTCTCGGAGACTGGATAATTGCCGCGAATGGAATTGAGTCCCACGTAAGAAGCCGGGAGAGGAGCAACATAAACGCCTCCGCCAGAACAGGTGGCGCCGTTGTTGACGGGCTGACCCGCGGGGCATGCGACGGGGATCGGGAATTGCTGTCCCGGGCCAGGATTGAGAAATCCACCCGTTGAGCCAGCGGCGACAGCTCCGAAATCCACTTTCTTTAGGGCTACGTTGGAGGCCGAACCCATGAACACAGCGTACTTAACTCCAAGCTGCGCCAGTGCGGAGCTACCCGAGTTCAGCAAGGAGTTGACGGCGGTGGCTTGCGGACCGGTTAGCTGAACGGTGAGACCGCCGGCGGACGGTGGCAGGGTGACCGGAACCAAGCCGAAATTGCCTATTCCGATGCTGGAGAAGCCGCTTTCTTCGCGTTGCGTGTATTCATAGGAGAGGAAGTAAAACGTTTTGTCCTTTTTGAGCGGGCCGCCGACGGTGAAGCCGGACTGCGCACGGGTGTAAGCCTGCTTGACGGGATTGAGAACGCCAGTGGTGGGATCGATCTGGCCGGAGAAGGCGTTGCGAGACTGGAACGCTTTGTTGCGGAAGTAACCGAAGATATCGCCGTGAATGTCGTTGGAGCCGCTCTTGGTGACGATGTTGATGACGCCGCCGGTGGCGCGGCCGTACTCGGCGTTGTAATTGCTGAGAATGAGTTGAAATTCCTGCACAGCTTCCTGCGAAACGGTGGCGCGGATGCCGTTGACGGAATTGTCGACCGCGTCGGCGCCGTCCACACTGACCATGTTGGAGCGGGCGCGAGCGCCGTTGATGTTCAGGCCGCTGTTGGGCGCTGGACCGATGGTGGGGGAGACGTCGCGGGTGGTCTGCGAGTTAATGAGAGTGAAGTTGATGTAGCCGCGTCCGTTGATGGGAAGATTTTCGATGCGGCGCTGCTCGATGGTTTGCGACACTTCGGTCTTGGAAGTCTCGATGGGCGCCGTCTCTGTGGTGACCGTGACGGTCTGCGTCATGCCTTTGAGGTCGAGGCGAGGATTAAATGTGGCGTTTTCACCGACGGTGACGACTATCGAATCATTTTGAAAAACGCCGAAATTCGCTCCGCCATCGACGGAAATTTTATATTTGCCCGGAGTGAGGCCGATAAGGGTGTAGCGGCCTTCGTCATCGACAACAATGCTGCGCACCGCACCGGTGGCCGCGTTCGTGACGGTTACCTTTGCGCCGCGGACGGCCAGACCTTGTGGGTCCGTGACGGCTCCCGAAAGTGTGGCGCTATTAACCTGTGCGATGCCGCGGAAGGCGAAGCTCAGAACAAGCACACAAACAACAATCACCCACACACCCAGCCTGCGTCGCATGTTGCCTCCTAGTTGGAACCCGGTGAGTCTTCGAAGCACGTTCCGCTACCCCTAGCGGCGGCGGCGTCTCCCGCCGTACTCCTCGACAAAAGTAATTGGATATATGGCTTTTACTGCAATAAACAAATGCTTTCAATCGAAAACTTGGCTGCCGGGGCGGGTGAGTAATCCGCGGCCAAGCAGACCAAGTGAGCGCAGGATGACGGGGAGAGTGAATTCTGGCAAGCGACAAGGTGCGAAAAAGGATTGGAGTTCGGGGATGTCGCGGGTTGTCGTGCGTCAATATGTGTCCATGAAGGACCGGTAAGATGCCCGCGCTGCGGTGAACGGAAAACCAGCTTGATCAGAGCTGAAGGTGGCGCTGGACTAGTTTGCGGAGTTTCTCGCGGTCTTCGTCTTTCATGTGCACGAATTCGACGCCGTTGCCCTCGGCGCCGATGTTGCGGACTACCGCCGTGAAATGGATTCTGCGCAGGCCGGAGCGAACTTCGAGCCTAATCGAATCGCCGACGTTGAGCTTCTTGGGAGATTCGAGATAGGCGCCGCCAAGACTAATGGTTTTGACGCGCGCCAGTCCGGCTTGACTCCCGTCGATTTGCGCGCGAAGTGGCGATTCGAGGGGGACGCGGGTGTAGCGGCGCTGGACAACAAAGCTGGAATTCGAGTTACCGGCTGCGGCGAACGCGGCGCGAGAGCGAGCCGATGTGGGGCGATCCTCAAGCATCGCGAGGGCATCTTCGGCGGCCGCGCGGAGGCCGGAGGGCTCGGCATAGGTCAGGCCGTCGCGGCGGCTGGCGAGGGTGCGAAGGAGTTCGGCGGCGTCCTGGGCGCGCATGCGGCCGAGGGCTTCAATGGCCTTAATGCGGACGAATTGATCGCGAAGGACGTCGTGTTCACCGGCGGCGATTTCCATGAGTTGCGGGACGGCGGCGGTTTCCTGGGCGAGGCCGATCTGGTCGATCATCATGGGCACGACGAGGGGATGTGCATCCGCAAGAACAGCGGAAAAGACGAAGGCGGCGCTTTGCGCGGATGCAGCGTTGGTGGGCCGCGCCAGTTCGCTTACTGCTAGATCCTGAAGGTTCCACTCCCAACTGGCGAGGGCGCGCGCGAGGCCGCGAAGGAGGCGATCGGCATCGGCGGCGGCAAGAATCTTGATAGCGGCGCTGACGCGCTGGCGGCGCGCTTCGTACAAACGAGTCTCCAGCAAGTTCAGAACAGGGACTCCGATGGTACGTACGAGGCGGGCCATAGCCGGGAGAAACTCGGAGCCGCGGGGCTCGGTGAGCAACAGAGTCAAACGATCGAGGAGGCGATCGGGATCGCGCTGCAGAAGGCGTGGGAGAACGGGATCGAGAGCGCGATTGGAGAGGGAAGCGTCGACGAGGAGCAGCCAGCGATCCTGCGCGACGAGGCGATGCGCGAGCGCGGAAATATGATCGTGAGCAACGTCATGCGGCTCTTTTTCCAGGGCATCGAGAATGGATTCAAATCCCGCGTAGTCGCCACGCGTTACGGCGACGCGTCCGAGATGTTCGAGAAAAGCGGCAAGGAGAGCGGCGGTTTCCGGCGTGGTTTCCTTCTCGAGCGCCTTGAGGGTACCGCGGCTCAGATCGTCGGGAACCTGATTGGGCCAAAGCGATTCGATAATGGGAGAGAGCTCATTCAAGCCGGCGCTCACTACGCGTCTGACGGCGGCATCGATGCTGTCGATGCGACGCGCGTAGTTCAGCAGGATATTGCGCGCTTCGCGGCGCGGCGCGTCGGCGCCGGACGCAGCGAGTTGCCCGAGATTTTGTTTGAGCGCAACGACAGGCACGCACCAAACGTCCGCACCGCGCAGGACGGCAGATTTTTCGCGGGGCGGAAGCTCGAGCCAGA
Source organism: Candidatus Acidiferrum sp. (assembly GCA_036513675.1). GTDB lineage: Bacteria > Acidobacteriota > Terriglobia > Acidiferrales > UBA7541 > Acidiferrum. Next base: position 9,303 of record DATBYP010000391.1, read on the forward strand.
ATCTCTCGATCAGTTTTTCGCGATGCGTGTCGGTCGCCCAGGTGGATGCAAAGGACGACAGGTGCGCGGAGGCATGCGGGCCGGTGTAGCCGCCCGCGGTGACGAGCACTTCCGCAAGGCGATGGAACATCGGGCGCACGCCGGGAGCCGCAAGAGTTCCGGCAGAAAACTCCGGGCCGAGAAACTCGAACATAAGGCTTTCCGATAAGCGAAGCAGATAGGGCTGCGGGCGCTCGCCGTCGCGCGGAGGATATTGCGTGACGGAGCTGAGCAGCAAGCGGACCGTTTCACGGCTGGCTTCTTCCATGGCGCCGTGGATAGCGCGTGCGGCTTCTTCGGGGGATATGTTACGGGCAGCCTCGAGTGGAGGCGTGAGGCGCGCCAGGAGCCGCAGTGTCGCCATCAAGTCGTCGACTTGGGGAATTTCGATCGGCGCATCGAGGGCTTCGCGGGGCGAGTGTCCGCCGTAGGCGACCAGCGCAGCGATCAGGCTGGCCAGTACGGTATCGACCTTGCGCTCCGTCTCCGCGTTTATTGCGATGCCTTCCACGCGATGCTCCCTAAGCTTTGCCGGCCACCAAGCCAGCGCTTCTTGCTTGGTAGGTTGCCCTGATTTTGACAATGACGCTTTGGCAAGTTGCGACAAGGTGTCCAGTTCGCCTACATGGAATTTGGGAGCAAAGACAAGGTTGTAGATTCCGGCGCGCTGCAGATCCTTGGTGAGGGCATAGAGATCGCCACGCGCGTCTGGCAGGGGTGCTTCACTGATTTTCGGCGCCACAAGCGCGCTGCGCTCGACGCGAATTTCTAACCCGTTCCTGCTGGCGACAACGGAGCGCAAGGACTCATAAGCGCCGTCAAGGCTCTGTAATAGACGTGGATGCTGCCGGTCATACAGACGCGCGGAACGCAGAAGCAGATGAAGCTCGCGCAGAGAACGAGTGAGTTCCAAAAGCAATGGCTCGATTTGTGGCGCCACCTGCGGGAAAGCTTTGCGTTCGGCGGCTGCTTCTTGAAGACGCGGACCAGGCTTAGGGCGTGAGGCAGCGTCCCTTTGTTCTACCGGAAGTACGGCGCGTAAAACCAATGCTCTCCTTCATGCAGTTTCCGAGTGTTGCCCTGGTGACCGAGAGGAAATCTGCTTGGGCAAGCAGTCAAACCCTGAGAAATACCAGCACGCTCTCTGCCCTATATTTGAGCAAGCATGGCCTTTGTTTTCAGAGAGATAGTAATTTAGTACTAGAACGTATTGACGAGCTCGGTAACAAAATGTAACCAACCAAGTCATAGCACGCCAAATCGATGAAAAAAGGCTACTTCCTCGACGAAAGAGAAGCCTACTTCCTCAAGGATTCGTAGATTGTTACGGTGCCGCCTTCGCTGGCGGAAACGGTGCGCTTGGCTGTCTGGAAACCCTCGAGCTTGAGCGTCACGGTATGTATTCCCGCAG
>DATBYP010000392.1:0-10244 GCA_036513675.1 Candidatus Acidiferrum sp.
CTCGACAGCGGCACAAAGAATCTTTTAGCATCGCTGTGTTTGTCAAGCCGGAAAGCACAAGCTAGAGATGAAGAAAAACTGCACGATTTCCCCGAAAGCTCAATCAGGCAAAACGGCGTGAGCGCGCCGAAAATTCTCCGGCTTGGCAGCGTAAAAGATGTTGCGCAGTTCGTGGAACATTTGCGCGCGCTGCGTTTGCAGATTCCGTGTGACTCCGAAATTCTCGGAGCGGCGGAATCGCCGCTGTTTTCTCCGATTGCGCGCGGCGAAATAAAAATTGGAAATCGGATTGCGATTAACCCGATGGAGGGGTGGGACGGGACTGCGGACGGCGCGCCTACGGAAAATACTTTGCGGCGCTGGCGGCGATTTGGCGCGAGCGGCGCGAAATTAATTTGGGGGGGCGAGGCCGTCGCCGTCTCGCACTCGGGGCGAGCGAATCCTAATCAGCTTGTGATTGCGGAGCATACTCTTTCCGGGCTCGCGCAACTTCGCGCTGCGCTTGTTGCAGAGCACAAACTTGCGGCGGGTTCCGATGACGGATTGCTTGTTGGTCTGCAGCTTACGCATTCGGGGCGGTACTGCAAACCGAATTCGCATACGCGGGCGGAGCCGAAGATTTTGTATCGGCATCCGATTCTGGATCGGCGGCTTGGTTTGGCTGCCGATTTTCCAGTGCTCACGGATGGGGAAATCGAAAGCATCATCGAGGATTTCCATCGCGCTGGGCGCATGGCTGCGGAACTGGGTTTTGATTTTGTCGATGTAAAACATTGCCATGGATATTTGGGGCATGAATTTCTTGGCGCGCATACGCGGGAAGGGAAGTACGGGGGGAGTTTTGAGAATCGCACGCGGTTTCTGCGCGATGTGGTGCAGGGGATACGGGCCGCTGCGCCGGGATTGAAAATTGGCGTGCGCGTTTCTGCGTTTGATACTGTGCCGTTTCGTCCCGATCCGGCGCAATCGCCCGATGGAAAAATTGACGGAAAATTAGGTCCAGGAATTCCGGAGCCGCATGCGGACCTGGTTCCGTATCGCTGGGGATTTGGCGTGAACGCGAACGACCCGAGGCAGCCGGATTTGGCGGAGCCGATTCAGTTTTTGTCTCTGCTCGAATCGCTGAATATTTGTTTGGTGAATTTGACGGCGGGAAGTCCTTATTACAATCCGCATATTCAGCGTCCGGCGCTGTATCCGCCTTCGGATGGATACGCGCCGCCGGAGGATCCGCTGGTGGGCGTGGCTCGGCAGATGGACGCGGCGCGGGAATTAAAGCAGCGATTTCCGAATTTGCTTTTTGTGGGCACGGCGTACAGCTATTTGCAGGATTTTCTGCCGCATGTGGCGCAGGCCGCGCTGCGCGAGGGCTGGGTGGATTGCGTCGGATTGGGGCGGATGGTTTTAACATATCCGGAAATATTTCTGGATGCGGCACAAGGACGCACGGTGCAGCACAAACGGATTTGCAGGACGTTCAGCGATTGCACCACGGCTCCGCGGAATGGATTGCCTTCGGGTTGTTATCCGCTGGACAGTCATTACAAAAGTTCCTCGGCGGCGGTGCAGTTGGCGGCGGTGAAGGCTAAGCGTTGAGACGGGCAAACCCAAAGGCGCCCGCGGAAATGCGCCGCGGCCGCTACATTTTGAAGCGAGAGGGCATGAAAATTGAGTCGATGATCGAGAAGCGGAAATTGCGGCGTGCGGTGCAGGGGATTGCGGCGGCGCTGTTGCCGTTTGAGTCGGACGGAAATGTTGCGGTGGAGGCGTTCCAGCGGCATCTCGTGGCGACGCAGCGCGCTGGCTTGATGAACGCGGTGAACATGGACACGGGGTACGTGAATTTTCTGAGCGACGCGGAAAAGTGCGAAGTGCTGCGCTGGACGCGCGAAGCGCTGGGAGCGGGTGTGGCGTTTGTTGCCGGTGTGTACATCGAGGGGCAGGCCGGCGATGTTGTTGCGCTGTACCGGCGCGAGATGGAGCGGATTGTTGCGCTCGGCGGGATTCCGATTTTGTTTCAGACGGCGCGGCTGCATGGAAAATCCGCGGAGGAAAAAGCGGCGGCGTACCGGGAGATTTGCCGGGGATTTCCGCGCGTGCTGGCGTTTGAGCTGGGACCGATATTCGCGCCGAACGGAGAAATCTTCGATGAAGAAACGGTGCGGCGGCTGATGGACATTCCGGAGCTTGCGGGGATGAAGCATTCTTCGCTGGACCGCATGGTGGAGCTGGGGCGGCTGGCGCTGCGCGATACGCATCGGCCGGAGTTTCAGATTTATACCGGCAACGACCTGGGAATAAACATGATCGAGTACGGCTCGGACTATTTGCTGGGGCTGGCGACGTTTGCTCCGGAAAAGTTCGCGGAGCGCGACCGGCTGTGGCGCGCGGGCGATCCGGGGTATTACGCATTGTCGGACGCTCTGCAGTATTTGGGGAATGTCGCGTTTCGCGAGCCGGTCCCGGCGTACAAGCATTCGGCGGCGGTGTTTCTGCACTTGACGGGACGGATTCCGACGGACTTGACCCACCCGAGAAATCCGAAGCGCCCCGCTTGGGAACGGGAGATTCTGCAGGATTGCGCTCGACGCTTGACTTTTTGACAGGCAAAAAGGCGAAAGCACAAGGATAACGCAGAGACGCAGAGAGCGCAGAGTTGACGCGGGCTTCGGGCGCAGGGGTATACCCACCCCCCTGTTTTTGGCAAAAGAGGCTGCAAGCTGTTGAAAACACAGGAAACGAGTGCGGAAAAGAGAGGCAAGAGAAAACAAGAGGCGGTAGACCGCTGAGAAGACTGGATTTGCCACAGAGACACGGAGACACAGACGTGGAGAGGTCCTTGAATGCGGTAAAGGGTGACACCCCCGGGCAACTCAGATGGTTATCAAAATAAAGGAGATGCGAGAAAAGCAATTCGTAAGAATGTGAAAACAAAGGACTAAAAAATCGATGGATGATGGAGACACAAGGCAATTGCGGAGGAAGGCAGGGACGAAACGGGGACACTGTCAGCAGGACCTTAGGTAGAGGTTACCGCATCCGTCACTATTTGTCAAGTGAGAAATTAAGGCGTGTGGATTGAGTGGCTTGCGGGCGAGGATGTCTAGGGACAATTCGTAAAGGATGTCATGGGATTGAACACAAACGGAAAGGGTAGGCTACCCGCCGGAGCTACAGCATAGCTCCAGGATGATTCTGGCATCCCCGTTTCTTGCACGCGCATTGAGAAAACGTGTCAGCATAGTGCAATGAAACACCCAAAACAAAGCAAGCGCGCTCCGCCGACCCATACTGCATCTGCGTTGGCAGTGCCTTCGTATCATCGCATCCTGGTTAAGCATGGCCTGATTGAAAAGACCCTGCCCATCCCCGATGCGTATAAAGTGTTTTTGAAAGTGGGCGCTGACCCAGAAGTACAGAAACTCCGTCGCAAGGTAGAACACGGCAACAAAATGAAACACGTTCCCGCTTTGTATCTTGCCACGGCAATGGCTCTACAAGGCATGACCAAGCAGGAGATTGAGGCCCTGAAAGTGCGGATTGCCGCGAAATAAACGTTCCTGCCGAGACAAAAAGCGTCCACACAATAAACCGGGCGAAAAGCAAGGGACGTAGCTACTTCTTCGAAAGCTCGCCCTTGAAATGGCTTTCCACATCTCCACGGCTCAGCGGGTTACCAGCATTGGTCAACACACCGAATAGACGACCTCATCAAGAACTGCCGGAAGACGGGGCATTTATCACCGCGCAGCTTGCAGGGTTCTCTAAGATTGACCGCGCCTGGACCGGGGACGAGCGCAGGATTTCGGCAATCCAGCGAAGGTCGCAACCCGCCTCACGCTCGAAATAGGCAGGAATTTGCGCCAAAAGAGAGATACCGGGATTTGATAGGTAGGCTCTGCGCCTCGGCCTCCAATTTCCGCGAGCGCGCTGCTAACTGCGTTTCGACTTCCTTCTCGATGGTCCGGCGTGAACTGTTTCGGCTTCCTGAACCAATGCCTCAATTGCGACAAATCTCCGATCTATATGTGGCTGTCGGCGTCGAGTACCGGAGAATAGTTGGCAACGCATTCCGGGGGCGACACCACATGTAGGACAGGGGACAGAGGATATTTGTTTGGCGTTGAGGTGCCTTTTCACCGGGACAGGATGCAATAGTTGCCCGCCGCAAAGCAATCCAATTTGAAACAATGTTTCATTTTGGACACCTAATCTTGGCGTCGGGTCTTCGTGGGGATTGGGTGGCGAGCCTGCGTTGCCCGACGATGGCGTTTCGCTTTCCCGTTTGTTCCGGCTTCAACAGCGGCAAACTTCCGGTGCACATGAGGTACTTTGCGTGGAACGCCCATGTACCGCTCACAACCCATTCCGGCAGAAACTCCACACGTTGGACATGGAACGGAAGATAGTTGTTTCGGCGTTAGTGCTTTGCCCCTCACCTGAATAGGATGCACGAACGCCAAGCCGCGAATCGGTCCTAAAGGCACACTGGCGTACACACAGGCTGTCGACCGCAGGATTTTACAGAGGATTTGTTTCTAGGCGCAGCAGTTGGCGTGCTCATGACGGTTGTGTTGAACCGTGGAGTACGAAAAAACTGAATCGCGCAGTCAGTCGTGCAGAACGACGGACAAGAGAGAATTATTGACCTGAAGCCCGCCATTGTACTTGATGAAACCTAGCTTCTTGAATTTGTTCATGAACAAATTGACGCGCGTGCGCGACGTGCCAATCATCTCTGCCAGCGTCTCTTGCGAGACTTTGGGGAGTACGCGCTCGGGTTGATCTTCCTTGCCGTATCGGGCGAGCAGCAGAAGCGTGCGGGCGAGCCTCTTCTCGGTCGAATTGAAGAGCTGATCGACCAAATCCTCTTCGATTCGAATGTTTCGGGTCAGAACGAAACTGATGAAGAGGTCGGATAATTCATGCTGCTCGTGCAGGACGCGTTGCATTTCCTTCTTGTCAATGACGAGCACGGTGCTAGGTACAGTTGCTGTGGCGTTGCCCATGCGAAGCGGCTGACCCGCCAAGCAACCCTCGCCGAAAAAGTCGCCAGACCCCAAAATGGTGATGATCGCTTCCTTGCCGGCTTCACTAACGGCAGTAATCTTCACAGCGCCTTCTTGTATATACATGACGCTGTCGGCGGGGATGCCTTGCGAAAAGATAATATCGGCTCTCTTAAACTGCCTAACTTTTCTCGACACTCCAGCCGAATCGAGAAACGCTTGGGCATCGAATGCGCCCTTTTTCTTGGACATGCCCTTAGATTTGTTTTTACTGGAATTCATGAATTGCTTTTAAGCGCGATTGCTGATGCTGGCTTCCTTCTGAGTCGGTGTATTCACGATGCCATTATAGCGCTGATTTGCGGGAGAAAACTGTACCTTCACCCCTGGCACCTGCTACGCTTTTCCGCGGATTTTACGCATACCCAGGCGCATTCTCATTTGCCGACTCCGATCTCCATAGTGGGTGCTGACCCAGAGTACAGAACACTCCGTTGCAAGGTAGAACGCGGGTGGTTCACTGCATCCGTGAACCCGGAACCTCAGGGCAGGTTCCAATGCGATCTCAAGTACGCCTGTTTTGGAAATCAATCCGCCGCTATTTGTTTGAGATTCAGTCCTAACAACGCCTTATCTTTGTCGATCAAGTCACCAATGCTCTTTCGCACTGGTGCGGGTAGAGTTCGGAAAATTGCGGGTGTAGCGATGATCTGGTGATCTTTTGCAAGTTCAGGATTCTTCGAGAGGTCGATAACTTTTATATCGTAGCTCTTTGGGATCGACTCCTCACAGATGGTCCGCAGACGAGCGAGAGCCAAATCTGATCGCCGGGAGGGGTGGGCGATGTAGACAGAGAATTTGAAGCGTGTTTTGCCGTTTGAACCGTTCTTCTTCAAAATCACACCTCCGATGATGTCAAAACTCAGGCGGGCCGACACGCCAAGCAATTAAGTTCGTGGCCGAGGTGTTCAAGCCTACCTTGCGGTGTTGTCACCCAATGTCGGTGGGTCCAAGGCGGGTTGTGACGGACGTGCTGCTGGTGCCCGCATTCCAATTCAGCGACCCAGTCGCGGCTTTCATCCATATGAAAATCAACGATCTTTTGCATCGTCCCTGCAACGTTTGCTTGGATGGGTTTCACGGTGTTCCTTTTGGTATGGGAGCAAGGCAGGGTTGGGCCATTCGCGCCGGAACAATAGATCAGTCGAAGTGAAGAAACTGTCCAATAAGAGACACTTTTTCTTGGCTGCGGTTATCTCCACTTATTAGGCAGGTGGGAACTAACGCGAACTTCCATCTAAAGCTCCGACCCCTAAAGGCTGCTCGCGGAGTGAACTCGCCGCTGCGCGCAGGCTCGCTGCTACAGCGGGATCACGAAGGCAAGATGGCGCCCATAAAAGGACGCCGCTACATAACGGTGCTCGGGGCGAGCGGTAAATCGGGGCTTCCACCGTAAAAGGAGTGTGCCGCACCTACGGCGCTTCAAGAATAGTAGGAGACAAGCAGCCCGCGGAAGAACGCCGCGGCCGCTACATAAGCAAATTCGGGGAAGATGCGGCCTTCGGCCTGGGCGCGCTAAAACGACGCCCCTACGAATACGGAAAAAGGTCAGGCTTGCCGTCTTCATCTTCCTGGCTGTTGCGCGGCGCCGTCCTTTGTTACTAGGACCATGCGGAAGCGTGCTTTGCCTTGCATCATGCGGGCGTAGGCGTCGGCGGCTTGTTCGAGGGGAAGGGTCTCGATCATGGGGCGGATATTTTCGAGGACGCTGAAGGCGAGGGCGTCCTCGGTATCGATCGCGGTGCCGGCGAGTGAGCCGTAGATTGAGCGGGCTCCGAAGACGAGCGGGAAGGCGCTCAATTGGATGGGGTCCAACGGTACACCCACAATGATGAGCTTGCCGCGGGTGGCGAGACCGGCGACGAGTGGCCCCATAGCATCGCCGCTGGGGGCTGTTGCGAGAATCGCTCGGGCGCCGCCCATGCGCTGTAGTGCCGCTGCGGCGTCGTCGACGGCGGTATCGATGTAGACGTGCGCACCCAAATCTTTCGCAAGCTTTTCCTTGTCGCTGCCACGTCCGATGGCGACAGTGTGGAATCCCATTTGCCGGGCAAACTGGACACCGAGATGCCCGAGGCCACCAATGCCCTGCACAGCGACTAGATCTCCGCCGCGCAAGCCGGCGTTGCGAATTGCGTTGTAGGTGGTGATACCCGCGCAGAGGAGAGGGGCGGCTTCTGTGGAGCTGAGTTCATCGGGAATGGAAGAGACGCCGCGCGCTTCCGCGATCATCACTTCCGCATATCCTCCATCCATGGTTACGCCCGGGATCACGGCGTTCTGACAATTCACAATGTCTCCGCGTCTGCATGGTTCGCAGACACCGTCTTCGCCGCCGAAGAAGCCGATACCGACGCGTTGACCGATTTTCCATTTGGACACTCCACTGCCTAAGGCTTCAATGCGGCCAACGACTTCATGTCCAGCAACGCGTGGGAGCTTCAGACCGGGATAGGTGCCGGTGACCGTGGCGGCGTCGGTGTGACAGATTCCACATGCTTCCACGCGAATCCGAACCTGACCGGCGCCGGGCTCAGGGACTGAGCGTTCCACAACGCGAAGAACGTTTGGTGCGGAGACTTCTACTGCTTTGTAGGTGCTTTTCATTTGCGTCCTCTAGCTCTGAACGTTAGGTATTTGTGGGAAAAAGATCTTTTTCCGTCCCTCGGGCAATCCGATAGCCTATGCGAAGCCAGCATTGGCACGAACGACCTGGCTATTTACCGATCCACCGTCTGGACCAGCGGGCTAATGGTTAATTCAATCACCTTCGATGCAGAATGAGACCGGTCGGTTTCATTTTATATTGTGCGTGATCCGTTTGTACGCTACCGAACGATGTCGGCGAACCTTCGTGATGCAGTTTCGGATCGAGGGAAGTCTATCTAAATGTTCCGCCAGAATCCCGGCCAAATAGGCTGAAGGCCGGCGGCACGTAAGAAATGTAAAATTTTTTGGGGGTGCTTGACAGTTTGTTGGCGGGCGTGTTTACTCGATGCAGCGTCCCGCCCACAGACCGAAAGGTGTCCTCAAATGACGAAACCCAGTTGTTTGTCTTTGGCTACACGTGTGTCCAATCGATTGTTTTGGTTTCTACCCATTGTGTGTGCGGTGTTGATTAGCGCTTTTGGGATGAGGGTGGCCCGGGCGCAAGGTGCGGCGCAAGACGAAGTGAAGAGCGGTCCAACGGCGAGCGATAACGCTGCGGCGGACGAAGCCACCGTGGTTTATCGGCACGCGAGGCCGGCGAACACGGCTGCGGGAGCTGCGTTGAAACGGAAGGACATCGCCACAGTGCGCGGGTCCTCAATCTCGCGCTTGGGCGCGGCGACGGCGGCTCCCGCAGACGATGACCAGCTCCGTTTCCCGGCGGACTTGGCTTATAACGGAGGCCCGGTGGTGCGGGTCGCGGAGTCGCATCCCATTTACTTGCGGCCGAACGGGAATTGTCCGATCGCGACGTGCTGGGGTAACCCGGAGGGCTTTCTGCAGGACCTGAAGATCAGCGAGTTCATCCATATTACGGACCAATACGTTGGGACGACGGCGAACAATCGATATTCGGTGGGCGCGCGCTCACTGGTCAACTACAAACCTACGCCGAAGACGGCGCCTTTGACGGACGCGAATGTGCTTGCAACCGTGCACGCGGTGGCCGTACGCAGCGGGCAGACTGGATACGCGCACATCTACCACGTGTTTCTCCCGCCGGGACAAGACGAATGCTTCACTGCGACGGGCGGCATTTGCTATTCGCCGGACGTTCCGGCGACATTTGTGTTTTGCGGGTATCACAGCAGCGTTGACTTCAAGGACATTGGACACGTGCTGTACTCGGTCGAACCGTACCAGAACGTGGCGGGTTGTTCGGTACGGCCGGGAACTCCAAACGGGCAATTGGTGGACTCGACGAATAACACGCTTTCGCATGAACAGTTCGAGACGATTACGGACCCAGATGGGACGGCGTGGTTCAACTTCAGCGCCGTTGTGCTTGTGGGAGCGGAAATCGGGGATGAATGCTCATTTTTTGTGATTCTTCCTACTTCGCCGAAGACGGCGGAAGCGTTCTTTGATCCGTCGGTATCGACGATCGGGAATCATCGGTACGCGGTGCAGCCCGAGTATGCGAACAACGAGCACGCTTGCGCCAGCAATCCATAAAGGGATAACAGATCAATCGGGTGCGAAAGGGGCGGATTCATTCCAGCCCCTTTTGTTTTTTTGGCGGAGAGAACCTTCTGCCGCGCGCTCTGACGGACTCGCTTAGTCGCGGAGGATGCGGGCTGGGTCGGTGCGGGTGGCGCGCCAGGCGGGGAGGAAGCAGGCTGCTGTGGCGGCGACGGTCATGACCACGAGTGCCGAGCCGAAGGCTAGCGGGTCGCGCGGGCTGACTTTGAAGAGAAGATTGCCGAGCAGACGTGTGGAGAGGAGGGCTGCGGTTGCTCCGAGGACGAGACCGGCTGCCGTGAGAGTGAGGCCATGCGCCAGGACCAAGCGCAAGAGATTGGATGCGCCGGCTCCGAGGGCCATACGCAGGCCTAGCTCGCGGGAGCTTTGCGAGACGGTGTAGGACATTACGGCGTAGAGGCCGATGGTGGCGAGCAGCAGGGCCAATCCCCCGAGGACTGCGAGTAAGGTGACGGCTACGCGCTGCGGAGACGTGGAGCGATCCATCTGTTCTTGCAGGCTGATCACTTCGTAGGGGGCGAGGTTGGCGTCGAGGGCGTGCACTTCGCGGGCGAGAGCGGAGGCGATGGTTTCGGCCGGCAAATGCGTTCGCATGTTCAGAGCGGTGCCGGCGGTGGAGTCCTGGCGGAGCGGGAGGTAGAAAAACGGTTTGGGATTCTCGCGGACGCTTTGATATTTGGAAACTTTGGCGACACCGATTACCTGCCGCCATTGACCTTTGACTTGAAGACGCTTGCCGACGGGATCGTCACCGCGCCAATACTGAGTTGCCATGACGTCATTGACGATGGCGACGGGAGCCGCGGTTTCGTTATCGGCGCGAGTGAATTCGCGGCCGGAGAGAAGCGGGATTCCGATCGTTGAGAAATAGCCGGGGCCGACCTGGTTGTATTCGACGCTGGGCTGTTCGTCTGGCGGAGGTTGATAGCCATCGACGGCAATCGGCGAGGAAGAGTAGCTGCCGTAGCTTAGGGGAGTGTTGCG
>DATBYP010000393.1:0-6604 GCA_036513675.1 Candidatus Acidiferrum sp.
CCGCGCGGCCACTTCATCCAACTCGCTCACCTCAAACGCCAGGCACATTCGCCGCACACTTCCAAACGTGTTCACCAACAGCGGCACCCGCGACCCTCGCACTTTCTCAAACAGCAGCGCGTAGTTCCCTTCGTGAGGAACTGCCATTCCCGGCTGCCCGCTTTGCCCTCGCAATCCTCGCCCGCCGCCCGGTCCGTGACCCATGCCGCGCCCTACCCGCTGCACAATCTCCGTAATTTCCAAATTCGGATCCACTTCCGTCCGAACGCGTTTCAGTTCCCCTTCCTTCTCCAGCTTTCGCACAAACTCCCGCAAATCCCGATAAGCCACTCTTCCTCCTGCACTCCGGCAACTACCTCGCTACCTCGAACCGCAGACTCTAGCATGAACCTAACGCGCCGCGTGACGCATCAAACGGGCCTACAACCCAAATCAAGGAAATCATCAAATGCCAAAAATGAAAATCGCCGTTGTCCCCAAACCCGGCGCCGACTTTGAAATCCAAGAACGCGAAATCCCTCAGCCGGGTCCCGGCCAGGTCCGCATCCGCGTGCAAGCCTGCGGCGTCTGCTTCAGCGACCACTTGGTTAAGGACGGGATTTGGCCCGGCGTGACCTACCCACGCTCTCCCGGTCACGAGATTGCCGGAGTCATAGCCGAACTCGGCCCCGGCGTCACCACGTGGAAGCAAGGCCAACGCGTCGGCGTAGGCTGGCACGGCGGGCAAGACAACACCTGCCTATACTGCCGCCGTGGCGATTTCGGCAACTGCGCGCAGCTAAAGATCACCGGTATCAATTACGATGGCGGCTATGCCGAGTACATGATCGCGCCCATGGAAACCCTCGCGCCGATGCCCGATTCGCTCGACGCCGCCGAAGCCGCCCCGCTCCTCTGCGCCGGCATCACCACCTACAATTCGCTGCGCCACAACGGCGCCATGCCCGGCGACCTCGTGGCCGTTCAAGGCATTGGCGGGCTCGGCCATCTCGGCGTACAGTTCGCCAGTAAGTTTGGCTATCGTGTCGCCGCCATCTCTCGCGGCAAGGAAAGCGAGCCGCTCGCCAAAAAGCTTGGCGCCAGCATCTACATTGACAGCACCGCGACCAACGCTGCCGAGGAACTTCAGAAACTCGGCGGCGCTCAGATAATCCTCGCGACAGCTCCCAGCGGCAAGGCTATGACTGAGTTGATTCCCGGTCTCGCTCCCAGAGGTACGTTGCTGGTAGTCGGGGCGGGCGCAGATCCCGTCCAGGTCTCAACCGCGCTAATTATCCATGGCAGCAAACGCATTCAGGGCTGGGCCTCCGGCATCCCCACCGACTCCGAAGACACCCTGCGCTTCGCCGAGCTAACCGGCGTCCGCCCGATGATCGAAAAATTTCCGCTCGACCAGGTCAACGAAGCCTACGCCCGCATGATGAGCGGCAAAGCCCAATTCCGTGTCGTCCTCACCATGTGACCGTCGGAAGCCCAACAGAGCTCTGGTCGCAAGGGCGCGTAACATGATTACGTTCTCGCCCTAGAGCCTCCACCGGATATACCCGCCTCCGCGCGAGGACCATGCTTTCTCGCATACGAGAAACACCATGAAACAGAAAACCCTTCGTCAGCTCATCCTGTTCGGCGTCATCGCCTGCCTGCTCCCTATGCTCGCCTACGCGCGCAAATACCCTCTCACCGCGACGCCCGTCGTTCCGGGAGCAAAAGGCTACGTAGACGTTGGCAAGGACAACAATGGCAACACCGAGGTCGAGCTAAAGGTGGAGTTTCTTCCCAAGCCGAGCAGCCTCACACCGCCTGCGGACACCTATACAGTATGGTTTCGCCAGCAAGGCTCCGAACCAGAAGCCCAAGGTCAATTGAAAGTGGACGACGACCTGAAGGGTAAATTCAAGACCACCACCCACATGAAGAACTTCGACGTAGTTGTCACCGCGGAAACGGGACGCGTACCCAAGGCTCCCACCGGACCCGAGGTCCTGCACGCCACGATTCAACAGCAGTAGTTCGCTTTCGGGACGTGTCATTCCGCTACTTCTTGAACAGCGCGTCGATGGCCGCCTGTGCAATCGCTTCGTCGATCTCCGACTTCGCGCCGCTGGCCGCAATCCCGCCAAGAATCCGTCCGTCCGCCACAATCGGCAGCCCGCCCTGATTAGGGAAAAAGTTTGGGAACGCCAGCGCCTCGACGCTGCCTTTCTTCACTGCGTCGGCGCCATCCTTGGAAGGGCTCTTGTACATCGCCGCGTGACGCGCTTTCTTCTGCGCGAACTCGATCGTGTTGATCGACGCAGTATCCCCCTTCTGGAGAAAAAGCAGATTCCCGCTCTCGTCCACAATGCAGATCGTGACGTCGACATTGCGTTTCTTCGCTTCCGCTTCCGCCGCCGCCACCATCGTCTTCACGGCAGCGAGGTCCAAATATTTTTTCGTAGGCAGATCGTTCAAGGGCGCAGCACCGAACACACTCAGCAATACAAAAAGTAGGTTGAACATGCGCGCGATGCTATCACGATGTTGGACGCGCGGAATAAGCGGCGGTAAATTATTTGCCTCGCGCCCACATCGTCACTTCGCAGTCCGCGATGAACCCAAGGAGCCGGCCATAGCTGTGGAACGCCTCAGGATAAGGTTGGTATTTAGTTCGTACTCGCTCTTCTGCGTGGAAGGAGATTCCCGGCCTACTTCATCCAAGAGTGCTCGGAACGCAATCTGGGCCAGCTCTTTCTGTGACATTTGAACGGTGGTCAACGGTGGAATCGTGAACTGCGCAAGCCGGATATCGTCAAACCCGATGACGGACAGGTCGGCCGGAATCTTGATTCCTTGATCGTACGCCTCCCGCATCACTCCAATGGCCGTCATATCATTCGAGCACACCAGAGCAGTGGGTTGATCCTGCGCGCCGAGCAGTTCGACGAGCGCACGCATGCCACCCTCCATGGTGTGGTCCCCGTTCGCAACTAACTCCGGGAGCAAGCCGATTTCCGTCATGGAGGTCTTGAAAGCATCCACCCTGGCCAGGGCCGATTTCAGGTTGGGCGGACCCGCAACGAACGCAATACGCGTATGCCGGAGAGCGGCTAGGTGTTGGACTGCTTGCCGGATGCCGTTCTGATAGTTAATCCGAATATTGACAATGCCGGGAGCATCGGGTCCGACGTCGACAAACACTAAAGGCACTTTTCGGAAGCGAAGATGCCCTAGTAGCGATTCCTCCATGCCGAACGTTAGGATCGCAACGCCATCGACACGGCGTTCAATCATGCGCCGCACCGACTGTTCCATCCTCTTGGGGTCATGAATCGTGGAAGTCAGAAGAATCTCGTAATTGTTTTCCACGGCGAGATGCTCAAAGGTCTGAACAATTTCGGGGAAAAAAGGATTTGTGATGTCGGATACGATCAGGCCGAAAATGCGGCTTCTGCCGGATACCAGCGCACGGGCTTGGGTATTGGGGAAATACCCGAGTTCATCGACGACCTTCCAAACACGTTTGGCCAACTGAGGATTGACCGTGGGCACATGGTTAATCGCTCTGGACACCGTTGCGGTAGAAACTTTTGCCCTGCGAGCTATTTCACGAAGGTCCATACAAATAGTTCGTAACAGCCTCGACTAGATACGCAAGAATTGATAGTAGCGCGTGCAGCTTAGTATACGTTTACCGCCTCAACGGAGCGAATCGCCTGCGCCCACCATTCCTTGCCGAGCGTTTCGCGTCCACTCGATGCTTCATCAAGCGGACCACTGAATGACCGTATACGAGCGCGCCGGCACTTCAAGCCTGGTCCGCCCAGCACTGGTCGAAGGCTTGGCAAACGACTCCGGCTTTACCTTTTGTGGCGCTTCAAAGCTGTTGGATGCCTTCAGATCCGTTCCCGTCAGCACGCTGGAAGTGAGCACCTGCCCCGGTGTCTTGTCCTGCCAGTTGATTTCCAGGACATGCGCCTTTGACAGATCACGATTCAGAACAAAAATCCCGACTTTTCCATCCTCAGGATTCATGGTCCCAGCGACATCCACATACGGGACCTGACCCATTCCCGCGACTTCATAGGTCGGCGACTCCACGAGAAGATTGAGAACGCCGCCCCGCGCATACTGAAGCGCCCAATCATAAGGATAGTAGATGGTCTGCCGGAGCAAGCCGTTGGCATTGGTCATGATAGGAGCAATCACATTGATCAATTGCGCGAGGCACGCCAGTTTGACTCGGTCCGCATTGCGCAGGAGAGAATTGATCAAGCCACCCACCAGCAAGGCGTCTTCGAGGTTGTAAACTTCTTCGAGCAGATGTGGCGCTTCCTGATGGTGGCCATTCACGGCGTCACCGCTGCGGGCGCGGTACCACACATTCCACTCGTCAAACGATAACCACAATTTTTTCGGCGAGCGCTTGTGGCCGCGCACGAGGTCGCAAACCGCGAGTGTCTCCGCAATTTGCTGTTCCATGCTCAGGTTCATCGCAAGGAACTTTGAACTATCTCCCCCTGTGTCTGCCGTAGCATTGGTGAAATACCGGTGCAGTGAGAGGCCGTCGACGTAGTCGTAACACTGCTCGAGAACTTCGCGGTCCCACTCGAGATAGGTCGGCATGAACGGGCCGCTCGAGCCGCAAGCAATTAGGCGCAAGGAAGGATCAACATAGCGCATCTGCCGCGCGGTATCCTGGGCCTTGATGCCATATTCGGTGGCGCTCATGTGGCCTATCTGCCAGGGCCCATCCATCTCATTACCAAGGCACCAATTCTTTACCTTGTACGGCTCCGCAATCCCGTGTTTGCGACGCAGATCGCTCCATTTTGTTCCCCGATCCGCGTTGCAATATTCAACCAGAGCCGCAGCCTGTTCAGGAGTTCCCGTCCCAAGATTTAGCCCCATCAGCGGCTCGGTGCCGGCAGCCTTGCACCACGCCATGAATTCATTGGTGCCAAATTGATTCGTGTTGATGGTGTTCCATGCCTTGTCGAGTACATGGGGACGGCTTTCCTTGGGACCGACGCCGTCGAGCCAGTCGTAGCCCGAGACGAAATTGCCGCCGGGGTAACGGACAATCGGGACCCCCATTTGCCGTATTTCACTGATGACGTCTTTGCGAAATCCATTGGCGTCCGAGAGCTTTGAACCCGGGTCGTAGATGCCCTCGTAAATCGCGCGACCCAGATGTTCCAGAAATGAGCCAAAAAGGTTGCGGTCCAGCGGCGCTATAACGCGACGGGAGTCCACATAAACGCGGACGGCCTCGCTGGAATTCGGCGACGAGGTCTGCGAGGCCAAGGACAAGCCACCAAACAAAGAACTGACGCCCCACGCCATTCCGGCGCTGCCAGCTTGCTGTAAGAAACGTCGTCTGTCAGGTGCAGGCATGTATGTATTCTCCTCGGCGAATCATGGTGGGCCCCAAATCGGATTGTGTTGGTAAGCGTTTACCACAAGCCTATCGGCCACTGCAAGCAAGACATCGCGCTGCATAGAATCCGGAGCTCGTGTATTCGCCCATTGCTCCGCGGGGCGGTGCGCTGATTTCCGGATCGTCGAGCGTTTGCCGCAGTGAGCTTCAGACGGAAACACCGGGTTTGGCCTGACGCCTGGCCGACGGAAGCCGCCTATCTTCAGCGCCTTGCGGTCCACCAAAAAAATTTCTTTGGGCGTGCAAAAAATATTCTTGACTTCAGGTTCCAAGAGTAGTACGAAAGCACTAGTTTTTCGGGAAAACGTTTACCGGGGTTGTCTGAATTCTGCGTGAAAATGCATCTGGAACTGGGTATTTGAGAATTTCGGGGGGCCCGGCCACTGCTTCCAACCCGGCTTTTTGCGGGTTTTGTTCCGGCAGAATGGCTTCCCGGAATCCACAGTTCCAAAGCAAACCAATTGCAGGTTTCGCGCCAGACTCGGGCTAAAGCTGAAGTCTTCGGGGAGGGCTGAAGATGAAACGGACGTTACGCGTTGGCGTGTTCTTGTTGTCTGTTTTGGTTGCGCTCAGCGGACAAAGCCTGTACGCCCAGCAGGCCGATCGCGCTGTGATTACGGGCCTCGTTACGGACACTAGCGGGGCGGCAATTCCCGATGCCAAAGTCACGATCATCAGCCAGGAGACTGGCGCGAAAACTGTTGTCGGCACGAACAGTGCCGGCAACTACAGCACGCCACCGCTCACTCTCGGTACATACACCGTCGAGGTCGAGAAGGAAGGCTTCAAACTCTCCTCCAACCGGGGAATTGTGGTGACTGGCGCGCAGACCTATCGCCAGGACGTGAGCCTCCAGCTCGGTTCGGTAAGCCAGTCCGTCACGGTCGAGGGCGGCGCCGAACAGATTAATACTGAAAATGCGACGGTGTCGCATACGATTGGCGAAACCTACTATCGCGATCTTCCGGCCGTGATGGGGTCTGACATTCGTCTTGCCGAGTCCCTGCTCCAGCTACAGCCCGGCTTTGTGCCCATGCAGCCGAACGGCGATGCCATCTTCCGCGGCAGCCAGTTTACGTCGCGGATCAACGGCGGCCAGACCATGGCAACCGAAAATTGGTTTGATGGCGCGGCCTTCGGCTATGCGGAAGGTCACCAGGGGACGCAGGAAAGTTCGGTGCCGTATAC
>DATBYP010000394.1:0-9234 GCA_036513675.1 Candidatus Acidiferrum sp.
CGGTATTGACATACGTAAATTCCATCGATAGTATGATTTGGGGACGTCAATGAACACAGTCAAAGTTTCGCCCAAATTCCAAGTGGTTATTCCCAAACAGATTCGGAAGCAGTTGAAGCTTCAACCGGGAGAAGAGCTTCAAGTTTATGTGCTCGATTCAGCGATTCACCTCCACCGCCCTCGATCCCTTCAAGATCTGCGCGGAATCGCAAAAGGGATGAAGTGGAAGGATGCCTATCGTGACAGAACTGATCGATTCTGAGGCAGTTGTTGTTGACTCCTCGGGGTGGCTCGAATATTTCACGGCAGATACCAAAGCTGACCTGTTCGAGGCGTACTTGCGGGCGCCCTTACTTTTTGTACCGGTGATTGTTCTCTATGAAGTTAGA
Source organism: Candidatus Acidiferrum sp. (assembly GCA_036513675.1). Taxonomy (GTDB): domain Bacteria; phylum Acidobacteriota; class Terriglobia; order Acidiferrales; family UBA7541; genus Acidiferrum. Next base: position 390 of record DATBYP010000394.1, read on the forward strand.
AAGATTCTCCTCCTTCGCCATACCAAAGCGGTCGCTGACAGCTTCGTCTCGGAGGCTTTGCGCCACACCATTGTGCCTGTCGATCAGGAGATAGCTCTTTCGGCTGCGGAGCTTAGTATCCAACATAAGTTGGCCATGGCCGATGCACTCGTCTACACGATCGCGAACAAGCTTGGGGCAAAGCTGGTCACTTCCGACGGTGGCTTCCGCGAGTTGCCCGGCGTCACCCTCCTCTGAGGCGGGGGCGCAGGTTACTCTCCAACTTGACCCCCGATACGCACCCCCGATAAGCTTCATTGTCATCCTTCCAGGTGGAAAGCGCATGGAGCCGATTCACATCACATTGCCGGACGGCAAGGTCCAGGAGGTGCCCAAGGGCACCACGCCGGCGGACATCGCGAAAGGAATTTCGCCTCGCCTTGCCGACGCAGCGCTGGTTGCACGCGTGGCCGCGCCCAATGATGGCGCCGGTGAGCTAATCGACCTGCGCCGCCCGCTCGACCACGACGTCAAGCTCCAGATACTCACCGAAAAAGATTCCGACGCACTGTTCGTCTTCCGCCATTCCGCGGCGCATCTTCTCGCCGCCGCTGTGATGGAGCTGTATCCCAACGTAAAACTCGGCATCGGTCCGCCGATCGACACCGGCTTCTTCTACGAATTTCTGCGTGATGAACCTTTTACTCCCGACGATCTGACAAAAATCGAAGCCAAAATGCACGAGTTGGCCGCCCAGGACCTCCCCAACGAACGGAAACTCATTCCCAAACCTGAGGCGCTCGAGCTCTACAAAAAGTCCAATCAGATCTTTAAATGTGAGCTGGTCCAGGAAAAGGCCGAAGAGCCGATCGTTTCCTTCTACACCACTGGCAAATTCATCGACTTTTGCCGCGGCCCACACATTCCCTCAACAAAGCGCATCCAGGCATTCAAGCTGATGAGCGTCGCTGGCGCCTACTGGAAAGGTCAGGAAGGCAATCCGCAGCTCCAGCGCATTTACGCCGCGTGCTTTTTCACGCAAAAAGAGCTGGAGGAATACCTCCATCGCCTGGAAGAGGCCAAGCGCCGCGATCATCGCAAGATTGGCACTGAGCTCGAGCTCTTCAGCATTCAAGAGGAGGCCGGCCCGGGGCTAATCTTCTGGCATCCCAAAGGCGGTCTGATCCGCAAGATAATCGAAGACTGGCTGCGCAACGAGCTCCTCGCGCGCGGCTACGATCTTGTCTACACGCCACACATCATGCGCCTCGACCTCTGGAAAACCAGCGGCCACACCAATTTCTACAAAGACAGCATGTTCGGGCCGGTCGAAGTCGAAAAAGCCGATTACCAGCTCAAGCCCATGAATTGCCCCGGGCATATCCTGATCTACAAATCAAAGCTCCATAGTTACCGCGATCTGCCCGTGCGCCTCGCTGAACTTGGCACCGTCTATCGCTACGAGCGCAGCGGCGTCCTTCACGGCTTGCTCCGTGTCCGCGGCTTTACGCAAGATGACGCGCACATTTTCTGTACTCCATCGCAAATCGAGAAAGAAGTGGAAGCCTGCGTCGATTTTGCTTTTGCGGTGATGAAAAACTTCGGCTTCGACAAATTTGAAGTCGAACTCTCCGATTGGGACGCGGCGCATCCGGAAAATTACGCCGGCAAGCCGGAAGACTGGCAGCGCGCATCCGCCGCGCTCGCCAACACTATGCAGCGCCTCAATATTCCCTACAAAAAAATTGAAGGCGAAGCCGCCTTCTACGGCCCCAAGATCGATATCAAGCTAATCGACGCAATCGGTCGTCCCTGGCAACTCACCACCGTGCAGTTCGATTTCAATCTCCCGGCGCGCTTCGGCCTCGAATATGTCGCCGAAGACGGTGCCCGCCACCAACCGCTCATGGTCCATCGCGCGCTGCTTGGCTCCGTCGAGCGCTTCTTCGGCATTCTGGTCGAGCACTATGCCGGAGCCTTCCCGCTCTGGCTCGCTCCCGTGCAGGTCGAAATCTGCCCGGTCAGCGACAAAGTATCCGATTACGCCAAGCACGTAACCGAAACCCTCAAGCGCCACAACATCCGCGTCCATCTCGACGACCGCAATGAAAAACTCCCCGCCAAGATCCGCGACGCGCAAATGCAAAAAGTCCCCTACATGCTCGTGGTCGGCGCAAAAGAAGCCGAAGCCGGTACCGTCTCCGTCCGCCACCGCAGCAAAGGCGACCTCGGCCCCAAACCGCTCGCCGAAGTCGTCGCCGCCTTGCAGCAAGAAATAGAATCTCGCGCCACAAGCTGAACAGTTGCGCGATGGCCAAAGTAATCCTGGACGAGCAGTTCTTCGCTCACGCGGCACGCGAACTCTCTGAACGAGACGCCGACTTGGCCGCCGTAATCAAGAAATACGGACTTCCGCCGTTGTGGAAGCGCGAGCCAGGTTTTCCCACGCTGGTCTACATCATTTTGGAACAACAGGTGTCGCTAGCGTCCGCGCGCGCACTCTATTCGCGATTGCAAGAAGCGGTCCGCCCATTCACACCCGGCCGCTTTCTCAAGCTCACCGAAGGCGAAATGCGGCGCCTCGGGTTCAGCCGCCAAAAAGCGCACTACACGCGTCTTCTCGCTGGCGCGATCCAGCGCCGCAAGCTCAAGCTTTCCCAACTGCACGCACTCGAGGACGATCTTGCTCGTGAGCGACTCACAGCTCTCAAGGGTATTGGAAACTGGACCGCTGACATTTACTTGCTAAGCGCGATGCGCCGCCCGGACATTTGGCCGATCGGCGATCTCGCGCTCGCCACCGCGGTGCAGGAAGTAAAGCGCCTACGCAAGCGCCCCTCTCCCGAAAGGCTCGAGAAAATGAGCGAACCTTGGCGGCCGTGGCGCGCCGTCGCCGCCCGCCTGTTCTGGCACGCCTATCTTTGCAAGCGCGGCCAGCGCCCCTCACAAATCAGCCTGTAGCTGGCGCAGGGATTTTCGCCTCGGCGAGCACATCGGCCGACAGGTTTCCTGAATGCGGGCTGCCAGAATCCGGCAACTCCGCAAGCGCTTTTCTCAGTCGCCCCCCAAAAAAGACCAGGCCCGCAAGCTCGAAGACAATTCCCGCAGCGAGGACGCCTCGCGCCACGCCACCTTTGGCCAGAAACACAAACCATCGGTCGTGCCCAAAGTTCATCCGTGCCGGCTTCGAGGAAGCCAGGTAGTGCAATAGCAAACTTGTTTGGCCCCGAATTGATGAATAGTCCATTCGATAGTTCCACCGCGCGTCGTAATATCTGCCGGTCGTCTGATCTTCCATAAAACTCGTCGCCACGCTGACGACCTGCACCAGCATTCCGGCAGCGAACAGCACCAACGCCAGCTTGCGTATCTGCGGCGTTGCGTCCGCAAGTGCCGGCCCCAGCCCCAAACACAGCAGCGCGATACCCGGCACCAGGTACCGCGGTCCCACGCAGTACCCGCCCTCCCACTGCGTATAGCGCGCGAAGAACAATAGATAAATGAGCGGCGTGCCACCCGCCACAATCGCAAGAGGGACGTTGCGCTTTGCCAGCCTAAGCACGCCCGGAACCGCCAAGAGTACCAGCGGGGCGAATAAGAATACCGACTTGCCCGGGGACAAAAGAAAACCATACAACCCAGTGGCTAGCGGTGTTTCGAACGAGTTCAGATGCTTGCCGCCCTCGGCCACCTCTGGGTAGCCGAAGTCCATCGGGTTGCCAAAATAAATCTGATTGCGCAACAAATACATGCCGCCAAAGAAACCCACGACCGCCGCAAGCGTTATAGCCGCGCGAATGGACTTTTCCCGATCGCGAATCAGCAGCGCCAGGAGAAACACTGGCACCGCAATAATGTGCGACGGCCGCACCCAAATGGTGACACCTAGAAGCACTCCCGCCAGCGCCACCAGCGCAGTTGAACGCTGCTCCCCGCCGCCGGTAAAAAGCGCCAGCGCCGTCCCAAGCAGCAGCGCCGCAGCCAGCGGCTCCGAAAAAAACCACGCGGAATACGCAAAAAGAGGCGTCGCCAGTGCCAGCATCAAGGCTGCCAGCGTCGCGGTCTTTATGTCGATACCCAGCTCACAGAAGATCCAAAGTGCCAGCGCTGCGGCCAGTGCGGAAAATGTTGCGCTGCTTGACGTCACCACAACATCGACAAACAGATCCCTCGATTGCGCCGGGATTCCCGGCAGCACGGCCCGCAACATCCGCGCGACTACGTGCCACGGGGCCACCAATATCGCCTGCCCTTCTCCATAGGGCGCGCGCGGCTGGCCCCGGCGGTCCACTTTCCCGTAAAAAAAATTCGCGGCAACCGCTTGTGGCACCGCCGTGCTGCCCCGCGTGACCAGACTCTCCGCCTGAAAATCTACCGACACCTCATCCACGGTCCTCACGCGTCCGCTCGATGTCAGCAGGAAAAGGAAATCCAGCGCCAGAAACAATAGAATCGCGATTCGTCTGCGAGAGGGACCGCCCGCGGCCAGCATCCCCACATCTAATCATTCCTTCGGTTTGTCATCCATTCACAAGGTGGCTCCTTGTGCCCTGCGATGCACGCGTTGCGCCCTGCCAACCACCAGACAAAAACGTCAGCAAACTCTGTGCTCGTTCAGAATGTTCGCGCGTACCCGCTCTGGCCCATTTGCTCAAAACAAGTTAGGCTCTTGACCTGTATTTATGAAAATCGACAACCGGATCTCGCGCCGTTTTTTCCTTGTTCTGACCGGAGGCGCTGCCCTCGTTCCGAGCCGTGCGTGGCCCACGGGCGACATCCCATCTCTACTCGATCATTTCATTCTCGGCTGCGATGACCTCGATCGCGGCATAGCCTTCGTCGAGCAGCGTACGGGCGTCCGCGCTGCATTTGGCGGCGTTCATCCCGGCCGTGGCACGCGCAACGCACTGCTCTCCCTCGGAGAGCGCGAGTACCTCGAAATTATGGCGCCCGATCCCGCGCAAAACGTCGCACCCGGAGCACCCGTGCCCGGCTCGCGCCCATCGCAGATTGCAAAGCTGCGCGAACTAAAAGAGCCCCGCATTATCGGCTGGGCCGCACATCCGGGCGATTTGGACCAATTCGCGGCGCGGCTTCGCGACGCGCGAATCGAGTTTGGAGAGCCCCGCGCTGGCTCACGGCAACGCCCGGACGGAAAAATCCTTCACTGGAAGACCCTTGCACTCAAAGATGACAAAGACGGCCTGCTGCCTTTCTTCATCGAGTGGAGCGGCGAGTCGCTGCATCCCTCCGCCGACGCGCCTAAAGGTTGCCATCTCACTCATTTCGCAGCCTCCGCTCCAAATACGGACGAACTCACCAAAATCACCGAGCGCCTCCAGCTCGATTTCCCTGTCTCGTTTGGTGACAAGCCCGCACTGCAAGCCACCATCGTCGGCCTAAAGGGTGCGCTGACCCTGAGCTCCTAAAATATTTCCACCGCTACCTCCGCCCGGCCGCGCACATCAAACCTCTTGTCGACGGAACGTAGGCACGTGCTATACTTTGTAACCCGTCCCGAGTGGTTCCGCACTGTGGGCCGGTGTCGTTAAATCGGGCCCAGGCCCGGCGAGGCGGGCAGCTAGGTGCCTTACGTTAGTTAGGGGGAATTATCGCAGAACGCAGCTTCCGGCAGAGCGACCGCACCCGCGTAAATGAGCGGATTCGGGCGCGCGAAGTCCGGGTGATTGATGAGCAAGGTGCCCAGCTTGGAGTGATGCAACCGTACGAAGCAGTTCGTATGGCGCGCGAACGGGGACTCGACCTGGTGGAAATTTCACCCACCGCAGATCCTCCGGTTTGCAAGATCACCGACTACGGCAAATTTCTTTACCAACAAAATAAGCAGGCTCACCAGCAACGCAAGAGCAGCCGTGGCTCGCAGCTCAAGGAAGTAAAGTTTCGGCCGGCCACCGCGGAGCACGATTACCAGGTTCGTAAGAACCAGATTATTCGCTTCCTCGGCGAAGGCCACAAAGTGCGCGCCATGATTTTTCATCGCGGCCGCGAGATGGCGCACCAGGAAGTGGGCCGCGCCAAGATGACGCGCCTGTTGGGCGAAATCGGCGAGCACGGTCAGATCGAAACGATGCCGCGCATGGAAGGCAACGTTCTCGTAGCGCTGCTGGCGCCCAAAAAGGGCGCTCCGGTAGCAAAACCGAGTTCGCAGCAAGCCGCGCAACCGGCGTAACAATTCGGTTTCGCGTAAAATATTGTGGAGAGATTCCAGCAATGCCAAGAAATTCGACTAAGCCAAAGAAGAAGCTGAAAACCCATCGCGGCGCCGCCAAGCGCTTCAAGATCACCGCAACCGGCAAGATCGTTCGCATGCACTCCGGCAAGCGTCATTTCACCGGCACGAAGAAGCAAGGCCGGATGCGTAAGCTCAAGAAGCTGACGCTCGTGAGCCCTGCCGACGTCCGCGCAATTAGGCAGATGCTTCCCTATGGCTAGATTTTTGCGCTGAATCTCAGCGCAATCCTCAGCTCTTTTTTTCAGAGTTGAGTGCAACACCGCGGGGCGCAAGCCCTGCAATCGTGCCAGGCAGCGCTTCACGGGTGCCTGCCGGCCGATGTAGTGGCGGGTCTTTAGACCCGCCGGCAATCTGAGACAAACCCGCTGCATTGGCCAGTTTCTTGTGGCCGATCGCACCCCGTTTGTCTCACCCAAAAAAGGAGAAACCCATGGCACGCGTAAAACGCGGCACAAAGCGCCGCGCCCGCCGTAAGAAGTATCTCAAACGCACAAAGGGCTTTTTTCTCACAAAGAGCAAGCTCTATCAGTCCGCGCAGGAAGCCGCCAATCGCGCTGATCGCTATGCCTTCCGCGATCGTCGCGTAAAAAAGCGCGAGTATCGCAAGCTCTGGATTCAGCGCATCGGCGCCGCCGCACGCCAGAACGGCTTGACCTACGGCCAGCTCATTCACGGCCTAAAGGCCGCAGGCGTGACGCTCGACCGCAAGGTCCTAGCCGACCTCGCCGTTCTTGACGCCGCCGCTTTCGGCCAACTCGCGGCGAAGGCCAAAGCCGCCGCGCCTCCGCAGCTCAAGAAGACGGCATAACGCATTCGACGTGGCGAGCACGGACCTGTAGCGCAGGGCGGAGTCTGCGCAGCCCTGCGGCTTTTGGCTCGATTGGCGCGGCTTCTTACCGGCGCACGAGCACAACGTCTCTCGCCTACGTCAACATCAATATGAGCACGCCTGAAAACAAAACGGGGCTGCCTCTGGTCCACCTCGGCATCACTCGGCCCGAGGAACTCGCGCCGCTCTTCGCCGATCTTCGCGGACGCTTCGATGAGGAATGTGCGTGCGCTTGCGACGAATCTTCCTGGAAGCAATTCCGCGACGCTTGGCTGGGCCGTAAATCCGGGGTGCTGGCGCAAATCACCGATAACTGGCTCAAGCCTGCTACTCAGGAACTCAAGCGCGTCGTCGGCCAAGAGCTGAATCAGCTTCGCGCCCACGTCGAATCGAAAATCGAAGAGCGCCGCAAAGCCATCGAAGCCGGCGCCGACCAAGCGGCCAGTGCCCGCGAGCGTGTTGACCTCTCCCTTCCAGGAGTTATTCGTCCCATCGGCTCGCACCATCTGATTCGTCAAGTCTTTCAGCAAATCGAAGACATCTTCTTCTCCATAGGCTTCTCCGTCGTCGAGGGCCCCGAAATCGAAACGCCCTATTACAACTTCGAAGCCCTGAACATCCCGGAATTCCATCCCGTCCGCGACGACATGGACACCTTCTATCTCGACCTGCCCAAGGGCGCCACACAGCCTCTGTTACTGCGCACGCATACATCTCCCATGCAGATTCGCACCATGGAAAAACGCCAGCCCCCTGTACGCGTCATCGTTCCCGGCAAGGTCTATCGCCGCGACAATCCCGACGCCACACACTCCTTCATCTTCCACCAGGTCGAAGGTCTCGCGGTCGACAACGACATCACCTTTTGCGATTTCACCGGCACCATTGAATATTTCGTCAAACAATTCTTCGGCCCCGGCGTGAAAACGCGTTTCCGCCCCAGCTATTTCCCCTTCACGGAGCCGAGCGTCGAATTCGATGTCTCCTGCATTTTCTGCGGTGGCAGCGGCACCGCGGCGGGCGGCGGCACCTGCTCGAAGTGCAAAGGTTCTGGCTGGATTGAACTCTTCGGCGCCGGCATGGTCGACCCGGCCGTCTACGGCTTCGTCAAATACGATCCCAAGAAAGTCGGCGGCTTCGCTTTCGGCATGGGTATCGACCGGCTGGCTATGCTCAAATACAGCATCGACGACATTCAAGCCTTCTTCCAAAACGATGTCCGCTTCCTGCGCCAATTCTCATGACCTTCGCGGACTCCAAACAGCGCTTCTCCAACCGTGTAGACGACTACGTGCGCTACCGCCCCAGCTATCCCGCCGCGCTGCTCGATCTTCTGCGAGCCGAATGCGCTCTTCGCTCCGGCCATGTGGTTGCCGACATCGGTTCCGGCACCGGCTTTCTAAGCGAGTTGTTCCTGAAAAATGGCAATCGCGTGTACGGAATCGAACCCAACAAAGAAATGCGGCAAGCCGGCGAAGAATATCTCGCCTCGTACGATGGCTTCTCCAGCATCGAAGGCTCCGCCGAGGCCACAACGCTCGACGATGCCGGCGTGGACTTCCTCACCGCTGGCCAGTCCTTTCATTGGTTCGAGCCGGAGTCTGCGCGTCGCGAGTTCGTTCGCATCCTCAAGTCCGGCGGCTGGATGGTTATTGCCTGGAACGATCGGCGCATGGACGAAGCGCCATTCACGCGCGCGTACGAAAATCTTCTTGACCGCTTTGGCATCGATTACAAACAGGTGAAAGACTCCTATCCCGAAGCGGATCGCATCACGTATTTCT
>DATBYP010000395.1:0-6364 GCA_036513675.1 Candidatus Acidiferrum sp.
TGGAAGCCGGTCTACAAGTATGTGCGTCTGCGCTGGAATCGTCCGGCGGAAGATGCGCAGGATTTGACGCAAGGATTTTTCACGGAAATGCTTGAACGCGATTTGCTCGCCAAATACGATCCAGCAAAAAGCAAGCTGCGCACCTATCTTCGTTTATGCGTTGACAGCTTCGTGATGAATCAAGAAAAAGCGGCACGGCGCCAGAAACGCGGCGGGAACGTAAACCATGTGGCACTCGATTTCCAAGCGGCTGAGGGAGAATTAGCAGGCGCCGCCATCGACCCTGCCCTCATTCCTTCTCCCGAATCCCTCGAAGAATTCTTCGAAAAAGAATGGGTGCGCAGCTTGTTCGCGGTCGCGGTGGAGGATTTGCGAAAGCTCTGCGCCGAGCGTGAACGAGACCGCACGTTCCGCCTCTTTGAAGACTACGATTTATCGGGCGATCCGGAGATTTCTTACGACAAGCTGGCTACCGAGTACGTGATTCCCGTCACGGACGTGACGAACGCGCTCTCCTGGGCCCGCCGTGAATTTCGCAGGATCGCTCTCGAGCGGCTCCGCGAGATTTGCGGCAGCGACGAGGAGTTTCATCGCGAAGCGCGCGCCGTTTTCGGCGCCGATGCCTCATGAAATTTCTTTCTGACAAAGCGGTTGATTGGCTGCGGCAAAACGCTAACCTGCCGGACCTCTCCGGAACGCGTTATCAATTGCTGGAACGCGTGGCCCGCGGCGGCATGGGCACCGTCTACGCCGCGCTCGACGAAACGTTGGACCGCCGCGTCGCTCTCAAAGTCCTCGACATCCCTGCCCCGGATGGCGATCTCGCCCTCCGGCTAAATCGTGAAGCTCGCGTCCTAGCGCTCCTCGAGCATCCTGGAATCGTTCCCGTTCACGACGTCGGTACGCTGAGCGACGGCCGCCTTTTTTACACTATGAAATTTGTCGAAGGCCAGCGACTGGATAAACACATCGAAGCGGTCTCGTCTATCCCGGATCGGCTGCGCTTGTTCCTGCGCATTTGCGATGCAGTAGCCTTCGCCCACGCGCGCGGCGTGTTGCATCGCGATCTAAAGCCCGCCAACGTGATGGTCGGCGCGTTCGGCGAAGTGCTGGTGATGGATTGGGGCTTAGCCAGAATTTTGCGCAACAAATCAGCCGCATCGCCCGAAAACGATCGCGAAGACAACGCGGAAGCTACTATCCTGCATGCGCCGAAAGCGAGCGATGCTCCCGCGGATGCCACGCAGGTCACCGGGCAAGGAACGGTGCTGGGTACGCCGGGCTACATGTCTCCAGAACAGGCCAGCGGCGACGTCGCGCACGTCGACGAGCGCAGCGATATTTTTTCGCTCGGCGCGGTGCTGAGCTTCCTTTGTGCGCCACCTGCGACGCAGGCCAACCATGCATGGCGGTGGGACAAAGCGCTGGAGGCCATCTGCGCAAAAGCCGCGGAAACGAATCCATCGAACCGCTACGCTAGCGTCTCGGATTTATCCGCGGATGTTTCGCGCTATCTGGACGGCTTGCCCGTTACGGCGCGAAAAGAGACCGTTTTCGAGAAAGCGGCACGCTTTTACCGGCGCCACACCGTCGCTATCTTATTGATTGCAGCGTACTTAGTAATGCGCGTTCTGCTCCTGATTTTGTCCCGCCACTAATCCTAAAGAAATTTGATCTGCCGTTGTAAAGAACACTGAACGGGTAGAGAATCCCGGCACAGCGGAGAGTCGTCATGAACAAAATCTTACTCGGAGTTGTCCTTGGAGCAGTTCTCGGCGCGGTGGACGGAATGACGGCGTGGTTCACGCCAGCAGTGCGCTTTGAAATCGGCACGATCATAATAGGCTCGACCGTCAAGGGATTAATCGCGGGCCTCCTCATCGGGTTTTTCGCCCGAAAGGTGCAGTCCGTACCGCTGGGAATCGTGTTCGGTTTGGTAATCGGAGCGCTGTTGGCACTCGCGGTTGCCGCGATGCCGGATCCAACGGGAAAGCATTATTACCCCCAGATCATTCTGCCTGGCAGCATCGTGGGACTCATCGTGGGGTACGCCACGCAGCGTTATGGAGCCACGTCTGCCGTATCCGCGACTACACGCTAAAAGCACCCCGTTTCGGTTAGTCCAAGGCAGTTGAAGCGACACAAAATTGTTCGGAGGAGAAGCGATGAAAAATGTAGCACGAATTCTGATTGCAGTGGCATTGGTGGCAGGGCTGGCAGGCTCGCGCCGGATTGCGGCAGCGGGCGGCAGCGCGGAAGCCTTCGCCCAGTTGAAAACGCTCGTGGGTCATTGGGAGGAACAAAAACCGAGCGATTACAAATCCACGCTGGACATTGAGCTGACTGCGGGAGGCGCGACGCTGCTGGAAAAGTTCCGCATGGTCGAGCAAGGCAAGCCGGTGGAAATGATCACCATGTATTACCTCGATGGCGGCCAGATCAAGCTCACGCACTACTGCATGGCTGGCAACCAACCGACCATGCGCGGCTCCTACGCGCCAGAAACAAAGACGCTGACGTTTGATTTCGAGAACGCCACGAATCTCAAAAGCGCAAACGACGGGCACATGCATCACGCCGTCTATAAATTCATCGACAACGATCACTTCCAAACCACCTGGACGTTTCAGAAAGACCAGAAAGACGCGTTCACCGAAGACGCGATTTACGTCCGAAAGTAGCACCTCGCACGGACGTACTCTTGCGGTGAATTCTGGGACGGGCGAATTTGCCCGTCCCATTTCTTTCCGCCCGCGTTAGAATGGCGCCAGCGAGGACGACCATGGCTGACGCGCGATTTGCCTCCCTGCAAGGACACAAGTACATCAACGTGGAAACGTTTCGCAAGAATGGGCAAGGCGTGCGCACCCCGGTGTGGTTTGCAGGAGAGCCCGAGCAAGGTGTGCCAGAGAAGCTATACGTTTACAGCACCGCGGATTCTGGCAAAGCCAAGCGCATCCGCAACAATAACCGTGTACGAGTCGCACCCTGCGACGTCCGCGGAAAGCTGCTCGGCGAATGGATCGAAGCTCGCGCGGAGATCGTCACCGGAGAGGAAGCGCAACATGGCATGCAGCTTCTGAATAAGAAGTATTTCCCGTGGAAGCAGCTACTCGATTTTTTTTCATTCTTCTCACGAAACAAACGCGTTGTCTTCGTGATTCGCCCCGCCTAGCAGGCTAGGGCGCAGCCTGACTGCCGCAGCAGACGTTGCCGTGAATCAGCTCGGCGCGATTTTAACTGGAAACTCGGACGCTACTCCCTGGCCTTGCTCTTCGTATACTCCTTCGGAATCTTCTTGGCGTAGATCAGCCGCAGCGTCACGGACTTCGTCTGTCCCGACCGCACCGTAACATTCTTTTCCCATTCGCTGAAAACGCCTCTGCCCGAAGCGCGCAGATCATAGTTGTCGCTACGCAATTTAGAGATCATAAAGTGTCCCTGCGAATCCGCGTGCACCGCGTGCGGCGCCGTCCCCGCCGACGACTGATAGCTCACGCTTGCATGTGGCACAGGCCGATCATCCGGACCCAGCACCACGCCGCTCAGCACGCCCGAGCCTTTTCTTTGCGCCGCCGAGTTCTGCGCGGCAACCAGCGCGACCAACAGCACCATTGTCGAAACCAAAACGCGTCTCATGCTCTCCGACCTCGTCTTCCGTCAGTGTAGACCCGCCGCCTCGGAACGCCGCACTGCCGCATGCCACTGTGCCCACTATCTACCTGCCTGCCGGTACAGCCTACGGTGAAGATTCCAAAAATCCTTCCATAACCTAGATACATGTATATGCATCTACCTTTATATGAGCAGATCACCCTTGCCAGCGCTGCCTTGCATGTGTGGCACCTTCCGCCGGACGTCCCGCGCGCTCACCCAGCTTTACGAGACGGCGCTCCGTTCGCATGGGCTGCGGGCGACGCAGCTGACGATCCTGCAAGCGCTTTCGCGTGCCGGAGAGGCGTCTCAGGGACAACTTGGCGAAATGCTTGCGATGGACAGCACAAGCCTGACGCGCACGCTTGCCATCATGGTCCGGCAAGGTTGGATCGCAGAGCGTCGCGGCAGCGATCGGCGAGAACGATGGCTGCGTCTGTCCGCCGACGGAGAAATACAACTCAGGCGGGTGCTGCCGGTCTGGGAGAAAGTTCAATCGCGTCTGCGCCGTCAGCTTGGAGACCAGGCTTGGAATAGCCTTCTGCAACTCACACAGGAAGTGACAGGTTTGGTTTCAACTAAAGGAGACTCGCTATGAAGAATTACGCAAAACTCACCATCGGGCTCATCGTTGGCTGGTTCCTCTTTGCTTTATCCGCTTCGGCCCTACACCTCTTCCAGAATAACTCGAATCGCATCGGGGTTGCGGTTGGCGTAGCGGCCCTGACGCCGATTGTAGCGTTCTCGCTGTGGTTTGCGGCGTCGGAAAGCTTTCGGCGCTTCACATTGTCTTTGAACCCCAGGGTTTTGACGTCTGCGCAGGCCTGGAGAATGCTCGGATTCACGTTCGTCCTATTGGAGGCTCGTGGCGTCCTCCCAGCAGTATTTGCACTGCCCGCGGGATATGGCGACATGGCCATCGGGGCGACGGCTGGGTTCGTGGCATGGAAGCTTGCCGATCCCCGTCATCGCAATTCCTTCGTCCTTTGGCAGATGCTTGGCATTCTGGACCTGGTCATTGCTGTGAGCGTGGGCACAACCGCCGGCTTGCTTAGCCCGCAGGCTCCTCCGATGGCTCCAATGACGGTGCTGCCGTTGAGCTTGATTCCAACGTTCCTTGTGCCGCTATTTGTGATGCTTCATGTAATTTGCATCGCCCAGGCAAGGACTTGGAGAACGGCCCCGCAACGCGCAAGTCAAACGCCAAGTCCAGCGCAGCATCCCGCAATCTAACGGCTCAATCGTGATGTCGAAGCCGCCGCGCAGTGGATGCGTGCCGACCTTGAGGCCGTACTGAGGTTGAGGCCGTACCTGCTAAGGCGGTGCCGCTAGACGTGCCTTCTAGCGGCCCTACAATGCAAAAGTAGGTCAGAAATGTTACTTCGCTGCGTCTTCAACCCGGTACATCGTGATGCCGCTCAGAAGCTTGGGGTAAAAGTCGGTCGACTTTTGTGGCAGAACTTCCCCTGCGGTGGCGATGCGCATCACTTGCTCGACGTCGCAGGCATTCAAAAGGAACGCGATCTGCGCCGCTCCGGTGTCCACAGCCTCCAAAGCCGCGAAGGCTTCGCGCTCGTAGGTGAGATTTTTCTCGGAGGTGACCGCTTGCGGCGTGATACCCAGTGCCGGCTCCAAGATTCCTTCATGGAGCAGCACAACATCCAGCTCGCGCTGCAGCGGCGAAACGTTGGGTAGGAGCTGCGCAAGGTCCGCGCCGGGACGCAGCGTAAGCACATAGTAAGCGCGCTTTGCCGCCTGCGCCGCCGGACACACGCCAATCGAACGCTGCGCGCGCGTTTCCGCCAGCCGACTCAAGAATTTGCCGCGAGCTTCGGCTCGTTCGCCTTCGTTGCCGAAAGAAAACGTGTCCGCCGTAAACCACGGTTCCAGGTAGCGGCGGACACTGGGCCAAGAGAAATCGTGTAGGTTGGAGGCCACGCGATGTGTCGGCAAAATCGTCAGGCCTTCGCTGCGCGTATTGATGAAGCTCATCATGGCGAATTCGTATGGCGAGTTGGAATCAGGGTGAATGGTTTGGCTGCGCCGCTCGTTTCTATAGTTCAGCGCGGTTTCGTAGCGATGATGTCCATCCGCGATGACTAGTTTCTGGTCCGCCATGGCTTGCTGAATCGCCGAAACCCGTTCCGGTTCCGCGATCAGCCACAGGCGATGCACAACGCCGTACTCGTCGTGCAGTTCCGTGGCAGGCGCCGTAGCGGATCCCGCTTCTTCGAGAAGCGCGTCGATGCGGCGCTCCGCGTCCGAGTACAGCATGAAAAGCTGGCCCGTGTGCGTGCGCGTGTGGCGAAGCAATTCCAGGCGATCGGCCTTCGGACCAGAGAGTGTTTGCTCGTGACGAAAGACTACTCCCGCGGAATAATCCTCGAGCTTGCCCGCTCCGATAAATCCGCGGCGCGTACGTCGTGCGTTCGTGCCGGGAACGGTGTACTCCTGCGTGTAGGCGTAAAACGCCGGTTCGGGGTCCTGCACGACGATGTTGTTGTGAGTCCAATCTTGTAGAGCGGAAGCGGCGCGCGTGTAGGCGTTGTTCTGCGGAGAATCGCCTGAAAAAACGCGGCCCTTCTCTATGGTGATCAGGTTGTGCGGATCGGCGGCGTAATACTTCTCCTGCGTGGCGGGAGAGATCTTGTCATAAGGTTGAGTGAGCACGCGATCGAATGACGCGCGTGTGGGGTTGTAACGGAAGGCG
>DATBYP010000396.1:0-35250 GCA_036513675.1 Candidatus Acidiferrum sp.
GCGCGCGGCAAAGATGGCTTTGCAGCACTTGCAAAACCTTGGGCACGAAGAAATCGCGTTCTTGAAAGGTCAAACTTTCAGTTCTGATTCGCTTGTACGCTGGGACGCAATTGTGGAGATGGCGGAGGAACTTGGCGTGCGCATCCGCCCGGAGCTGACCGTGCAAATCGAAGGCACGGATTCGACGCCGGTCATCGGCTACCCCGTAGGAAAGCAATTGTTGGCGCGGAAGCGGCCCTTCACCGCAGTTTTTGCTTATAACGATATTTCGGCAATCGGTGCGATTTGGGCGCTCCGTGAAGCGGGCTTGCGAGTCCCGGGCGATGTGTCGGTCGTGGGATTCGACGACATTCCGGGAGCGGCATTTGGCAACCCGGCGCTGACTACGGTACGACAGCCGCTACTAAGGATGGGCCAAATCGCCGCTCAAACACTGATTGAGCGTATTGAGAAACGCGGAACGCACCAGTCGGAGATTGCGATTGAGCCGGAGTTTGTGGTCAGGGAATCTACCGGGCCTGCGCCAAAGAGGCACCTACCGGAAACCGTTGCGGAAGCGCGGCCGAGCGTTCAGGGCTAGTCGAGAAGCATCGAGTAAGATTTATCGGTATTAGTACCCGCCTAAGCGCGAGACGAAACTATAAGTCACATATTTTTATGTCTTTACGGAACGCCCAGGTTGTACCGTTGGTTGGCTGCTTGCATCTTATTTCCTATCAACGATCTGTTCTTAAACGGGGGCTTCTTATGCATGCAAGAATCTCGGGAATACGGAAACTCGGAGTGTCTATGGCATTGTTGTCCGCGATGGCGCTGCCCGTTGCGGCGCAGAACAACCAAATATTGGGAGAGGTTCGCTTTAAGCCAGAGAACGGAGCAGCGAAAACGGCGGGCGTGTGGGTGGACGGAAAATATGTGGGATACCTCAGCGAACTGAAAGGGTCGAAGAAGCTGCTGCTTCTGCCGGGCGAGCACGAAATATCCGTGCGCCAGGCGGGTTACCGGTCTGTAGATCAAAAAATTACGGTTGAACCGAATGCAGTCCAGACCTTGCGGGTGTCTCTAGCGAAAGATCCGCAGGCCCAATACCCCACGGTGAGCGCGGAGGTGAAGCTGTCAATCGACCCGGATCGAGCGGCAGTTTTCGTGGACGACCAGTTTGCAGGACACGCGCATGAGTTTGGAGGAGCCGGCCGGGCAATGCTGCTAAGCCCGGGCAAGCACCACATCAAGATTACCTTGCCGGGATACCAGTCATTTGACACGGAAATCGAAGTGCGCGCGAATCAAAAGTATGACATTAAGACGCAACTGCCAAAGGGGCGTAACAGCGAGTAACAACCATCAGCCAACCTCTCGAGCTGCAGAAACTTTGCCACTCGGTTGAACTAACGGACCTTCTTCAAGTCAAAAGTCGCGTCGATTGTCTTTGAGTCAGGCGTCGTAACTTCGACCACGGTTTCGTCTGACGCCACGTCCTTCGAGTCGTATTCCAGCCACACCGTCGCACCGTCCAGCACGGCGGGTGTGTCCTTGGTCGGCGTGGAGTAGATGGGTTTGTTGCGGATGAAACGGGTGGGAATGGTCTTACCGTGCTGCTTGGTGTCGAAGCGAAAATTCTGCCAAAAGTTTTCAGGCTGTAGCGCGGTGTTTGGCGCAGGCGGCTGCGGCGCGGGCGCAGGGGCTTCCGCCGGGGAGGGTTCGGGTTTTGGGTACGCGGCTGGGAGCATGAGTAGTATGCGAACAACCACGGTGTCACCGCGCTGATGATATTCGCGAGCGGCCTGCTCTTCGGTATAGCCGCTGGTGAAGCGGCGGGAAAGGTCCACAACCTGGGCAAAGGGCGTGAGGATTTGAATCTCAGCAATGTGTGGAACTTGGGCGCCCTCCGTTATCTGCTTCAAATACGGATTTAGAAAAGTCGCCGTGCTTTGATCGTTTCGCTGCCCCAATATGTAAGCCTCGTGCAGCGCTGCCGGAGGCAAAGGTGCCTCGTAAGCCGAGGCGGCTCCGCAGTGAGTGATGCAGAGCGCGAATGCGAGGAGTATGCGCGCAGTGGGAAGTTTTGCGGTGCCAGTCACGAATTCCTCTCCAAAATTTAGATGCGCGGAGTCCTGCATCGCACCGTGCGCCGAGCGCCTACAGGCAATATTGTAGGCGCCCTTAGACGCATTGATTACGAGTGGCACTTCTGGTACCTCGCCACTTCTCAAAATCAAGCAAAGCTATGAAGAACTTGCGGATGGGGCGAAAAAAAAACAGAAGAACAATGAAGCACTCTTCGCGTAAGCCTCACAGTAGCAAAGGGTTAGCGCGACAATCGCATGGCCCCCGACGTGCAGAAACCGAATTGCCGGGCGACACTCAGTTGCTCCGTTTCTAACTGACTGATGGAAGTAAGGAGCCGGCGAAATGGCCGTAATTTCAAAAACTGCCCCGCGTTGGCGCGAACGGCTTCGGGCGCTCAGAAATATTCCGCCGGTGCTGCGCATGGTGTGGGAAGCAGCGCCGACGGTGATCGTGGCGAGCGTAACGCTACGAGTGATGACGGCGCTGCTGCCCCTGGCGGTGTTGAAAGTCACGCAGGTCATTATCGATGACGTTTACAACCTAACCGCACATCACACAGCGCTGCCGCATTACTTTTGGTGGCTGGTGGCCCTGGAATTCGGGCTCGCCAGTCTCGCCGCCATCTTAGCGCGGATGATCAATTTTTGTGACGTGGTGCTCGCGGACAAATACAGCCGGCACATCAGCACGAAAATCATGGAGCATGCGTCGCGACTGGATTTGACGTCGTTCGAGGATCCCTTGTTTTATGACCGCATGGAGCGGGCGCGGGTGCAAGGTACGGATCGCATTGTTTTGATCCAGGCGACAGGGCAGCTCATTCAGCAATTGGTCACCACAGTCAGCTTGGCTGCGGGAATTTTGTTTTTCTCGCCTTGGATCCTGATCGCTCTCGTGGCGTGCGTGGTTCCCGCGTTTTTGGGAGAGACGCACTTCGCGTTCATGGGCTACTCGTTGAATTTCCGCCAGACTCCTGCGAAACGTGAGATGGAGTATTTGCGAGTGCTCGGCGGGAGCAAGGAGAGCGCGAAGGAGCTGAAGCTCTTTGGCCTTGCGCCATTTTTGGTGGGGCGCTATGCAAAGCTCTCGAACGAATTGCACGCGCAGACCGTAGGGCTGGCGAAGCGCAAGCTGATCGTCGGCGGACTGCTGAGCCTGCTGGGAACGGTCGGATATTACGGAAGCTATGCATTTGTGATTTATGACACGGTTGTTGGAGCGTTGACGATCGGCACGCTCTACTTTTTGACCGGAGCGATTGCGGGCGCGAGCACAAACATTCAGGCAGTTTTTGCCACATTCTCCACCATCGCGGATCAGGCGCTTTTTGTCACAGATCTGCTGGACTTTTTTGCAATGGAACCGACGGTTTCGTCGAAACCGAACGCGCTTCCTGCGCCACGGCCGATTCGCGAAGGCTTCGAGTTCCGCAACGTCTCGTTCACCTATCCGGGGCAGACGCGGTTGGTGCTTAGCGACGTGAGTTTTCATTTGAGGCGCGGTGAGCGATTGGCGCTTGTTGGAGAAAACGGGCAGGGCAAGACGACG
Organism: Candidatus Acidiferrum sp.; assembly: GCA_036513675.1. Lineage (GTDB taxonomy): Bacteria > Acidobacteriota > Terriglobia > Acidiferrales > UBA7541 > Acidiferrum. The sequence continues at coordinate 3,619 of DATBYP010000396.1, forward strand.
ATCGTGAAGCTGCTTACGCGGCTCTATGACCCGACGGCGGGGCAGATTCTTTTGGACGGCGTGGATTTGCGCGAATATAGCTTGGAAGATTTGTGGAAGGAAACCGGCGTGATCTTCCAGGATTTCATGCGCTACGACATGACGGCGGCGGAGAACATCGCCATCGGGAAAATCGAAGAGCGCGACAACATGTTTCGAGTGCGTTCCGCGGCGCAGAAGAGCTTGGCTGAGCAGGTAATCCGTAAACTTCCCAAGAACTATGAGCAGATTCTCGGCCGAAGGTTCGAGGGCGGCGTGGATCTGTCAGGTGGCGAGTGGCAGAAGATGGCGCTAGCGCGGGCGTATTTGCGTGACGCACAACTCTTGATTTTGGACGAGCCAACGGCGGCGCTGGACGCTAAATCGGAGCATGAAGTGTTTCAGCGCTTCGCCGAATTAACGCACGGAAAGATGGCGCTTCTGATTTCGCATCGATTCTCGACAGTGAAGATGGCGGACCGAATTCTTGTCCTGGAAGCAGGACAAATTGCCGAGCAGGGAGATCACGAGCAGCTGCTGCTTCGTGGCGGGCGCTACGCCGAGATGTTTGAACTGCAGGCAGCAAGTTACCGGTGAACCAAGCAAGGACAGCGTAAGGACAGAGTAATGGCAACCCAACAGCAGTTTCCGTTAGACCCAAATACAGACCTTAGTACAGCGCTGGCTCCAGCTTGGATGCGAAAGGGCGGACGCAAGCGCCACAAAGACGAACTACTGCCGCTGCAGTCAGCAACAATACAACGCGAGCAAATTCGCTCCTATGCGCACACAGAAGCGCGGTCGTGGCAAGTGAGCGATGCTAAAGAGCGCACGTTCTTAATGGAGGTGAAGTGGAGAGAAGCGAAGGAATCCATCGAAACGCGCTGCAGAACGCTGCGTGACGGCGCTGCGGCGGGACGCGCTCTGAACAATGAAGAGAAGACGCTGACGGAAAATATCGGGCTTTTGCGGGAGAGTTTGCGGGAAGTCAAAGAAGTCCTTCGGAACGCGAGACAGCTTGTGCAAGTTGAGGGCACGGGTTATCGGTGCGTGCCGCGGGCGTATGCGAGCGTGGCCAGCTATTTTCGAGCCGTGAACTACGAGTTCAATGAGCTGACGTTCGAGCAATTCTTCAGCGCAGTTCAGGAAATAGCACCTTTCGAAATGGCCGAGCTTTGGCAGTTGAAACCGTTTGCCGACCTCGTGTTGCTGGAGGCGTTGGCAGAGCGCGCGGACAAACTGCAAATTTCACCGAATTCCGACGTGCGAGAGCGGCAGTGGGAAAGCGAGTCTGTGAGCGCTGCGACGGCCAATGTGTCGAGGCTGGTTGCGAGCATGCGCAGAATGTCAGATACGGACTGGAAGGAACTGTTGGAGCGAATCAACATAGTCGAGCAAATCTTGCGCAAAGATCCATGTGGCGCGTACACCCAAATGGATTTCGAGAGCCGAGACAGCTATCGGAGAGCCATCACGCAGATGGCCGAGCGCTCGAATGCGAGCGAACAGTCCATTGCACAGGCGGCGCTGCGCTTGGCGAGCCGCTTGCACCAGATGGGAAACGAGAGAATCGCGGAAAGACAGTCGCACGTGGGGTATTACCTCGTCGGTGGCGGACGTAAGGCTCTGCAGCGCGAAATCGGATACTGGCCGACGTTTGCGGAGCGACTGCAAGGTTTTGTCATGCGCTGGCCGGATTTTTCTTACATCCTGGCGATCGAGCTGGTTACGTTCCTTTTGATTGCGGCGGCGGTCCTAGGGATCGGTTTGCAGATTTCAGGCTTTGCGGTAGTCGCGCTTCTGCTGCTGCCCGCCGCAGAGTGCGCGGTGGCGCTGATCAATCAGATTGCGACCACACTGGTTCCCCCGAAGCTTTTGCCGAAGCTGGACTTTGCAATGGGTATTCCCGGTGAGTGCACAACCATTGTGGCTGTGCCCACACTATTGACCAGTGAAGAACAAATGAGGCGTGCTGTGCGGGACCTGGAAATTCGGTTCCTGGCTAATCGGGACAGCAACTTGCATTTTGCGCTGCTCACCGACCCGCCAGACGCCGGGCAGCAGTTCGACGAGAGAGACCCACTGGCAAAAGCTTGCGCGGATTTGATCGACGGATTGAACGCGAAGTATGTTCCTGAAGGCAAAGGCTCCTTCTTTCTGTTCCATCGGCAGCGCTGCTACAACAAGTCCGACGGAATCTGGATGGCATGGGAGCGCAAACGCGGGAAATTGCTGGACTTCAATAATTTGTTGCTCGGAGCGAGTGACAATTTTCCCGTAAAAGCTGGGAAGCTCTCGATTCTGTCGAACGTGAAATACGTGATTACGCTCGATCTGGACACGCAACTGCCCCGCGATGCGGCGCGCAGGCTGGTAGGCGCCATGGCTCACCCGCTGAACAAGGCGGTTGTCGATGCGACGACGAACACGGTTGTGGAGGGCTACGGAATTCTGCAGCCGCGCGTGGACATCAGTATTCAGTCGGCAAACCAGTCGCGGTTGGCGGCGATTTTCTCATCGGACGCCGGTCTTGACATTTACACGCGTGCGGTTTCCGATGTGTACCAGGATTTATTTGGCGAGGGCAGCTTTACAGGCAAGGGAATTTACGAAGTCAAGACGTTTCAGCAGGTGCTCGAGCATCGGTTTCCGTGCAACGCCATTCTCAGCCATGACATGATTGAAGGCGCCTATGCGCGGGCCGGGCTCGTTTCCGACATCGAAGTCGTGGACGACTATCCATCGCACATGAGCGCGTTCAGCCGGAGGAAACACCGGTGGGTCCGCGGAGATTGGCAGATTATTTTTTGGCTGCTACCGCGCGTGCCGGACTTTTTCGGAAAAATGGCGCGCAATCCGCTGTCCATCATCTCGCGCTGGAAGATTTTGGATAACCTGCGGCGCAGCCTGACCGAAATGGCCATGTTCACAATGCTGCTGAGCGGATGGCTGTTCTTCCCCAAGCATGCGTTTTACTGGACGCTGGTCACGTTGGCGATGCTCGCGCTGCCAACATACACGCAGTTTGCGCTAACGATTGCGCGAGCGCGGCGCGCACTGTTTACATCTGCGTTCTGGACAAACCTGGCCGCTGATTTTGGAGTGGCGCAGGCGAATCTCTTTATGCGTGTGGCGTGCTTGTGCCACCAGAGCCTTGTCACGATCGACGCGGTGGTACGTTCGATCGTGCGCATGACTGTGACGCATGAGCGGCTACTGGAATGGGAAACCTCCGCGGAAGCGGAAGAACAGAGCCAAAGGAAGAGCCCGGTGGAAATTTATTTGGAAATCACGCCCTGGCTATCCTTTTTGGTTGGCCTATTTTTGGCGGTTGATCGGCCGGAATCATTCATGGTGGCGCTGCCATTGCTGGTGCTATGGGGCCTTTCCAAGCCAATCGTGCAATGGCTGAGCCTGCCATCGCGCACTGGGAAAAAAAGAATGGACGCAAAGGATCAAGCTCTGCTGCGGAGATCGGCGTTGCGGACGTGGCGGCTGTTCCGGGAATTCAGCACGCCGGAAGAAAACTGGCTGATACCGGATATCGTCCAGGAGCCCGCATCGCTGATCGTGCACCGAATCTCCACGACCAATCTGGGACTGCTGTTCAATTCCAGGCTTGCGGCAATGGACATGGGGTTTGTGACTTTGCCGGAATTTGTCGCGGACACGGAAAAGACGTTCGAATCCGTTGACCGCATGCCAAGGCTGAACGGCCAACTCTACAACTGGTATGACACGCGTACGTTAGAGGCAGTTAAGCCGCGCTTTATCTCCTCGGTCGACAATGGAAATCTGGTTTGCTGCTTGTGGACCCTGAAGCAGGGATGCCTCGGAGCGATGAACGACTCGATATTCTCCGCGCAACTCTGGAAGGGCGTTGCCGATCACCTGGACACGCTCGAAGACTTGCTGCGGCCGGAGCGTTGGGACGAGCGTTTGACCTTGATTCAGCAATTGAAAATGAGAGTGAAGACCCTGGGAGCCTCGCCGGCGAAATGGGCGGAGGCGCTGCCCAGCATTGAGCGCGACGTGGTCGCGCTGGATAAGAAGCTTTCCGAATCAGGCAGCGAGATTGCGTGGTGGGGACACGAGCTGTGCCTGCGGATCACGCATCTGCAAAGCCTGTTCTACGATTTCGCGCCGTGGTTGGCGCCGCAGTTCGCAAAGTACGTCGATTCGCGCGACATACAGAACATCATTCGTTCCGAGCGGCTGACGCTAGAGTCGTTGCCGCGCTTGTGCGCGGCACTGGACCGAAAGCTCGCAGCCATACTGCAAGAGGACGGGTCCGGCAGCGAAATGCAAGCGGCATTGCGGCTGCTGCGTTCCGCGATAAGTCGTGCGCATGACGTGGCTGCCAGTATGGCGAAGCGCTTGGCCGCAGTGGCGGCAAAAGCCGACAGTTTGGCGAAGAGCATGGATTTCGTATCGTTCTTTGATGCGAAGAAGAAAGCGTTGAGTATCGGCTACGAAGTTGAGGAACAGCGTTTGGCGCCGTACTTCTACGACTTATTGCCGTCGGAAGCTCGCGCGGCAACATTTGTGGCGATCGCGAAGGGCGAAATTCCGCAAGATAGCTGGCTGACGCTTGAGCGCAAGTTCACGAGCTATGAGGCCGAGCGCGTCCTGCTGTCGTGGACTGGCACCATGTTCGAGTACTTGATGCCAATGCTCTGGATGAAGACGTACCCGAACACGATCTTGGACGAGACAACTCAGGCCGCCGTACGGGCGCAAAAGAAGTTTGCGAAGAGTCAATCTATACCGTGGGGGATCTCGGAATCGTCCTGCGCGAAATTGAGCGTTGATGGGCACTATCACTATCAGGCCTTTGGCGTGCCCGGTTTGGCAATAAGTCAAGAAAAGCCCGAGGACTTGGTTGTCTCGCCGTACTCCACTTTCTTGGCGCTCCTCGCGGACGCCCAGAGTGCGGTTGACAATCTCCGCGGTCTGGAAACAATGGGTTTGCTGGGAAGCTACGGATTCTACGAGGCTGCCGATTTCACTCCGTCCCGGGTTAAACCGGGAAGTACCTTCGAGATTGTGCGCTGCTGGCTGGCGCACCACCAGGGAATGAGTCTGATGGCAGTAGCAAACGTGCTTTGCAATTCGTCCTCGCAGCGGCGATTTCATGCGGAGCCGATGGTGGCGGCCACAGAGCGACTGTTGCACGAAAAGGCTCCGCGTATGCCGATCCTTGAAGCGCCGCAAACCGAAGCGAATTCGGTTGCAGAGGCGTCGCCGGAAACCGAAAGTGCACAAGAGACCTGCCTCAGCACTCCCAAACTCAATACCGCAGCATAGCTACCTGCCGCTCCTTTGCGTGCAGCCGTTCTAAGTCGAGGTGTAAATGCCTGCTACAAAATTAGCCTTCAGCTCCCGACCCGCACTGGCTTCTACGACTCCAAGCTTCGTCGATGGGCATGAGGCGGATGAGCTGGAGCAATCGGTTTCGCAAAGAATTCGCGACCGAGCGCGCGTCCTTTTCGAGCAATCAGGAGCTGCGCCGGGGAATGACGAAGCAAACTGGCTGCGAGCGGAATCGGAGATTCTGCACGCCAGTCTGGAGGTCCGCGAGTCCGGAACGTGGCTGGCACTCCGCGCTTCGATTCCGGACGCCTCCGGTCAGGGGATGCAAATTGTCGTCAGGCCAACACGTGTACTCGTGCGCGCAATGCACGCTCAAACCGAACAGGAATCCAACGGACGAACGGAGCAGCACTGGCAAGAGCTATTTCTCGCGGCCAACCTAACGGCCGAAGTCGACCCGCCGTCGGCTGCCGCTTCCTTTAAAGATCACAACCTCATTTTAATGGTCAAGAAGCGCCGAACCAGGCTAAACGAGCGAGGTAAGGTCTAAAGCTGTCATAATCTACAGAGACCCATGTATGGTTCCTAGGTTCTTTGTTCGCCTATCGTTACGTGGACTCTGTTCTTGAGCGGCGACCCTGTTTTGTGCGATCCGCAGTTGCTCCGACGCATGCTTCCACTTTCCGCTACATCTAAGCGCTACACCCGGCGAAAGCGAGACGGCGGCACCGTGAACGCTGCCGCCACATGATCGAGAATCAGCTACCGCGCCCCGCCACACTGGGGGCTGCTCCCATTTCCGGAGGAGCGTGGAATTTCACTGTCTGGGCGCCTAAGCATGAGCGTCTCGAGCTCCGTCTGGCGGGCAATCGCCCGTCCTTGATTCCAATGCAGCGCGATGCGCTGGGGTATCACAGCGCGATTGCGGAAAGTGTTCAGGCCGGAGCGAAATATCTGTACCGGTTCGGCGACTCGCAAGAACGGCCGGATCCTGCCTCGCGCCGCCAACCGGATGGAGTCCACGGACCTTCGGAACTGGTGGACTTGCAACATTTCGAATGGACGGACATCCATTGGAAGGGGGTTGCGCTGGAGAACAGCGTGTTCTACGAACTGCACGTTGGAACATTCACGCAAGAAGGAACCTTCGCAGCGCTGCTCGCCCGTCTGGATCAGCTTGCCAAGCTTGGCGTGACGACCATCGAAATAATGCCGATCGCCCAGTTTCCAGGATCGAGGAATTGGGGTTACGACGGTGTGTACCCATTTGCGGTTCAAAGCAGCTATGGGACGCCGCACGATTTACAGCTCTTGGTGAATGCTGCGCATTCGCAGGGCCTCGCCGTAGCCCTGGACGTCGTCTTCAACCACCTCGGGCCCGAGGGCAATTATCTCGGCGAGTATGGTCCGTATTTTACGGATCACTACAAGACACCCTGGGGAGCCGCGCTCAACTTTGATGGTCCGTACAGCGATGAGGTGCGTCATTTTTTTATCGAGAACGCGCTGTACTGGCTGGAGAATTTTCATATTGACGCGCTGCGGCTGGACGCTATTCACGGGATTTTTGATGCGAGCGCAATCCCTTTTCTGGCGGAACTGTCAAAAGAGGTTGATGCTTTGGCCGCGAGAGCGGGCCGAATCATTTCTCTGGTTGCAGAAAGCGATCTGAACGATGCGCGCGTGCTGCGTTCCAGATGTGTGGGCGGACTGGGAATGCCGTCGCAATGGAGCGACGACTTTCATCATTCTGTACATACGCTGCTAACCGGCGAGAGTGGCGGCTACTACGAGGACTTCGGCGAAGTGCAACATTTGGCGGGCACGCTGAAGCAGGGTTGGTACTACGCCGGCCAATATTCGCGCCACCGGCGGAGGCGACATGGAAATCGCCCGCCGCCGCTTAAGGGCTCAAATTATCTGGTCTGCACGCAGAACCACGACCAAGTCGGCAACCGCGCGCTTGGCGAACGCCTTAGTTCGCTTGTGAATTTCGAAAGTTTGAAGCTGGCCGCCGGTGCGAACTTGCTTTCGCCGTTCGTGCCACTGCTGTTTATGGGCGAGGAGTATGGAGAGACGGCGCCGTTTTTATACTTCACCAGCCACGGTGATCCAAATTTATCGGAAGCGGTGCGCCGCGGGCGAGCCGAAGAATTTCGATCGTTTAGCTGGCAGGGCCAGATTCCCGATCCGCAGGCGGAATCCACGTTCACCAAATCTCGACTGAAACCAGAACTCGCGGACGAAGAGCCGCATCGCACGATGCTGCGCTTCTACCAAATGCTGCTTCACTTTCGCAACGAACACGGTTTGGGCCACGTGGGAGCGCCGTCCGTCCGGGAATTTGAAGGCTCGAAGGCGCTGCTTGCCTTGCAGGATGCCCGGACAACACACCTGGCGATGATTTTCAATTTTGGAGATGCTTCCGCAGAGCTGAGCAACGGCATTCTGGAAGGCGAGTGGGCAAAGAAAATCGACTCATCCGATCTTGAGTGGCTCGGACCGGGAACGGACCTTCCATCCCAAATAAGTGCTTCGTCGCAGTCTGTGCTGACCGTGCGGCCGCGGTCTTTCGTCGTGTTCGAACGACCAGTTTCTCCTTCGGAGTCATGATGCGATATCTGTGTGTGCACGGACATTTCTATCAACCGCCCCGAGAGAACCCCTTTCTCGAAGCCATCGAGCTGCAGGATTCCGCTTATCCTTACCATGACTGGAACGAGAGAGTGGCATCGGAGTGCTACGCGCCCAACGCCACATCGCGAATCCTCGATGGTGAACAGCGCATCGTGCAACTTGTGAACAACTATGCGCGGATCAGCTTCAATTTTGGACCGACACTCCTTTCCTGGATTGAACAGAAAGCTCCCAAGATCCACGCAGCCCTGCGCGAAGCCGACAAGATCAGCCGGGAGAAATACTCCGGTCACGGTTCAGCCATCGCGCAAGCTTACAACCACATGATCATGCCGCTGGCGAATTGCCGCGACAAAATCACGCAAGTGAAGTGGGGGATACGCGATTTTGAGTACCGCTTTGGCCGGCTGCCCGAAGGAATGTGGCTACCGGAAACGGCAGTCGACACCGAAACACTTGACGTGTTGGCCGCGAACGGAATCAAATTCACCGTACTTGCGCCCCGGCAGGCTAAGCGTATTCGCAAGCGCGGCAACCGATCTTGGCAGGACGTCAGCGGCGATCGCGTCGATCCCAGTCGCGCCTATCTGGTGCAATTACCGTCGCGACGAACCATTACCGTGTTTTTCTACGACGGACCGATTTCGCAAGGCGTGGCGTTCGAACGATTGCTGGACAATGGCCAGCGCTTTGCTGACCGGTTGGTAAGCGGTTTTTCGGACGCGCGGCAGTGGCCGCAGTTGGTCCACATCGCGACAGACGGCGAAAGTTACGGTCATCACCACCGTTTTGGAGAGATGGCGCTTTCCTACGCGCTGCATCACATCGAAACAAATAAACTCGCGCAACTCACAAATTATGGCGAATTTCTCGAGAAGCATCCGGCGGATCATTTCGTAGAAATTGTAAACAATAGCTCTTGGAGCTGCGTCCATGGGGTGGAACGCTGGCGGTCGAATTGCGGGTGCAATTCGGGTGGGCACGCTGGCTGGAATCAAGAATGGCGCGCGCCCCTACGTGCGGCGCTCGATTGGCTACGCGATCAACTCGCGCCGTTTTATGAAGAAAAAGCTGGACCGCTGCTGAAAGATGTATGGGCCGCTCGCGACGAATACATCCAAGTGGTCCTTAACCGAGCGGAAGAGAACGTTTTGAATTTCTTGGGGTATCATGCGACACACCCTTTGAGCGACGAGGAACAAGTCGCCGCGTTGAAGCTGCTGGAAATGCAGCGCCACGCAATGTTGATGTACACCAGCTGCGGATGGTTTTTCGACGAGCTGTCTGGCTTGGAGACCGTGCAGGTTATTCTTTACGCGGGACGGGCAATACGGCTCGCTCAGGATTTCGGCGCTGACGGTATTGAAGCGGGATTCATGGAGCGCCTCGCCGCGGCAAAGAGCAATCTCCCTGAGCATCGCGACGGGAAGCAAGTCTACGGAAAATGGGTCAAACCCGCGTTTATCTCAACGGACCAGCTTGCCGGGCATTACGCGATCAGTTCGCTTTTCGAACCTTTTGGCGAGCGAACTAGAATTTATTGCTACAACGTCCAGCGCGAGGATTATTCCTTAGAGGTCGAAGGAAAGCACAAGTTGGCTGTGGGCCGCGCACGATTCAGCTCCGACATTACCAGAGAAGCGGCGACCCTCGATTTTGCAGTATTGCACCTCGGAGACCATAATATTGCCGGCGGGGTCAGCCGCTTCGAGAAGTCTGAAGACTACGATCAGCTAAAAAGCTCCTTGGCAGATTCCTTTTCCAAAGCGGATGCCACGCAAGCTCTTCAGACACTCACAGAGAAATTCTCCAACAAAACATTTTCCCTGCGCACCTTGTTCCGCGACGAACAAAGAAAGATCGTCGACGTCATTCTCAAAGAATCACTGGCCACGGCCGCAGCGGCCTATCGAAGCATCTACGAAAACCAAGCGCCCCTTATTCGTTTTCTGAATGGGCTGGGAATTCCCGTACCCGCAGCGTTCCAGTCCGCCGCACAAATCGCGCTTAACAGCCAATTGAAGCAGGCGTTTGAACAGCGTGATCCCGATCTGGACGCCATACAGAGCTATCTGAAGGAGGCAGCGGCAAGCAACATTGCTCTTGATGTGCCTGGTTTGGAATATGCGATTCGCAGGCGCTTGGAGACGGAGGCGGAGTTTTTCGTGTCTGGCCCAATGGATCTGGAAGTGGTGCAAAAGCTAACCACCCTCCTCAAATTTGTGAGCACGCTTCCCTTCCCTGTCGTGCTCTGGGAAGTGCAAAACATCTGTTACGGCCCGCTCATCAAAACCATGGACGAGTTGCGTGAGCAAGCGCAAGTCGAGAGCGGTGCGGTAAAAAGTCTCTTCGATGAGCTGGCACTACTTCGCGAAAGCTTGCGGATCAATGGCCAATGAGGAACAGTTCTGATGGAACGCAGCACGCCTATATCCGCAACATACCGGTTGCAGTTCAATAAGGACTTCACATTTCGAGACGCGACGAAGCTGCTCGATTATTTTTCCGAGTTGGGCATCACGCACATCTATGCTTCGCCGATCTTGCGGAGCCACGCTGGAAGCACGCATGGCTACGACGTCATCGATCCCACGCGCCTCAATCCAGAACTGGGCACCGAAGCGGATTTCTACTCACTACAAACCGAGCTGCGTAATCGCGGGATGGGTTTGGTTCTGGACATCGTGCCGAACCACATGTCCGCAAGCAGCGAGAATTCCTGGTGGATGGACGTGCTAGAGCACGGGCCGGAGTCGGCGTATGCGTCCTACTTTGACGTGGATTGGCATCCGCCCTCCCGCTCTCTTGACAGCAAACTTTTGCTTCCCGTTCTTGGGCGGCCATTTGCCGAAGTGTTGGAAGGAGCAGAGTTCCAGCTGATTTTTTCCGACGGCCGTCTATTTGTTCAGTACTTCGACTCATTGTTCCCGCTGGCCCCAAAAACCTACACGGGAATTCTCGGCAGGAACATCGACAAACTTCGGGACAAGTTAGGAGAAGAGTCGACCGCCTATCAGGAATACTCTGGAATCGTAGCGGCATTTGCGGCGCTGCCCTCTCCCGCAACCGTGAAACCTGGGGAAGCCGGCGACAAGCGTTTACGATTCGAAGCTTTACGGGAACGATTACGTCAGCTCGTAAGCAGCCATCCGGATATTGAGACCTACTTGCACGAGAGGCTAAGCGAGTTCATGGGGCAGCGAGGCGATCCGGCTAGCTTTTCGCCCCTGGAGCGGCTGCTGGCACAGCAATTCTACGTCTTGTCCTACTGGCAAAACGTGAATGAAGAAATTAATTATCGGCGGTTTTTCACGATTACGGATTTGGTTGGCGTGCGCGTCGAGGATTCGCTGGTTTTCGATGCGACTCACGGGCTAATTATGCGGCTGGCCGCGCAACCTCCCGTAGACGGCTTGCGCGTTGACCATATTGACGGGCTACGTGACCCGCTCGCTTACCTGAATCGCTTGCGCGAACAGCTCGCCAAGGATGCAGCGCTTGACCACCCTCGCGAGATTTGTGTCTTCGTGGAAAAAATCCTGGCACGCAAGGAACGGCTCCCCCGGGAATGGCCGGCGAGCGGAACAACCGGCTACGACTTCTTGAACGCGCTGAACAGCGTCTTCGTTGACCCGAAAGGAGCCAAGTGCATCGAAGAGGTCTATGACCGCTTTGTAGGCAAGAAGCTGATCTACGCGGACCTTCTGTATCAGAAAAAAAAGCTGGTCATGTCGACGCTGCTGGGAGTCGAGATGCGCTCCTTGGGTCATCAGTTGACCTTGCTCGCGGACAAGGATCGCTATGCGCGAGATTTATCGCGGAGCGATTTGACCCAAGCGCTGTTTGAGACCACCGCGCAGTTGCCGGTGTATCGAACGTATATCCGGAATTTGGAAGTGGTTCGCGAAGATGCCAAAGTAATCGAGCAGGCCATTGAAGAAGCACGCGCTCGGAAGTTCTACCTGCAACCTACGCATTTTGATTTTATCCGCGACGTGCTACTTGTAAGGAATCGGCCGCATCTTCTGTCGGACCAACGTGAAGCGCGACTGAATTTCGTGATGCGTTGGCAGCAAGTCACGGGTCCGATCATGGCCAAGGCCTTCGAAGACACCTTCCTGTATGTCTACAACCCGCTGATATCCCTGAACGAAGTCGGAGGAGAACCGCGTCCATCGGCGGCGGTGGCCGAAAGCTTCTCGCGCTTTGTTGCGGACAGGCGCAAGCGCTGGCCGGACTCGATGAACGCCACAACAACGCATGACACCAAACGAGCCGAGGACGTGCGAGCTCGAATCAGCGTGCTCTCGGAGATTCCCGGGCAGTGGAAGGAACGCCTCGAGCGATGGTCGAAGCTCAACGCGAAATACAAAACGCAAGTCGACGGGCAGCAGGTTCCTGATCGCAACGAAGAGATATTTTTGTACCAAACGCTGCTCGGAATGTGGCCGGCCGGCGGGCACGAAGACGCTTTGCTCGTGGACCGCTTACAGGCTTACTCGATTAAAGCCACTCGCGAGGCTATGGTTTACACGCGTTGGACATTGCCCAACACGGCCCACGAAAATGCCCTAAAAAAGTTTGTCGCCTCCATCCTGAAATCGGCCAACAGCAATGTCTTCCTGCGCGACTTCGGTGAATTTCAGCAAAGCATCGCGTACGGCGGAATGGTCAATGGACTAACCCAGGTGCTGCTGAAGATTATTTCGCCGGGAATTCCCGATTTTTACCAGGGCTCCGAATTGTGGGATTTGCGCTTGGTCGATCCGGACAATCGGCAGCCGGTCGATTTCGCCGAGCGTACATCCATGCTGGCGACGCTGAAGAAGCCATCAGAGGTAGGAGCTTCCTTCGCAAGCGAACTCGCGCGGCATTGGCAGGACGGCCGCATAAAACTTTATGCGATTTGTAAAGCGCTGAACATGCGGCGAGAGCGTGTGGAGCTTTTTTCGAAGGGCGATTTCCTCGAACTCAAGGTTACCGGCCCGAACGCGGAACACATCCTGGCTGTCCTGCGCCATCATAAACGTGAATGGGCTCTCCTCGTGGCGCCTAGATGGCTGGCGCGCGCCCGAGAGGAACAGGCGAGCATCGATCCCCACGATTTCTTGAGAGACGTTAGCATTCGTCTGCCGGATGCCGCACCGCGCTCTTGGGAAAACATCTTCACCGGAGCGAGGTTGTCAACGGCCGGCGATGCGCAGACGTCACTGGCCATCGGCGAGATGATGCTTTCTTTCCCCGTTGCGTTACTTAGGGGCGCGAATCTCTCGAAGCAAAGTATTGGGTAACTTGCCAGCGCGAAAGCCCAGCGTTCAAGAAGACAACAAACGAGAGATTCCCTCCAACGGGATGCCGACCCAACCGGGCCGATTGTTGAGTTCGTAGCCGAGTTCGTAGATAGCTTTCGCGAGAAGGTAAACTTGCAGCAGTGTCGCTCGATCGTGCGAGTCAGCTGGAAGATAGGTTGCGGCTCCAGAAACTTCATAATACTGCCCCAGAAATCGATTTGTCGCGCACCGGCTCCACGCTTCCGCCCACCGGCTAACCCCGGCGAATCGGCTTCGCGAAATGGAATTACCTGTGGCCGGCCCGAGGAGCGGAGCAAACGCCGCATAGTGAAACGAGCGCAGCATTCCGGCAACATCCTGCAATGGAGACTGTTTGCCACGTCTCTCGGACAACGGCCGCGCCGGTTCTCCTTCAAAGTCGATAATCACAAAATCGGAGCCGGTATAAAGCACCTGGCCCAAATGATAGTCACCATGAACCCTGACGCGCATTGCTTTGATCGGAGCGATTAAAGCAGCGCGATAGGCGCGCAGGATGTCTTGTTCTCGTGCGGCGATTTCCGCCGCCGTGTCTTTGTACTCGACGGGCACGCTCGCCATCCGCCCGCGTAGCAAGCGCAGCGTCTGGCTGCTGAGTTCCGCGAACGAGGCTTCCAACATATTTTGAAATTCCATCGTGAACGGTTCAGGAGCAAACGCCGGATCATCGCTGTCAGAGGAGAGGGCAAGGTGCAGTTCAGCGGTCCGCTTGCCCAGAACGCCAATTTCAGCGAGAAGGCGAGCCATTGTTTCGCCGGCAAATTCGGGAAGGCCTTCCGAAGCAGAGAATTCGCGCTCCCCAGTGTCTTCGGCCCGTTCATAGAAGGCAGCTAGAGTTTTCAGCACGTAACGCCAGGCATCTCCCTGATTTGGCACAAACTCCTGAAGAATGGCCTGTGTCGCTGTCTTTCCGCGCTGCGCTTGGTATTCGAGGAAACCGGCAATACGAGGAACGTGCGGAAAGCGCGCCTTTTCCGTCAAAAATCTGCCGATCTCCAGGTCCGGGTTCTCCCCTTCTTCGATTCGCCGGAAGAATTTCAGGATGACGCGATTCCCATAAATAACGGAGCTATTGCTTTGCTCGCCGGTCAGTAGCTTGGGCCGGACGGCCTCGGCCGAAGAGACGAGCTCCGAAAAAGACGCTGCACGAACTCCGCGTAGCCGCCCCATCTCGCCTGGCACTTCGCCCTGTCGTGCTGCGATGTCAAGAAGCTCTGCAAGAAATTCCTGGCTAGAGAAGGCGTCGCGAAGTATAAGCCCTGAACCGTTCCCCATTTCCAATCTTCGCCCTGAATCGTCACCGCCAGATTGCCCTGCAACGAGTGGAATGGAGTACGTTTCTTCCGCTCCTTCCAAGTATTTCACCGTGACCAGCAACACAATCGCCTTCGTTTCATCGCTGCCGACGGGAATCGCATCAGCAATCTCAACTCCGAGAATCTGCCGCGCTTTCCCCCCGAACCAGCGTTGACCCGCTAAAAAGGACGGCAGTTGACCGGGAAGGTTCTGCCGAAGCTCAGAAAGCATTTCCCCGAACATACGATCGCTTGGCACATTTCCTCAACTTTTCGATCAAGCAGAAATGTTCAGAAACAAATCACAGTGGCTGAGGTTCCTCGTACTTTTCCTTCTTCTTCTCGCTCAGACTTCGCTCCAGGAAGTCGCGGGCGAGATCTCGCCCGCCCAAACCGAATGCAATCGCCAGCCCAAACATAAAAGCTCCGAATACAATGGAAAACGCCGCGATCACTGTCTGCCGCGCGACCCCCACCTGTTCCAAAGCCATGGAAACGGCCAGAGCCCAAATTAGAAACCGGATGGACCAGCTCAGCAACTTCGGCGCTGGATAGCCGGCGTTCACGGCGGCGAGGAGCGCAGCGCGCGAGAAGAAATTCGCGGTCACAAGCCCCAAGAACAAGATCAAAATCGCCACGAATATCGCCGGTAGCAGCAAAAACAATCTCGAAATCTGGTCCTGGAGACCTGCGACTCCGAGGACGCTTATTCCGATCAAGATAAAGCCTATCCAAGTCACCCAGAACAGCGAGCGGCTCAGCAGTTCCGTCATCGAAGGCAGTGCCGCCATTCGCAGGAAGCGCGAAGCTCCGGCCTCTTCGGATAACCGGTCAAGCCTGGTGACGTGGAGTACCGTGCGCAAAATTGTCTTCAACAAATAAGCGACGAGCAATCCAACGAGGACAATCACGAGCATGACCAACAATCTCGGCAAGAACTCGGCAAACATGTGCACCAGGTTGCTGTACGCTTGGCTGAGTCCTTGGATAATTACTTCCTTCATGACTGCACCTCAACTTTTCGCCGTCCATCTCTCGATGAGATACGGTTTTTGGCGTTCGAATTCCTGGCACAGAATCTCGGATTGCGTTTCCATCGCTTCCCCCGAAGAATTCGCATGTTCCAGCAGAAACGAATAGAGCCTACCGCGATACAGGGGCACCAACGCCTGCACGAGATGGTCGCGATTAAGCACTGCATGATGATACGACGCAGCAAACTCATACAGAGTCTTGACCCACAGCTCCCCCGCAAAATGAAATTTGGAGCGGTCACTCAAGGCGATTGTCTTGACCTGCGCGTGTGTGTCCTTCGCGAGGATGGCAGCCAGGATCGGCTCCAATTCGTTAACGCCGCTGCGAAAAAGGTCGAAAGTCTTTTCCTGGCTCGGCGGGATACCGTCGCTTGATAACTCGTGATCAGGACCAAAGGTGAGGACCGGTTGCGAATTCGCGGGGCCAATCCAGTTGGGCTGGTTTGTTTCCATACACCAGAAAAAATTGCCGACGGTCTGGCGGATAGCCTCAACGATGTCCGGGCCGCTAGCCGCCGGAGCCGCCGTTTTCGGTCCTAAGAAATACTGACCGCACTTCAACCCCGCGCTAGTCGCCCTAATTGCCATCCAAGCTTCCGGACGCGTGCGAACGGCCTCCTCATGCCATACGTCCTGCTCCAGGCATTGGCTCGCCAATCGGCCGGAAAATCCCCATTCGTCGGAATAAAGCTCGCGGATTCGCTGACTGAAGACAGCCCTGCTCATGGGATAAAGCAGATCGCGCGCTAACAGTCCCTGAAATCTGCTGCGTACGTAGAGGGGAGCAACAAAATCCAAGCCTTCACGATAGACCGGCCGCAGCAAGTTCGCGACCCAGGAAGGGGTCAGGTTCGTCGTTGTCGGCGCAATGACCGCGCACGCTCTTGCGCGAAGCAGATCGGCGGCGGCGACGATAGTCCGCAGCGCCAGTCCCTGAGACGGCGATCTGTCGTACTCGCAGAAAATGCGATGGATAGTGCGTAGCGACGTCAAACCCTTGTGGCCGGCGTCTCTTCGCTCGCTGCTCTGCACAAATATTTGCCTGGTCTCGTCTCCGGACCCGCCGTCCACATTTAAAATCACCGCGCGTTCGCGGACAAAATTCTGCCGAAGGCTCTCTTCGACGCTTTGCAAAGCCTGCCGGATCGTTGAAGCGTTGTTGTAGGACGGAATCCCTACAAGCAGGTCGACCTCGCCGACGCTCATAAGCTCTCGAAGAAAATCGTCTGCGAGAAAACTGTCTTCAGCCAAGTCCCTTGTGCTCCTTATTGCCCAACGATCTGAACGCGGTTGAGAAACTTCCTTGCGGCATTAGCCCACTAAGTCAAATTCGACGGAGACGGAACCAATAAAACTGATAAGGACCCAACGTCAGCAGGTACGGTAAGTCCCCAATCCGAGGAAACAGGTTTCTGCCGAACATCTCTATCGGGATATGCTTCTTATACATCTGCAAATTTAGCTCGACCGCTTGCGCCGAACTAGAAAGGTTGTTCACAATGAGCACTTTTTCTTCGCCTAGGCGGCGCACGTAAGCCAGTACTCTGTGGTTTGAAGGATTCAGGAATTCAATCGAGCCGCGGCTGAACACTCGAAAAGCGTTTCGCGTCTGAATCACCGACTTTGTCCACGATAGTAACGAATGTGCTGACCGTCTCTGCGAATCCACGTTGATCCCCTGGTAGCCATAAACAGGATTGGAGATCAACGGGGAATACAACCGCTCGGGATCTGCCGACGAAAAGCCGGCATTCCATCCGCCGTTCCATTGCATCGGAGTGCGCACTCCGTTTCGATCGCCCAGATAAATGTTGTCGCCCATGCCAATTTCATCGCCGTAGTAAATGATCGGAGTTCCCGGCATGGAAAGGAGCAGTCCGGTCAACAGCTCGACGCGCCGGCGATCGTTCTCCATCATGGGCGCCAGGCGGCGGCGAATCCCCAGATTTATGCGCATGGCCTTGTCGACCGCATACTCGTCGTACATGTAGTCGCGTTCGATGTCGGCGACCATCTCCAGCGTCAATTCATCGTGATTGCGCAAGAAGATGCACCACTGGCAAGTGTCCGGAATCTGCGGTGTCTGCTCCAAAATTTCGATGATCGGTTTGCGGTCTTCCAGCTTCACGGCCATGAACATCCGCGGCATCAACGGAAAGTGAAACGCCATATGGAATTCGTCGCCATTTCCGAAATAGGAGCGCACATCAGCGGGCCATTGATTGGCCTCCGCCAGCAACATTTTGCCCGGATACGCCAGGTCGATACGCTTGCGAAAGTCGCGAATAATCTCGTGAGTTTCAGGCAAGTTCTCGCACGAAGTGCCGTCTCGCTCAATTAAGTAAGGGACCGCATCCAAGCGAAAACCGTCGACCCCCATGTCGAGCCAGAACTTCATCACTTCCCACATCGCTTCGCGAACCGCGGGATTGTCGTAATTCAGGTCCGGCTGATGATTGAAAAAGCGGTGCCAGTAATACGATTTTGAAATTGGGTCCCAGGCCCAGTTGGACATCTCTGTATCGACGAAAATAATACGCACGCCCTGATAACGACTGTCCGTGTCGCTCCAAACATACCAATCTCGTTTCGGGTTCTCGCGGGAACTCCTCGCTTCTTGAAACCACGGATGCTGGTCTGATGTGTGATTGACCACCATCTCGGTAATCACGCGAATGCGCCGGTTGTGTGCCGAGGTCAGAAATTCCTTAAAGTCCTGGAGCGATCCATACGAGGGGTGAACGGAAGTGTAGTCAGCGATGTCGTATCCGTCGTCACGCAGAGGCGAAGGATAAAAGGGTAAAAGCCAGATTGCATTTATGCCCAGCTCTTGCAGGTAGTCGAGCTTGCTGGTCAACCCGCGGAAATCGCCAATCCCGTCCGCATTACTGTCGCAGAACGCCCGCACATGAAGCTGATAGATAACCGCGTCTTTGTACCAGAGGTTTTCGTCCTGCAAGAGCAAGGCGGAGCTCTCCTGGTGCGGTTGAGAAACGATAGAAGGTGGAGTCGGTGAATCCTGCAAAGGTCAACCTATCGGATGAACCCGGAAGATATGCGCCGGGAGGATCGATGGATCTAACTGCACGAAATTCTTTGAGCCCCGCCACACGTAGCGCGCATCGGTGAGTAAATCATGCACTTGGTATGCTTCGTGATCGCCTAGCTTCAGCTCTTTTAGAGCGACGGAAATCCAGCCCGCTTGCGTGTTGTGTGGGTCAAGGTTGACGACAACCAAAATCACGTCGGTGAAATCTTCCGAGACTTTGCTGTACGCAATCAGTTGCTCGTTGTCGACCGGGTGAAATCGCAGGCTCCAATCCCCATGCAGCGCTGGGCTCGCCTTGCGAATGGCATTCACGTGCGTGATCAAGTCCTTCAGGCTGTTCGGGTTGTCCGTGTCCCAAACCCGAATCTCATATTTCTCGGAATTTAGATATTCTTCGCTGCCCGCCTGCATGGGCCGATTTTCGTACAGCTCAAAGGCTGGGCCGTAAATCCCGTAGCTCGCGCCGAGCGTTGCGGCCAAAATGAGGCGCGCCACAAATGCCGGCCGGCCGCCCTTCTGCAGATATTCGTTCAAAATGTCCGGCGTGTTGGGCCACACATTGGGGCGGAAGAACTCGCGAACCGGGGCTTCAGTCAGCTCCGTAAAGTATTTCGCCAGATCGGCGCTCGTATTCTTCCATGCGAAATAAGTATAGGACTGTGTGAAACCCAGTTTTGCCAACCGATACATCACCTTCGGTCGGGTGAACGCCTCCGACAGAAAAATGACGTCTGGGTAATCGCGCTTTACGTCCTCAATCAGCCATTCCCAGAATGCAAAAGGCTTTGTGTGCGGATTGTCTACGCGAAAAATGCGAAAGCCCTGCTGGGCCCAGTACACCACAATGCTCTTGAGTTCGTCCCAGAGCTCGGGTGCGTGCTTGCTTTCAAAATCGAATGGGTAAATATCCTGATATTTCTTCGGTGGATTCTCCGCATACTGCACGGTTCCATCCGGCCGTTCGCGGAACCATTCGCGATGCTCTTTCACGTAAGGATGATCGGGGGAACACTGATACGCAATGTCGAGCGCGACGTCTACCCCCAATTCGCGCGCTTTGCGTTGCAGGTCCTTGAGATCTCTTAACGTTCCGAGTTGCGGATGAATCGACTTGTGTCCGCCCTCTACTCCTCCGATTGCCCACGGGCTTCCGACATCGTCAGCAGCAGGCACCAGCGAATTGTTCTTGCCCTTTCGCTTCGTGACGCCAATCGGATGAATGGGTGGCAGATACAAAACGTCAAAGCCCATCGCGGCGACGTAACCAAGGCGTGCGGCGCAATCGCGAAACGTTCCCGGTCGTTTGGCGTCTGCTGTACAAGAACGCGGAAACATCTCATACCACGCCCCAAAGCGCGCCTTCACCGGATCAACAACAACAACCAGTTCCCTTTCATACCGCGCGTCCTCGCTGAAATCGCGGTTGCGGCTCGTCAGCTCAGCCAGTTCACGGCCCTGAGCGAATTCGACCGCCGCCGGAGTTTGCGCCAACTCCCTCAGTCGCTCCGCCGCATAGGCGAGCTCCTGGCGGTCTGAGTCTCTGGCTCGATCTGCGGCCGCGCGCAACAACTCGACTCCACGCAGCACATCCACCGAGATTTCAACGCCCGCATTCGCTCGTTTGACCAAGTCAGCGGCCCAGGTGCCATACGCATCCACCCAACCGATGATTGTGTAAACGTACCGCCCGAGCTCATCGACCTCAAATTCCCCTTCCCACCGGTCATTCTCAATCAACCGCATAGACGCTTCTTGCCAAGCGGAATCTTCCGCTCGTCTAAAAAGCAGCCGCGCGTCCAGCCGGTCATTACCATCCGCGAAGATGTCCGCCTGCACTCCAACTCGGTCGCCAACGCAGCGCTTGATGGGGAATTTTCCGCCGTCAATCTCAGGCGCAACGGCCTCGATAACCACGCGGCGCATCGTGCCAACGGTACGGTCAATTAAGGTGGCGGGAGTGTCCAACAGTCCCTCTCTGAAACCAGGTATTTCCGGGGAAAATGCCAGCTCGCGGGTGGGATGCGCGATTCGGGGCGTTCAGACCCCTAACGATTATACATAGGACCACACTCGGGTTTCACGCTGCGCGATTGGATTTTCCCTGCGTGCCCGGGTGCAGACTATGTGCTTACTCGCCGTAAGGTACCCAAATATTCTTCACCTGCGTCGCATGGTGCAAGAACCAGCGGCCTTCGCCCTGCTCGCTGCTGAACCAGTCAATTTTCCTGCCCTCATCACTGAATACTTGCTTCAGGTTCCCAATCGACAAGGACTTAGCCGCCGTACTACTGGCTTCACCGGCGAACGACCAGATCGCATCCACATCGTCATGTTCCGCCAACACCTTCATCAACTCAGCGCTACGCCCCGAAACCATGTTTACAACGCCGCCGGGTAAGTCGCTGGTCTCAAAAACTTGGTACAAGTCGCCGATGATGAGGGGATACGTTTCTGAAGGGACCGCAACAACGGTATTTCCCATGGCGATCGCCGGCATAACCAGAGACAAAAACCCGAGAAACGGCACATCCGCGGGACACACTATTCCCATCGTGCCGACTGCCTCATGCATGGCCAATGAAATACTGCGAAATGGCGGATTGTGAACGGCGCCGTCGTACTTGTCGGCCCAAGCCGCATAGGAGAAAACGCGCTCGATTCCGGCTCGCACTTCCGCGCCTGCTTGTTCCCTGCCGACCACGGCGCCCAGGCGTCCCGCGATTTCCTCCGCGCGTTGCGAAAGATTTTCGCCGATGTAGTACAGAACTTGCGCGCGGTTGTGGGCCGTGGTCCTGGCCCAGCCGTCCGCTTTGCGCGCCGCCTCCACCGCATTGCGAATATCCTTCCGATTGCCGAGCGGAGCCTCGCCGAGTAATCGCCCATCGGCACCGCGTACCTCGGTGCTGTAACCCGAATCCGGCCGCGCCTGCTTGCCTCCGATGTATAGCTTCACTGTGCGATCAATCGTAGGTGCTGCCGAATCCATTTCCTGCTCCGGAGGCTGATCCATCGCAATTGGCTTCGCTTCCGAGCGTGGCGCCCGTTTGAACCATTCCGGCTCGAGATATTCGAGCAAGCCTTCCCGACCGCCTTCACGCCCATACCCGCTTTCTTTGTAGCCGCCAAACCCGCAAGCCGCGTCGAACAGATTCGTGCTGTTCACCCAGACAACTCCAGCCTTCAATTGCGCGGCCACCTGCAGCGCCACATTTATACTTTCGCTCCAAACGCTCGCGGCCAGCCCATACACCGTATTGTTCGCCAGCTCTACCGCTTCGCGCGGCGTTCGGAAAGTCATGGCCGCCAGCACCGGGCCGAAAATCTCCTGCTGTGCCACGGTCGACGTCGGATGCACATTGCTTAACAGGGTCGGCGGGAAAAATAGTCCGCGCGACGGCATCGCCAGCGAAGGCGGCTGCCAGCAGGTCGCGCCTTCAGCGACACCTTGATCGACCAGCCTCTGAATTCGCTCCAACTGCACGCGAGCAACGATAGCCCCAATGTCGATCGCCTTGTCGAGCGGCGACCCAACGCGCAGCGTGCTCATGCGCTCGCGGACTTTGCCGATCAGCGTTTCCGCGACACTCTCCTGCATCAGCAATCGCGAACCTGCACAACACACCTGCCCCTGGTTCAGCCAAATTCCGTCCACCAACCCTTCGACCGCGCTGTCCAGGTCCGCATCCTCAAAAATAATGAAGGGCGACTTGCCGCCAAGCTCGAGCGAAATCTTCTTGTGACTCTGCGCGGTAGCCTTGCGAATGGCGCGGCCAACTTCCGTCGATCCCGTAAACGCGATCTTGTCCACGTCCGGATGCTTGACCAGCTCTTCACCCGTGGAACCGTCGCCTGTAACAATATTCACGACGCCTGCGGGCAACCCCACTTCCTGACATATTTCCGCAAACGCCAAGGCCGTCAGTGGCGTAAATTCCGCCGGCTTGAGCACCACCGTGTTTCCCGTGGCCAGTGCCGGCGCAATCTTCCATGCCAGCATCAGCAACGGAAAGTTCCACGGAATGATTTGCCCCACTACGCCGCAAGCCACGTAACCGTGAAATTCCTGCGGCAGGAGCTGCGCCCAACCCGCATGGTGATAAAAGTGGCGCGCAACGAGCGGAATATCCAAATCGCGACTCTCGCGAATGGGCTTGCCGTTGTCCATGGTTTCGAGGACCGCAAGCCGCCGCGAATGCTTTTGCACCTGTCGCGCCAGGGCGTACAAATAGCGAGCCCGCGCGTGCGGTGAAAGCGCTTGCCACTCGGGCAGCGCACCGCGTGCGGCTGCCACCGCCGCATCGATGTCCGCGGAAGAACCTTGCGAAACCGCAGCCAAAGGCTCGCCCGTCGAAGGGTCAAACGTGTCGAAATAAACGCCCTCGGCGGGAGCCCGGAACGAGCCACCGATAAAATGACCGAGCTTACGTGAGTGCCGGTCCAGCCATACCAACGCCTCACGCGGATCCTCCGGCGCCGGACCGTATTCCATCGAGAGAAATTTTTCAGTAACGCTCATGCTTGCGCTCAGCTCGTCCCCAGAGCATCCTCGCCCTCAACCCAACCCGTTACGCCAGCGGATGCCGATACTCTGCCGAATACCTGCCCGTCGCGTGAAACTCCAACTGGCGCTCAATGTCTGCCAACATTGCGCTCGCGCCCAGTCGGAAAAGCCCCTCATTGAGCCACGACGCACCCAGCTCTTCCTTCATCAAAGCCAGCCACTCAATCGACTGCTTCGCTGTACGAATGCCGCCCGCCGGCTTGAATCCCACCGCCATGCCGGTCTGCTGCGCGTATTCGCGAATCGCCCGCGCCATCACCACGCCGACAGGAAGCGTCGCGTTCACCGCCTCTTTCCCCGTCGATGTTTTGATGAAGTCCGCACCCGCCATCATCGCCACCACGCTCGCGCGCGCCACATTTCGCAGCGTCAGCAAATCGCCTGTCCCCAGAATCACCTTCATGTGCGCGTTTCCGCAAGCCGCCTTAAACGTCGCAATCTCGTCAAACAGTGCCTGCCACTGCCCACCAAAAACATGCGCTCGTGTAATGACCACATCAATTTCGTGCGCGCCTGCCTCGACGGAACGTCGAATCTCCGCTACTCGCTCATCCAGGGGCGATAATCCTGCGGGAAATCCTGTGGACACTGCTGCAACTTTGACCCCGCTGCCCTCCAAAGCACGCAGCGCCGTCTCCACAAACGTGTGGTACACGCAAATCGCCGCCACTTTAATCTGCAAAGATTCGATTCCGAGCAGCTTCACCAAATCCTGCCGAATCGGCCGCCGCCCTTTCGCGCACAGCCGCCGCACGCGTTCGTCCGTATCGTCGCCGGACAAAGTAGTTAGATCCATGCAAGTAATCGCGCGGAGTAGCCAGGCAATCTGCCAATCTTTCTTCACCGTGCGCCGCGTTACCAGCGTTTGCGCGCGCCGTTCCACCGCGCTCGTATTGACGCGAATATTTTCGATCCAATCCAGATTAAGCGGGATGCCGCGATTGGGCTGCAACTCGCGCCCGGCTAACATGGCGAGTGCGTTTTTGTCGGCAGGCAAACGGAAGCCCGGCGTAACCGCGGTGATATTCGCGGCATTCCCAACTCGGGTATCTTTTGTTACCGCCATCGAATTCTTCCGCCTCAATTTCGCAGCTACGTTGGAACGTCCCAGCCGGGCACCCGGTTCGGACTTAGATTGTACGGCACTTCCCCAGGAGTCATAAGGCTCCATTGGATTTTGGCAGCGGAGGTACCCCCCACCCCCGGGTGTTTTGGCAAAAGAGTTTAGATTTGTCTGAAAACAAAGGATTTGACTTTTTGCGCGACGACAAAGAGTTCGGAACAGATTGGTGATAAAGGAGATAAGCTCGAAAGAGAGGAGCAAAATCGCGGGTGGCACACGCTCTTGGTAGGTTGGAGCGGTTGTTTTCGAGGATTCACGAGCTATGATAGCCGAGATTATCTAAGTTTTCAATACCCTATAAGGGTAGGTAGCGTCAACATATTTGTGTAGATTTGAAGAGCGGTTTTCTTTCCCAGGAACGGTATTTTATGATCTTGTTATCTGTTCGAACGAACCGCGGCGCGCTTCCCGAAGAAAATGAAGGAGTTGGAAGAAGACGTATGCAACGCTGGCAGGAGAACCGCAGGGAGTGTGCTGGTGCGAGAGGAAAGAAGATCTCAGGCATCCGGCTGAATGGAACCGTACATGGGACCGGCGCCGAGCGTACCGACTAGGAACCAAGTGAAGCGACCGGGGCGATTAATGGTGAGGAATTTGAGGTGGTCGCCGGAGGCGACGTCCAGATCGAGCGTCTTCTAATTCCAAGTATTGTCGATGCGTAGGCGATGCCGGCCGGGAGTGACTGGAATCGTCACGGTGCCACCGTACATGAGTTCAGCGACAGGGTTGCCGTCGAGCTTGGCGATGATTTGGCGGAGTTGGATGTCGTCAGGCGAGGTGCGGCGGATGGTGATTTGCGCCTCAGGAACTTGTGGAGAGGCGGAGGACATGCGAGAGGACCAAACAGGCTAAGACCGCTTACTTCTTGAAGAGGTCCTCGAAGGCTTGGCGGGCGTCGTTGTGGCGCGGCGGGGGAGGCGTAGAGGCCGTAGTTCCCTTCTGCGCGTAGGAAGTGGGTGCGGTGTCTTTCTCGACGGTGGTGCGAAATTCGTAGAACGTGCAGGTGTTCCTGGCGTCCTTGGGGGTGATGCGCTCGGGAACCGGCTGCGTGCATTCAAACTGCGCGCCGCTGTCGAAGAAACGGCACTGTTTGCAACTGTGCAGCTCGAAGGCGCACTTGGGACACTGGCCCTTCGGGTCAAAGCCGTTGGCGAGCACCGCGCCGCAATTGGAGCAACGCGCGCGCGTAACGGTGCCGACCATGCGCGGGGTGCGCGGGCCGAACTGATCGGCGCGCGGCCCGCCTTGCGGCGGCTTGCGGTCATGCGAGCGGTCTTTCTTTTCTTGCTTTTCCGCGTCGCGATAGCCGCGGTGATTATACTTTCGATCCACAAACGCCTCCGTACACCAGATTTTGCGCGACGAAATTGCGAACAAATCGCAAAGACGTGACGCGTCTCTGGCGCTCGGACGAGCTAAAGCCCGCCCCTACAACACTGCTGACTTGTATCCAATCGGATTGCTACACTCGACCGTTAACGCAATCTTCCCAGGTTTACCAAACAGGATTGCCGACGTCCGAGCAGGAGATGGGACATCTATGTTTTTAGTCCTGTGGGAGTTCGAAGTCAAGCCGGACCACGAGCAACGTTTTCAACAAGTCTATGGGCCCGGTGGTGACTGGGATTCCCTATTCCGCAGCGATCCGAACCATGCAGGAACCCGACTGTTCCAAGACACGACGCGAACCAGTGTGTACCTCACTGCTGACTACTGGCAGTCCCGCGAATCCTACGAGGAATTCCTTGCCCTTCGGAGAAGCGAATACAAAACATTAGACGCTGCGACCGAAGATCTGACTCTAAGCGAACGCCACATCGGTTCGCTCGAGATGTTGTAGGCGCCCTCAATCGGTGCGCCCGAAGCGGCCGCGCCGGCCCTTCAAAGTTCAGGGTAAACAACATGCCCGTGATACGGGGTTCGCCAACCGGCGCATAACTCAATTTGAGCTCCGGGCCCACAAACCCACGAAGCCATCGGCAGCGAGATCGGGCCTGACAAATTGATGCGGCCGGCCTTCTTTACGTAACACAGCTTCCGCTGCCAGATACCCGCTGCGCACCGCGCCTTCCATGGTGGCGGGCCAACCGGTGTCGGTCCAATCGCCCGCTAAAAATAAATTTTGCACACTTGTTTCTTGCTTGGGGCGCCAGCGGTCAACTCCGGGTTCCGGGGAAAAGGTCGCTGCTGCCTCTTTGATGACGGTGGCCTTGATTAGGTTAGCGTCACGTGCGGCAGGAAGCGCTTGGCGAATTTCCTTCAGGCACAGATCAATGATCTCCTGACGGGGCTTCTGCAGCAAGCTATATGATGCGCTGACCACCACTTGAAGGTACTGCGATTTGGCGGAATTTTTACCGGCGCCGTTCAGGGAGCCGTACAGGGCTGTTTTGTTGAAAATCCATTGCGCGGTGGTATCCAGCAGGGTGGCGAAAGGTTCGGTCATGACTTCGCGATCAAACCAAAGATGAACTCCGGTGATGGGAGCGGTCTTGAGCATGGCAAGATTTCGAAATGCAGAATGCTTGCGAATTGCTTCCTCCGGGAGCAAGTCCGCGATGGCGGTGTGGGGAACGGCAAGGATGAGAGCGTCCGCGCGCTCTTCGCGGCCGGCATCAAATTGCACGGCAGTGGCGGCGTCATTTTCGATTTGGAGCCGGCGCGCGGTGGCGCGGAGATTGACTTCCCCTCCCTTTTGCTCGATGGCGGATTTGCAGCCGTCGTATAGCTCGGCCAGCGGGACGGTGGGAACGCCCATCCGGTAACCGGTGCGATTGGAAAGGAAGGCTTTCCAGAAAACGTCGATGCCATAGCGGGCATCGGTTTTGTCCAGCTCTTCGTCCAGAGCGCTGACCAGCACGACGCGCCAGAAGCGTTCGATGGCCCCTTTGGTTTGGTAGCGACGGCGCAGCCATTCGAGCATGGAGATGCCGCCGAATTGGTCCACGTCCCAGGTGCGCCCGCTGGTTTGCAAAATGTTGAGCATGGCCCAAGCGATGGAGAGTTTGTCTTTGAACGCGAGCGGCGCGAATCTTGCGAAAGCGCCGGTCATGTGAAACGGCGCGGGTAGCATGCCAGCTCGCATTTCGCCACGGCGCCCTTGCGGATCGAGAAAAACAAGGCGGTCGAAGAATTTGATTTTGTGGGCGGCGCCGACGCGGCGGTAGAAGTCGTCCAGATTGGTGCAGCAGCCGAGCGTGACGTGTTGACAATTGTCGACGTGCTCGCCGTCGGGCAAGACGTAGGAGGTTGCGCGGCCGCCCAGGAACGGGCGCTGCTCGAAGAGGCGTACGCGCCAGCCAGACTCAGCCAGCGCGACGCCGGCCGCCAGCCCCGCCAGCCCGCCGCCGATCACTATCACGTTTTTCAAGAATGTTCTCTTCCGTCAGGCGCGTGAAACGCGCTTTTGCGATGAATACGAGTTTGTCCGCTTTCGAAAGGCGCACACGCTCGCCAAAAGCGGCGAAGTCGAGATCTTCCATGCGGGCGAGGAGAGCACTGTAAGTGTGCACCAACAGCCAGAGGGCTGGACGGCTTTCCAGCTCAATGAGGTTCAGCAGCACGGCGCCTTCTTGGTAGCACTGCCAGGCACGGTCGGCCTGGAAGCGCAGGAGTTCGCGGACTCCGAGAGTAGCTTCGCGGCGGGCAAAGTCTTCCGGTTTCACGTTGTACTGCGCTAGATCCTCGAGCGGCAGATAAATGCGGCCCATCGCGTGGTCATCGTGAACGTCTCGGATGATATTGGTGAGCTGGAAGGCGAGTCCGAGCTTTTCCGCGAGATCGAGGGCGCGTGGATCGCAGAAACCGAAAACGCGCGTGCAGGTGAGGCCGACCGTGCCGGCTACACGATAGCAATATTCGCGGAGGCGGTCGAAAGTCGCGTAAGAGTTTACGGTGAGATCCATTTCCGCGCCGGAGATGAGGTCGTGGAGATAGCGCGCGGGGATGTTGTAGCGGCGCATGGTATCGACGAGAGCGGGCAACACTGCGGCGGCGCCGGGCAGTGCGGAGGCGGTGAACTGGCCATTCGTCGTGACGGCTTCATCGAGCGCTGCGCGCCATTTCGCCAGTCCACGCTGTTTGGCCGATACGTCGGCGGTTTCGTCGGCGACGTCGTCAACCAGGCGCATGAACGCGTAGAGCGCTGCCAGCCCGTCTCGGCGAAGTTTCGGCAAGAGGAAAAAGGCGTAATAGAAGTTGCTACGCGACGAGCGGGCGATGCGTTGGCACTCTTCGTACGAGCGCGCGACGATGTCCGCGGATTCATCCTGCGTTGTGGCGGCGGGCTTTGGATCCTTTGCCACTAGATGCGTAACGAGCGCGCGGCCGAGCAGGCGCGCCTGTTTGCCTTTGCCGATCGAGGGGCGGTGGTGAAGTGTGTCGTATCCGGCGGACTCGATGGCGTCGAGGACGGCAAGTCCGCCGCGGCTGAACATCTCGAGATCGACGCTAAGGCGGGCGTCCACCATTTTCGAGAGCGGCATTCCTTCGGCGAACAGCAAGCGCGTGCGGGCAATCAAATCGTTCATGAGATTTACGTAGCGGTCATCGAAGCGGCGGTCGACGATGTCAGCTTCGGTGAGGCCATAGATGGCAGCGGCGTCAAGCGGGATGTAGATGCGGCCCTTTTCGAGGTCGCGCGCTACGTCTTGCCAGAAATTGGCGAGTTGCAGAGCGGTGCAGGTCGCGTCGGAGAGGAGCTGTCGCTTTTCATCGCGATAGCCGCAGAGATAGAGGACGAGGCGTCCAACAGGATTGGCGGAGTAGACGCAGTAATCAAGGACAGCGGCCCAGGTGGGGTAACGCTTTACGGTTTGATCTTGACGAAAGGCCTTGAGGAGATCGGCAAACGGCTGCTTGGGGATTTCCTTCGCGGTGATAGTTTCCTGCAGCGCGATGAAAACCGGATGCGACGGGCGCCCTTCGTAGCAGGCGCTTAATTCATCCTCCCACCAGTCGAGCAGTTCGAGGGCGCGCTGCGTGTCTAGAATTTCATCGCCGAGATCGTCGGCCCAGCGGCAATACGCGTAGACGTTGTAAAAATGCTGATGGAGTTCTTTTGGGAGGAGCCAGGAGACCACGTTGAAGTTTTCGTAATGATGCGTGGCGAGCCAGCGCGTGTAAGTTTGCGCAGCTTCCGGCGTGCAGCCCGGAGAAGGCGCGTTCGCGGCGATTCCGAGTTCGTTGGGACGCAGCATTTGCTTTCGAACGTAGAAAGAGTGAAGCCTTTCCTCAGAGCTGAACACCAATTTAGGTTGCAACCTTGACGCCGGAGCTACTGCAACGACCCGCGTTTCATGGGCGGACGGCGAGCTTGATTTCGCCGCTGCGCGATTTCATTTTTTGGAAGGCCTGGGGGAGATCCTCGAGCCGAATCTCTTCGGTGACGAAATCGTGAGCCAGGATGTCACCGCGGCGTATGGCTTCTAGCGCTTCGCGGATGAAGCGCGGCGTGTGATGGAACGGCGAGATGAGCTTGATCTCCGAATAGTGAATCGCGGCCGGCTCGATTTCCACACGCGTGCCGGAAGGCAAGCCGCTGAAGAAATTCACGACGCCGCCGCGCCGCACCATGGCCAGCGCTTGTTTCCAAGTAGCGGGATTGCCGGCGGCCTCGACCACGGAATCCGCGCCACGTTCGTCCTCGGTTAGATTGCGCACCGCAGCCACGACGTCGCGGATTTGCGTGACGTTGATGGTTGCAATCGCGCCCATGCGCCGTGCAACCTCAAGGGGCGCAACGCGACGGGCCAGAGCAATGACGCGTACACCGCGACGCGAGAGCATGCGCACATATTTCAATCCAATAGGGCCGCAGCCGATGACCACAGCAGTGTCACCGGTGCGCACTTCCATTTCGTGAATGCCGCGCAGGACGCAAGCCAGAGGCTCGACGAGCGCAGCGCTGCCGTCATCGACGGAGTGCGGCACCTCGAGCATATTCTCCATGACGATGCGGCCGGGAATACGCATGTACTCGGCATAGGCGCCATTGTTGAAGAGAAGATCTTCGCAAAGATTTTCCTGGCCGCGGCGGCAATGAAAGCAGCGGAGGCAAGGCGCGGAATTCGCCGCAACCACGCGGAGGCCGATGCGCCACCTTGGGTCGACTCGCTTGCCGACCGCAGCCACTTCGCCTACGACTTCGTGCCCGAAAACGGCCGGTGGCTGGATCATCTTCGCGTGATAGCCGCGTTGCCAAACTTTCAGATCAGTGCCATCCGTGAGGGCAAGGCACACGCGAAGCAGGACTTCGTCAGCGGCCAGCGGGGGGACATCGATTTTTTCCAGGCGCAAGTCCTCGCTCCCGTAAAGCACGGCGGCCATCATCTTTGAAGGAACCGCGGCTGCGCGTACCGCTACCGGGGCTTCTTCGCCAATGAAATCCGCTCTTTTGGGGGTCGTGGTTCTCATGTGTGCGTGATCAGGATCTTCAAAGACTGAGCCGTGGGACGCGCCGCGAGTTCCAGCCCTTCTTGAATTTTATCCAGCGGAAAGCGATGGGTGACAATATCCATGACCGGAAGTTTCTTCTGCAGCACCAAAGCTGCCGCAGTTTCTTGGATGTCTACCGCGGCGCTGTAACTACCCAGAATCTCTTTTTCGTCGATCCCCACGGCCGCCGCGGGAAACTCGATCTTGGTAACCGGGTCGTTTGCGGCAAAGAGCAAAATACGTCCGCCGGGGCGCGCTGCCGCGAGCGCGTCAGTTACGAGAGCCGGATGCGCTACGGCTACTAGCACGGCATCCGCTCCCCGCCCTTCAGTCTTGGCCTGGATTGCATGTACAAGCTTACCATTTGTTGGGTCAAAGGACTCTATCGCGCCCAGAGTGAGGCTTTTGGCGCGACGCTCTGCGATAGGATCGCTGGTGTAGAGATAGGCGGCTTGCAGCCTGCTGACCATCAGAAGCTGCAAGCCGATGGGGCCGCTGCCGATCACGAGGACCGTTTCGCCTGGAGCTACGCGGGCCTTTTGCACGGCCTTTACTATGGTATTGATGGGCTCGATGAACGTGGCTTCTTCGAACGTGACGTTGTCCGGAAGCGCGACGATGCCGCGCTGGGCGACCCACGGCATGGCTTTTACGTATTCGCCAAAGCCGCCGCCATTCGGAGTGAAGCCGCCGGTGAGGCCGGTGGTCTTGTACTGCTTGCACTGGGAGAAGAGGCGCTTCTCGCAATAGAAACATTCGCCACAGGGCGTATGATGGAAACTCATGACGCGGTCGCCTGGCTTCCATTTGGTGACACCGCGGCCGACGGCCACGACT
>DATBYP010000397.1:0-45519 GCA_036513675.1 Candidatus Acidiferrum sp.
CGAAGCCGTTGAGGCTTACCGCCGTACCTATGCACGTTTGCCGGAATCACTCGGCAAACTCGGCCCCCCTCCGCGAGGCGCCGGGCCTGGAGTAGAAACCGCAGGTCTGCTTGAACAGGATCTCGCCAGCGGAGCGCGGAGCGGCTACAAGTTTCGGTATGTGATTTCCGGCGGCAGTAACCTTGGTGCGCCTGCGAAGTACGAGGTCGCGGCCACTGCGGAAACCTATGGGCGAACAGGCCGCCGCTCCTTCTTCCGTGACACGAATGGCGTACTCCACGCTGCGGATCGACAGGGCGGCGTAGGCAGTGAAATTGATCCTCGCGTCGAATGAAAGGTTCTGTCGTAGTTAGTTACTGTTGACGACTTTGAGGTCAAGTTTCCAATACCTCTTGCACGGTGGCGCCCGCGACCACAAAATTATCATTGGGTCATCCAAAGGTCGCGCGGCGCTTCGTGCTCCCCTGTGCGAAGCTCTTGCGCCGGGTCTCTCGGCGTGCAAGGAGCCACCGGGAATGTCTGACGGATCGACTGAACGCCGCTCGGCGCCCCGCTATCCGCTCATCTTGAGCGCCGAAGTCACGGACAAAGTTAGCGGAGCGAAATTGACGGCACGCACCGCCGACGTCAGCCAAACCGGCTGTTACATCGACACGCTTAATCCGATCCCAGCTGGCTCACCGGTCCATGTCCGCCTGCAGCACGAGGAAGAAATTTTCGAAAGCGATGGCCGCGTCGTTTATATCAGTCCGGGATTGGGTATGGGTATCGCGTTTGCATCGAAAGTTCCCGCAAACCAGCAAGTAATCCTGGACCGCTGGCTGGACGAAGCCGCGAAAAGTACAAAATAAGTCCGTAAAAACTAATTCGGAATCTGTGCCGCCACGAGATCATTTGTACGCTGACGCAGTTGGCGATACCATCGGGCACTTCACCATGCAACGGTTCGTTCCCAAAGGCCTGTCCGTCCTAGTCGTGCTTATCTGCGTCGTGATGCCGTTTTTTCTAACGGCATCCGCTGCCGCGGGACAAATTGACTCCGTCTATGGCCCGCTTCCCGTTTTCGAACTGCATAGCGGTTTTTGGATCAATCTGCATCACAGGCTGTACCAGGAAGCGCGGGAGCAGCGCAGCACGGGTCCTGCCGGGGCCGTAAAGTCTGGCAAATCCGCCAAACCGGCTTTACAAGTCGCGCCCGGCGCAAAAATTGTTTTGAGCGCCTCCGAACAACGCGCCTGGGATGAAGCGGTCGCATACTACGCCAGCAATTACGCCGATAAAGACTTGCTATTCAGCACGGAACTCGTGCTGTTGAAGAATCAGCTCGGGGATTTCGAGACTTGTGACGAACTTTCCGGCGCGAAGAAAAAATCGTGCGATGCGGGACTGCCGGCGAAATTGACGCAAATTCTGGAAGGCGCCGCACCGGTCTACCGTGCTCACCGCTGGGCGGCCGACGATCGGGCTAACCGCGCATGGGTCAAACGCGTGGCGCCGCTGGTCCGCGAGCAAGGGGTGGGCTTGTCGCACCGTTTGGCGGACATTTACCAGACACGTTGGCCGACGGAAAGAATTCGCGTCGACGTCAGCGCTGTCGCCAACGCTGCCGGCGCCTATACCACGCTCGATCCTTTGCGCGTGACGATCGCCAGTACGGACCCGCGCAATCAAGGCGGGGCCGCGCTGGAGGTGCTCTTCCATGAAGCCTCGCACGGAATCGCGACGCCGGTGGAGCTAGCCATCGCGCGCGAATGCCGCCAGCGCGAGAAACCGATCCCGCGAGATCTATGGCACGCACTGATTTTTTACACTACGGGAGAGGTGATCAAGCCGCTCATTGATACGGAAGCGGATTCGCCGGAGAACAGCGTGGCTCAAAATGCCACGAAACCGGGAGGCTCAGCTAGCAACACTGGAACGGATGCAAACAGTCGCATCTCGCAGGATTCTGAATACACCCCGTACGCCAAACGCGAGGGTCTCTATCAACGCGGATGGGAAAGTTACCTGAGCTTACTCACCCGTTACTGGCAGCCCTACCTAGAAGGCCGGGCCACCTTCGACGACGCCATCGCCCGTATGGTCTCCGCGTTGTAGGAACCCAGACTCGTTCCTAGGGCTTCGCGAATCCAATGTGAATTGCGTTATGGTGCCAGGGTCGACTATCTGTTTGGTCGATGACAAGTACTGGAAATTCAAATCCAGAGTGCTATACTCCGCGTGAATACCGGTTTACCCCTTGCCTGTCCACCTGCGCTCCTCGGGGCAGGCACCGCGGCACGGTTCCACGGGAGGTTACGATGGAAGCGACGCAGCTTACGGGGCCCATTCTTTACCTTCTGATTGTCTGGGGAGTGATCACCGCTACATTCTTGGCGTTGCTGCTGTGGCGGAGCATTCTCACGACCCATGAGGACGATCAGTTGTGCATCGATGCGGCGGGAGAGCACATCGCTCAAGAGCAGCGCGAACTGTTTGCGAAGATCACCAGACTCTCCAAGCCGATAGCCACAAGCGGAATCGCAGCAGGTGCGCTCCTGTTGCTGATTGCCGGCATGTGGCTGTATCAAGGACTGAAAAGCTTTTAACCAGTGCGGGTTGCGCACGGTCTGAGCATTAGGAGTTGGGAGGTTTGCTCGGCTGCCGCTGTGTGCCCGCTGGAGTTGCTGGCTGTTGGGGCTGGGTGATAATCGTGGGAGCTGTCTGCGCCACGGACGTGTGATTGTGCACGATCAGCCACCGGTCGTTGCGCTTTTCGAGCACGAGAGTGGTCTGCCCATGTGACGTCATAGGCTGGCCGTCGACCGTCCCGCCGAAATCCCACTGATAGCACGCCCAGCCTACTGCCCCACTCACCTTAATGAAGGTATTCACCCGGTCCATCCGCACCTGCTGCATGCGTGCGCGCTGCTGTTGGTACAAGGGCAGATAGTTGGACCAGCCGAAGACGGGCGGCGCCCAGAGCCCGCTGACAAACACTGCATCATCGGCGTAGGCTTGGCGCAGACGATCAACGTCGCCGAGCTGCCAAGCGCCGAGCATTTCGGAAATCTTGTAATCGATCTGCTGCTCGTCGGCCATTGGAATGGTGGTATGGGTGTCAGCGGCCGCGTTGGCGTCCTTCTTTTTCTTCTTCTTTTCTTTCTGTGCAACCGCTGGAGACGCCATCGAGAAGAAAATCGCGATGCAAACGGCCAACGTGAGAAGCGTGCGCACACTGCGCGCTCGTGCGGGGGCAGGCTCTGCAGCTATCAAGGTGTCTCCCTAAGATTCTGAAGTTGCAACCGGAAGGATAGCACGCCGAAGAATCGGAGAATCCTCAACGTGCGCGTGAGTTACTGCGTTTCTTGGCCGGGACCGCTGCGGCCGGACGCGAAGCGCTGAGAAGATTTACGAAAAGACGGTAAGCGCCGGGGACGCCTTCGGGAAGTTGGCGGAAGAAGGCAATGCCCGTGTAAATGTAGACGCCTTTGCCGTAGTGGGCATAGACCAGGGCACCGTTCTGGTCCAGCTCGCCGGGATCGTTCATGGCAATTAGCGGCGTGTACCTGGGATCGAACTCGGTCCAGAAATAAAGGCCGCGTTCTTGCACCCAGCCCTTGAAATCGTTTTGCGTGATTTTATTGGGACGATTCAAGAGCTGGTCGTTGGGCTTAAGAAATTTGACCGGAGAATTTTCATCGGTGATGCGCGGTAGAGGATGTGGCGCGGGAGTTGATCCTTCCCTCGCCGATGGAGCGGGCGGAGCGATTAATGCGGGATAAGGAGCAAACGAAGACTTGTCCCAACTGAAATCGCGCTGATATTGCACCAGGAGCGTGCCGCCATTCGAAGCGTAATCAAGCAAGCGCTGGTTTGCACCGGGAAGATCGGGGCGGAGCTCGTAGGCGCGCACGCCGACGACGATGGCATCAAATTTCGAGAGGTCGCGGAACGCAAGGGCTTGCGCATCGAGCAGGTCCACTTGAATGCCAAGCATGCGCAGAGCGTCCGGTATGGGCTCGCTTTCGGCGGTGACGTAGCCAACGCGAAGGTTTTGGGGCACGTCGATGGCGAAGGCTTGAACTACGCATTGCGCGGGCTCAGCCCAGAGCAGCGTGGGCATGGTCGGCAGAGCTTCGAGCGAAAGAGTGTATTTCACGGCTTTCGCGCCAGATGCCCGGTCAACCTTATCGTAAACCTGCGCAGGGATTTTGTATTTTCCAGCGGCAAGCTTGGGTGACGGCGTAACGTTAAAACGGGCGAATTGGTCGCCGGTGCCCGAAAATTTCAGAGACGCCGGCGCGACTATGCTCCAGCCCCGAGGCGGAACGAGGGCAACGCTTACTTCGCCAGCCTGCGTGGCGTACGAATGCACGCGGAGCAACACTTCGAACGATTTTCGTGCGCTGGCCAAAACATCAATTATTTGTTTCGGTTCGACCGCGATTGTATAGGCGGGCACCAGCCGAGGAGGAATACGATCGGCCCGGGTGGAAGTGGCGCGGATGCTGGTTACAGGCGACGTTGCAGTAAATGCGTATCCACTGAGGACAGCATCTTGGGTAGCGGTTATCAATGGCAACGGTTCGGGCAGCAGTGGCTCAAGATATGCTTTCGAATGGAGGGTCGAATTACGAAGCGGCCTCAGAGGCCACTCGGATCCAATACGCGGGAAGCTCGATGCGTGCGGAACAGAAATGGTGAAGCGAATAGCGCCACTGGCCTCGGCTTCTTCCTTTTCGATGGTCCAATCCGGCGGAAGCGACAAAGTTGGGTTGCGGAAATCTTCGCCGAGACCATCGCGGTGGTGAGGCTCGACGCGAACCGTGAATGTTTCTCCCGGAACGATTTCGCTGCGATCGGCAATAGCATCGAGGCGCAACCCTGCGA
This sequence comes from Candidatus Acidiferrum sp., assembly GCA_036513675.1. Lineage (GTDB taxonomy): Bacteria > Acidobacteriota > Terriglobia > Acidiferrales > UBA7541 > Acidiferrum. Next base: position 4,873 of record DATBYP010000397.1, read on the forward strand.
TAAGGATTAGAGCGGTGTTTATCTTCTCCCGCTTGCGGCGAACGCTTTGGACAAGAGAAGCCATCGGCGCGGGAAGCTGCGAGGAAAGAGACGGCACAGGAATTTGGTCAAGCTTCTTGCCCGCGACGATGAGGGAATCAGCGGAGGCTTTGTAATCGAGGCGCAGGGCGGCGTCGCGTGCGGCGACGAGGGAAGCGTCGACGGAACGCATGAGCGGATCAACACTTTTGTTGCCGACCTCAAAATCTTCATCGAGCGGGCCTAGGGGTTCGTTTAGAGAAGCAGGGTCGAAGTCGCCGCCGTCTTCTCGCTTGAGTGTGACAGGGCGGCGAAGAAATGGTGAGTTCAAAAATCCCGTGATGCCTTGCGTGTGGTGGTTGGAAAAAGCGTCGAGGCCAATCTCGCGCCAGGATTTTCCGTAGAGCGGAGAGACATCATCCAGGGGCAGCGGGTAGCCCTGCGGCTTTTCGCTGCGGTCGACGTCGAGCAATAAAATCGGGCGGCGGTCACCCCAAGCGGCTTCTCGATGATCGGAAGATGCGGCACGGAGCTTTAAGTTGGGATCAGCAGCAAGCTGCACAGCCTTTGGCGTGAGAAGCCCAGCGGCTTGGTGATGGCCGTGGCCGGTGTGAACGCCACCCCAGCCGTTTATGACTACAGTGGGGCGGAAGGCGCGAATGACTTCGACCATGTCCTGCAGGACTTCGTCGCCCCAGATCTTTTCTGTTTCCTCGGGAGTCTTGGAATAGCCAAAGTCCTTGGCGCGGGTGAAAAAGAGCTTGACGCCGTAGCCTCGGGTGGCGGCAAGCAGCTCTTGCGAGCGGATAAGGCCGAGCTGCGGGGCTTGCTCGGGGCCGAGATCGTTTTGGCCGCCTTCGCCGCGAGTAAGCGAGAGGAGCGCGACTTCGGCGTGGAGACCGCGCGCGAGATAGGTGAGCACTGCGGCGGATTCGTCGTCCGGATGGGCGGTGATGTAGAGGATGCGAGTGGTTACGCGGGCGTTCTCGATGGCTTCCACCGTTTCCGGAAGGCCGGTGCCGGTGCCTGGCGCGGGAGGAAATTGCGCTTCGGCGGGCGAGGTGAAAAAGGAGATAAACAGAAAGAATAGGACGAAGAATGAAAGCTGAGCCGCTTGTTTATGCTGTTGCCCGTGAGGCATTTTCACTGGGCGGCCTCAAGAGGAGGCGCGGCGAAGGGCCACTCCTTGCGAAGTCGCGCCTGCACTAGAAAAACAATCAGCCCCAAAAAGATCACGAATAACCCCCACCAAATAGCGTTTCCCGTTCGAAGGAAGAGCCAGATCCAGCCCGCAATCGTCAGCAGCGCGGGCAACGGATACAACCACATCTTAAACGGGAGGCGCTCCGGAGGCCAACGGCGGCGCAACAACATGACGCCTACGGCCTGGCCGATGAACTGAATGATGAGCCGCATGGCGAGGACGGCGGCGATGACGGTCTTAAGTTTGAAGAGCAAGGCGAACAGAAAGGTTAAAGTCCCCAGGAAAAGGAGCGAGATGTGGGGAAATTTCTTTTGCGGATGCACGCGGGCGAACACGCGGAAGAAATTTCCATCGAGCGCCGCGGAGTATGGGACGCGCGAATATCCGAGCAACGAGGAAAATACCGAAGCGAAAGCGATCCAGAGAACCATGGCAGTAGCGAAACGCGCGGCACCGGAGCCGTAGAGCTTTTCGACGAAGGCGCTGACGATGAAGGGCGAGTCTTGCGCTTGCTGCCACGGCAGCACGCCAAGGATGCTGGTCTGCATGGCGAGATACAAAATGGCGATGCCAATAATGGAAATGAAAATACCGCGCGGGATATTGCGGGCGGGATCGCGGATTTCGCCGCCCAGGTGGCAAATATTGTAATAGCCCCAGTAGGTGTAAATGGTGTTCACGGTTGCCGAGCCGAGCGTGGCAAAGAATAGCCAGGATAGGTCCCAAGATCCAGGCGCGTAGGTAAACACGAGACGCGGTTGGAAGTGCGTGGCACCTCCCCAGATGAGCCATAAAATCGTGCCCACCACACCGACCCACAGGAAAAGAGAGATTTTTCCGATGGAAGCAATCCGGCGATAGAGCAGAACCACAAGCAGAATAACAAGAGCGCCAGAGACAGCTTTCTGTCCATATTTGCCCAGCGGGTAAAGATAGGAAGCGTACTGCGAAAAGCCGATCGCACCGGAGGCGAGGCTGAGAGGCGCCTGGATCAGCGTTTGCCAGACGAAGAGGAAGGACATAAGGCGGCCCAGGCGACCCGGACCGTAAGCTTCGCGAAGAAAAACATAGCTGCCACCCGCCAGCGGCATGGCCGCACCCAGTTCTGACCAGACGAATCCATCGAGCAGAGCAAGCACTGCGCCCGCCGCCCAAGCCAGCAGACACTGCGGACCGCCCATTGCTTTGATAACCAGGGGAATGACCACGAAAGGTCCGATGCCCACCATCTCGATCATGTTGAGAGCGACGGCTTCTTTGAGACCGAGCGCGCGTTCGAGGTCGCCGCGCTCGTTTGCGAGCGGTGTGCGTTGCGCGGCGTTTTCAAGGCCTTTCATTGCGCCGCCGAGAATAACAAATGCGGAGCGAGGGTGCGAATGCGGAGGGCTGGCTTAGTCACGCCACGGGCCAACGCAGTTCTGGCGCACCGCGGCGCAAGTCCAAACGGGGAGAGTGGCGAAAAATCGACAGCGCGTGCTTGTTGCGACACATCTTGGCACGGAACGGATAAAGCGGATTACACTAGACCGTCCGCTGCGCATACGGCTCCTCCTCTCTATCATGTGCATGCCGACAAACCCGGGCGTTGCGAATTGTTGCGCTGCCCGGCGCTAACTCTCCCTTCCAAGAGCAATCAAAGATTGTTGCGCTTTCAGGTGTGCGCGAAACGCGCGACGACGGAAAGGCTGCGCTACGCATGTCGGCCAGCTCTTCACTCGATACGAAATCGGATGTGGACTTCGCGCCCCGTCTTGTAAAACTCGGATTGCTCGCGCTGACCTGCGCGGCCGTTGCGGTATGGCTGAGCTCTCGATCTTTGCTCGCAATGAACTTTTTGCCGCACTGGTACTGCTTCCTGGGCAATACACGGTTGCTATGGACCACCGTAATCGCGGACCTGCTGATCGGGTTGTCGTACGTAGCGATCTCAACAACTCTGGCGTGGCTCGTACACCGGGCGGGTCAAGACTTGCCTTATTCCGGTTTCTTTTGGGCATTCGGGCTGTTCATCGTGAGCTGCGGGGTGACGCATTTTCTTGAGATTGTGACAGTGTGGAAGCCAATGTACTGGCTTTCAGCGGCGGCAAAGATTGTTACGGCAGCAGCTTCCGTGGGCACGGCCGTTGTGCTGTTAGTGGCAGCGGACGACATCGTGGATTTTGTGCACACGGCGCGACAAGCTGCCTCGCTGCGGGGTAACGAGCGTTTCCGCGCACTGATTCAAGCGACACCCATGCCGGTGATCAGCTCGGACTTAAACGGCAAAGTAACCGCATGGAATACAGCGGCCGAGCGCGTGTTCGGCTGGCGCGCTGACGAGGTGCTTGGGAGACACGCGGAGATCGTACCCGAGGACAAGGACCAAGAGCGTACGGAGCTTCACGACAAGACGTCTGCAGGAGAGGTGACGGTGGGGTTTGAGACCATACGCGTCAATAGGCAGGGGTTGCGCTTTCCGGTGAGCATCTCTACCGCTCCGATCTTGAATGAGAACGGGGCGGTCAGCGGCTTGGTGGGCGTGATTGAGGATATCAGCGGCAGGAAAAAAACAGAGCTAGAGCTGCATGAAAAGAGCGCGGTGCTGACGGCGGTGACGCAAGCGCTCACGGATTTTTTGGACGCGGGGAACTGGAGCGCCGCGAGCCAGCATTTATTGACGTTCGCAATGCGTCAGACGCAGAGCCAATATGGGTTCTTGGGAGTGATTTTAGAGGGAGCGGTGCTTCGGGTTCTGGCGCACGACGGAGTGACGTGGGACGTGAAACTGAGGCAGGGTCTGTATGAAGAGAAAATGCGGCAGCACGCGGCGAGCGGCTATTTCGAGATCGCCCACGTTGACAACCTACTTGGGGAGGTCATTAGCAAAGGCGAACCGGTAATTTCTAATTTACCGGAGAGCGATCCCCGGTCCGGCGGGCTGCCCGCGGGTCATCCACCGATGCACGCGTTTCTGGGAGTGCCCATTTTCAAGGGCCAGCAAGTCGTGGGGCTGATCGGCGTCGCGAATCGCTCGGGCGGTTACACGGGACAGGAAGTGCGCTGCCTGGAGACGATGTCGCAAGCGACGGGAGTGCTTTACGACAATTACCGACAGAATTTAAAGCACGCCGCACTGGAAGCGCAGCAGGCAAAGCTGGAGGCACAGGTGGGGCAGGCACAAAAGATGGAAGTGCTCGGGCGACTGGCGGGCGGCGTGGCCCACGATTTCAACAACATGCTAATGGTAATAGGAGGGTGCTCGGAGTTGCTGGAGCGGACCGTACCGAAGGGGTCCGCCGGACGGGTGTACCTGGATCAAATTCAGCGCACAACAGAGAAAGCGGCCGCAATCACGAAGCAATTGCTGGCGTTCAGCCGCAAGCAGGTGCTGGAGATTCGCGCGATGGACCTGCACGCGGCACTGGCCGCGTCGGAGTTCATGCTGTCGCGCTTGCTCGGCAGCGACGTCGAGCTGACGTTCCGGCGCCAAGCGGCGAATTCGTGGATCTTGTCGGACCCGGCGCAAATCGAGCAGGTGATCATGAACCTGGTGGTGAATTCGCGGGATGCTATGCCGGAGGGCGGACGCTTGACAGTTTCCACGCGCAATGTCCAGGGCCTGCCTGAGGGCGGCGACGGCGCGGAAAATCGGACGTGGGTGGTTCTGAAAGTCGAGGATACGGGAACGGGAATGGACGAACAGACTCGCGCGCGAATTTTTGAGCCGTTTTTCACGACGAAACCTGATGGCAAGGGAACGGGATTAGGGCTGGCTACGGTGTACGGAATTGTGAAGCAGGTTGGGGGGCATATTCATGTGGATTCCACGCCGGGAAAGGGAGCGTGCTTCGAGATTTATTTTCCGGCGACCGAAGCGCGAGGGGCAGCGAAAGCGAATGATCCACCGGCGGTAAGCACGGCGGACTCAGGAATCGATGCGACGATATTGATTGCCGATGATGAGTCCGCGCTGCGCCACGCGATCGTAGAGATTCTGCGCACCAGCGGCTACAAAGTGCTGGAAGCAGAAAGCTCGACACAGGCGCTGGAAATGGCGCGGCAGCATCGAGGTCGGCTCGACATACTGCTGACCGACATCGTGATGCCCGGATTGCGCGGCCCGGAATTGGCGCGACGGGTAGCCAAAGTTCACCCGGAAGTGCGGATCGTGTACATGTCGGGATATGCGGAAGGATTTCCGGAGGCGCAGCTTCCGGCGAACTCGACGTTTTTGCAGAAACCATTTCGTTTTGCAACGCTCCTGGAACAGCTTAAACTCGTTCGGCGCAGAGTTTGAAGCGCAGCAGTCGGATGGTCGCGTCGTGCAACGCGCTCGAATCATTTCTCACGTCTGGCCGATCTTGTTGTGCGTTGTAGCATTCCTTTGCGCGCCGGCTCGCGCGGAAAGACTAACGCTGACGCCTGAGGCATTGGTAACGATCGACCAGATCTATTCTGGAGATTTCGACGGTGGTCGCGCGGCAGCGTTGCGCTTGCAGGAACAGCAGCCAGACCATCCCATCGGGTATCTTTTGGAAGCCGAGGCGTTGTGGTGGAAAATCTGGTGCACATCCGCGGAATTCAAGTATGGGATGACGTTTCCACGTCGTCGAGCCAAGTTGGCCGCAGACCGACACTATTTCGAGTTGGCAGGTAAAGTCTCTTCCCTGGCGGAAGAGAAAATCGCGCGGCACCATTCGGCGGAGATGGAATTCTACGCCGGCATGGGTGACGCCCTAGCTTCGCGACTGTATGGGATTCGTGGCGAGGGGCGCAACACGGCGCGGGCAGGCGTACGGGCACGCGAACATTTCCTAAAGGCAACCGCGATGAATGCGGACTTGGCCGACGCGGATTTTGGTCTCGGCCTATACAACTACTACATCGATACGCTTTCGGCTGCGGCGCGCGTCTTGCGATTTTTTATGGGCATTCCTGGAGGAAGCAAGAAAGAAGGGATCCGGCAACTGCAGCACGCGATTGAAGAGGGCGTGCTGGTGCCACCGGAGGCGCGTTTTTATTTGGCGATCAACCTTCACAACTATGATCAGCAGTACGAGCGGGCGCTGGAAATAATCGGCCCGCTAGTGGAAAAATATCCATCGAATGCGCTGTTTCAGCTGGCGCGGGGCGATCTTTTCGCGAAGCTTGGCCGCAAAGAACAGGCGCGCGAGTGCTATCGCGCGGCGGGCGCCGCGACACTCAACGATGCGGAGTGTCGCCGGCACGTGCAGGAACTTGTGGAAGCATCACTGGCGGCCTTAGGCGGCGATTGAAACCCAGCCGTGCAGCGGGGTCTTATAAACCCCGGTAAACGCCAGATCAGCGTGCCGGGAGGGGGCAGCACCCTCACCCACCACAAAATCTCTACCGAAGACTTTCTTCGTATTTCACGTCTCACTGGAGTTTGGCGGATTGACCTTGTCCCGCTTGCAATGGTAATGATGTTGGGTTGCGCGAGGCTTCTTTTGCGTGCTGCGGCGCGCGCTACTGGGAAACGCCGGGCATGCTGGAGACAGGCACGGCGGGTCAACGCGTAGCGCGAATTCCGCATCACATCCCGACAGCACTGTGGCGAACGCGGCTCTTCGGGGAATGCCCGGGCGGGTGGTTCTTGGGGCCACCGGCGAGGCGATCCTCGCGGTCACACGTGAAGGAGTTTTCATGAAGTGGTCCTGGACAGCACTGGCTGTCGTACTGGTGGCGATTTTCGCCGCGATCGGTTGCAATGACTATGGGAATACGTTTCAAGTGCCCACTGGAGGGTCCATCGCTTCGCTTTCCCCCGCCAACGTAACGGCGGGAAGCCCGCAGTTCACGCTAACGGTGGTTGGCGGCGGATTTGTTGCCAAGACCGTCGTGCAGTGGAACGGACAGACCCTTGCCACAACGTTGCTGACGGACAGCAGCGGCAACGTCCTGGGCACAACCGCGACCGCGACGGTGCCTGCGTCGCTGGTGGCCAAGCCGGGAACGGCGTTTGTCAACACGCTGAGCCCACACTCCGGCGCGGGAACTAATGGACTCTCGAATCCCGTGGCGTTCCTCATCAATCCAGCGGGAAATCCAGTGCCGACCATATCTGCGATTTCGCCTAGTTGCGCCGTCGCGGGTAGCGCCGGGTTCTCTCTGACCGTTACCGGCAGCAATTTCGTTGTGAACGCGGATCCGGCGCAAGCTTCGCAGGTCTTGTGGGGCGCCGGCGTAGGTGGAGCGCAGAGTACGTTGACTGGGACCGTAAGTAGCGCAACCCAGATTCAAGCAACTGTAAGCAGCGCGCTCATCGCGAGCGCGGGAACGGCGAACGTAAGCGTTTTCAATCCGCCGGCGGCGCAGGCGGGAAGCGGAAACGGAGGAGGAGGGACGAGCCAGACGAGCAAGCCCTTTACGATTATGGCCACTTCTTGCCCGGCAGGTGCCGCTCGCACTACAGCGGCCGTGCAAACCGCAGCGGAGGAAACTCCGGCGGTGAGCACGGAAGGGCGATTTGTTGCCTACAGTGCGACGCAGGACGCGCATGCGCAGATTTTTGTCCGAGACACGTGCCAGGGGGCAACGGCGGCGTGCCAAGCCCGGACAATGTTGGTTTCCGCGGCGGCCGACGGCACCGTGGGCAACGATGATAGCCGGTCGCCTTCGATGAGTTCCGGTGGACGCTACATTGCGTTTAGTTCTGCAGCTACGAATCTCGTCGCCGATCCGGCATCGGGGCGTCAGGTTTATCTCCGGGATACTTGTTTGGGCGCTGACCCATCATGCGTACCTTCCACCCAGCTTGTCTCGACTGACCCGCAGGGCGCGCTTGTTGGAACTGAGGCGATTTTGCCTTCGGTCAGCGGATCGGGAAGGTTTGTGGCCTTTGTCGCGGTGACGCCGAGTCAAGCAAGCAGTAAGGCGGCCACTTCGACGAAGAGTGCTGCTACCACAACCAACAGCGGGTTCCGTCAGGTTTTCGTGCGCGACACTTGCCTTGCGGCGAGCAACTGCACACCGAATACAACTCGCATTTCGTTGCAGCCCGGTGATTCGCCCGTGACTGAAGGAAAGCCTGCGGGGCCAGCGCTGAGCGGAAGCGGTGAGCACGTAGCGATTCCTGAGGCGCAAAATTCGACAATATTTAGTCACGCCCTGGCTGTAGACGATCGCGTCTTTCTCGCTCTAACGGGGAAGCAATAGGCTAGGAGCGAATCCGGGCGTTAGTAGAATCGCACTTTCACGTCCGCTCGCTTCTCCAGGTGCACGGAATCGATAAATCGCACCTGGCGATCGTCTAGGGTCAGAATCATGGAAGTAGTACGCACGCCTTCGCCGAAGAAGCGCACGCCCTTCAGCAAATTCCCATCTGTGACGCCGCAGCACGCGAAAATCATTTTTTTGCCGGGCGCCAAATCTTCCGTGTCGTAAATGCGCTTGTGATCCTTGACACCCATTTTGGCCAGGCGCTCTGCGTCCTGTGTCTTAGCGACAACCAGACGAGCGAGGATTTGCCCGTTCAAGCAGCGTAGAGCTGCGGCGGTGAGAACGCCTTCCGGCGCGCCTCCAGTGCCCATCACGGCATGAATGCTGGTGCCCACCACGGCGGCAGAGATGCCCGCGGACAAATCGCCGTCACCGATAAGCCGGATGCGCGCGCCGGCCTTGCGAATGTCCGCGATTAGTTTTTCATGGCGCGGGCGGTCGAGGACGATGATGACCAGATCCTCGACGTCGCGATCGAGCCGCTTGGCGATGGACTTGAGATTGTCCGAGACAGGGGCGTCCAGATCGACCGCGCCCTTGCAGGACGGCCCAACTACAATTTTTTCCATGTACAGATCGGGAGCATGGAGGAGGCCGCCCTTTTCGCTGGCGGCGAGAACTGCGATTGCGCCGGCGGCTCCCGTAGCGCAAAGGTTGGTGCCCTCCAGCGGATCGACGGCGATGTCAACTTCCGGGAACAGTGCTTTGGGTGCGTGGGTAGCCAAGCCGACTTTCTCACCGATGTATAGCATGGGAGCTTCGTCGCGTTCCCCCTCGCCGATGACGATGGTACCGTCCATCTGCACAGCGTCCATTGTTTTGCGCATAGCTTCGACGGCCACTTCATCCGCCTTGTGGCGATCGCCAAATCCCATGGTGCGCGCGGCGGCGATGGCGCCGTTCTCGACCACACGCAGAAATTCCAGGCTGAGTTGCTCTTCCATGCTTCCCTCCGAATGCTTTGGTGAATATCGTGTTGTCGGTTGCGGTCGTGTTCTACGGCTTCCCGCCCGCGCTCTTTCGATGTTGCTCAGCGACGCTTGGACGGCAGCCTATGCTAGACCAAAGTGCGTGTGCGCGTCGACAAGGCTTGCTTCTTTGCCAAAGCGCTAAGAGCTCGCCCCCGTGAGGTATGATTCACACGATGAAACCATTTCATTCCCTTCTTGCTCTGTGCGCGCTCGTGTTTCCCGCCACGGGGCGCAGTCAAGGCAAGGATGTACGCGTGAGCCTCGATTGGCCGGTATGGGGTGGCGGGCCTGAAAACATGCACTACTCAAAGCTGGCGGAGATCAACCGAAACAATGTGAAGAAGCTCGCCGTGGCATGGAAGTTCGATACCGGGGAGCAGGGCGGCTTGCAGACAAGTCCGATCATTGTGGGCAATGTGCTTTACGGAATCACGCCCACGCAGAAGATCTTTGCCCTGGACGCGGTTACCGGAAAATTGCTTTGGAAATTCGACTCTGGGATCAAAGGCACGCAGCCGGACCGCGGTTTGGCGTATTGGTCCAGCGGAAAAGATAAACGAATTCTCGCAGGCGTCATGAATTTTCTCTACGGACTAGATGCCGGCACAGGCAAGCCTATCCCCGCTTTCGGCCAGGATGGACGAATCGATCTCCGCAAAGATCTGGGACGCGACCCCGAGAAGCAATCCATCGCGTTGACCAGCCCCGGAGTTGTTTACAAAGATCTGATCATTGTGGGCGGGCGCAATCCGGAAACTCTGCCTGCTCCGCCCGGTGATGTGCGCGCCTACGATGTGCGCTCCGGCAAGCTGCGTTGGGCGTTTCATACCATCCCGCACGACGGCGAATTTGGTCATGACACCTGGCCCTCCGATGCGTGGAAGACAAGCGGCGCGGCCAATAACTGGGCTGGGATGGCCGTCGATCAGCAGCGCGGCATTGTCTTCGTCCCGACTGGATCGGCTGCATTTGATTTTTATGGAGCTGATCGGGTCGGCGACGACTTATTCGCGAACTCTCTGTTCGCACTGAACGCGGAAACCGGTGAAAGAATATGGCACTTCCAGGGCGTTAGGCATGATATCTGGGACCGCGATTTTCCGTCGGCTCCCGTGCTACTCACGTTGAAGCGCGGCGGAAAAGATGTGGACGCCCTGGCACAGACCACAAAACAAGGTTTCGTGTATCTGTTTGAACGCACCACGGGCAAGCCGCTCTTTCTTATCGAGTACCACAAATATCCGGCCAGCACGATTCCCGGCGAAGTTGCTGCTTCTGAACAGCCTCTTCCTACCAAGCCTGTGCCCTACGCGCGCCAAATTCTCACGGAAAACATGCTGACCAACCGCACTCCTGAAGCGCACCAATGGGCAGTCGAGCAATTTCAGAAATCACGCAGCGAAGGGCAATTTGTTCCCTTCAGCTTGGGAAAGGATACGGTGATTTTTCCGGGCTTCGATGGTGGAGCGGAGTGGGGAGGCCCGGCCGTCGATCCGCAGACAGGTACTATTTACGTGAATTCCAATGAAATGGCGTGGATGGCGGCACTTGCGGAAAACACGGATTCCAGCGGCCCGAAGGCGACCTACATGAGTCAGTGCAGCGTGTGCCATGGCGATACAATGACCGGGTCTCCATCCGCCATTCCCTCGCTGATTGGTGTAGGCGGACGCCTTGCACCTGACCAAATCATGACGACGATCAAGTCCGGCAAAGGCAGAATGCCCGGATTTCCGAATTTGTCTGGGGAACAATTGATCGCACTGGTCGACTTCCTGACCAACGGTGAGCGCAAGGAACTCGGCACAGTCGGGCCCGAGTTATTGGGAATGAAGTACAGGTTTTCGGGGTACCGCAGGTTTTTGGATCCCGACGGCTATCCGGCCATCGCTCCGCCCTGGGGCACACTCAATGCAATCAACCTGAACTCTGGCGAGTACATCTGGAAGATTAATCTTGGTGAATATCCGGAGCTTGCCGCTCGAGGAATGAGAGATACAGGAAGTGAAAACTATGGTGGGCCGATCGTGACCGCCGGCGGACTCCTCTTTATTGGCGCTACCAATTTCGATAAAAAATTTCGGGCGTTTGATAAGTCGAGCGGTGAACTGCTTTGGGAAACGACTCTTCCGTTTGCGGGCAACGCCACTCCCGCCACGTACGAAGTGAAAGGGCGGCAGTACATTGTCATCGCGGCTGGCGGTGGGAAGGACCCGAAATCGGGATCTGGCGGCGTTTACGTGGCTTTCGCGCTGCCAAAGAAGTAGGAAAAGGGAGTATCTGGCGAGAGCTCGCCCGAATCTTAGGATCGGATCGGCGCAAGCACCCGTACGGCCTTTGGCATCACTTCGATTTCGACTGGAGCGGGTCCTAGAATTTCGCCGTCTCCATGAAAGAGGCAAGCGCGATCGGTGGTCAAACGTACGCGCGGAGCGCTGACGCGAGTTACATACGATTCCGCTAGATCGCCGCGAGCGAGTAACCGGGGAAGCACAGCAAGAACTTCCCGCGCGGTCAGGTTCTTCACGAAGAGCGTGGTCAGCAAGCCATCGTCGATCCGCGCATCGGGAGCGAGCCGGAGGCCTGCTCCATAGCTCGGAGTGTTCAGCACGCCGGCGACTAGCACTGGCGCATCCATGATCGGAAGATTGCTGCCCGTAAATTCTGCGCGAACTCGCAAAGGCTGGAACTCGCGGAAGGAGCGCAGCGCAGAGGCAAGGTAACGTAAACGCCCGGGCAGCCGGGCATAAGCGCCGCTTGCGTAGCGCGCTGCGTCAGCGTCTAAACCTACGCCACCGCCGCCCAGGTACAGCCGCTCGCGTCCATCCGCGGTGCACGCGCGAAGCACATCTACACATCGAGGCTGCGCGGATAAGATTGCCTTTGCCGCGGCGACCGGATCTTTCGGGAAGCCGAGTTCGGCCGCGAAATCGTTTCCGCCACCGGCAGGTATTATCCCGAGCAGAACGTAGCTGTTCTGCGCGGCGTTCACCAGACACTGCAGAGTGCCATCCCCGCCCATCGCAAGCAACACGCGAGATCCCGCCGAAATCGCCGCGTGCACGCGCGAGTCCATCTCTGCCATGCTCTCGGTCAAAATGAATTCAGCGGAAAATGAGCGCGCGCAAAAGATGGCTTTGACTCTTGCCAAGTGGGTACGCGCGCGCCCGCCGCCCGCATGTGGGTTGACAAAAACCACGGCCGGAGATTCGCGCGAAAGATTTCGAAAGTCAGCCACTGGGCAGCACATGCTGCCCAACCGGGCGACTCGTGTCAACGGAAACCGTTCCATAACCTCGCTTTCACGTCGGGCCTCGCAAGCAGGAGGTTGAGTTTGAGGCGCGATTTGTGTTTTAGTGCTCGCTGGCAGAAACTGCGCGAACTCCCGCGCCTTTTGATTTTCTTTTTAAATTTAGAAGGAGCCACTCTATGAAGTTGGCGTGTTCCCAACGTGTTCGGGTCGCGGTACTAGGCGCACTAGCCTTTCTTGCGGCTTCTTCCTCCCGCTCGCAAACATCGGTGCAGAGCATCGAGGTCGATGTGAATGCCGCGTCGCATCCCTTTCCACATTTTTGGGAACGGATGTTTGGTTCCGGTCGCGCAATTTTGTCGCTTCGCGAAAGCTACCGAAACGATCTGCGCGAAACAAAACGCATCACGGGATTCGAATACGTGCGCTTCCACGCCATTTTTCATGATGAAGTCGGCGTTTACGACGAGGACGCTTCCGGCAAGCCCCTCTACAACTTTTCCTACGTAGATCAGATTTACGACGGACTGCTGGAGAACAAGGTCCGCCCTTTCATCGAGTTGAGCTTCATGCCGAAAAAGCTGACTTCCGATCCCAATGCTCTGCACGCATTTTGGTACAAGCAGAATGTCGCGCCGCCAAAAGACTGGAATAAATGGGAACAACTCATTGAAGCATTCACGCGGCACTTGGTCGAACGCTATGGCGAGACCGAGGTAGCGAACTGGTATTTCGAAGTCTGGAACGAACCGAACCTCGATTTTTGGGCGGGCAATCCCAAGGAAGCGACCTACTACGACTTGTACGATCACACCGCGCGCGCGATCAAGCGCGTCAGCGAGCATCTGCGCATTGGCGGGCCGTCAACCGCGCAGGCCGCTTGGGCGGACCGCTTCCTGGCACATTGTAAGGAAAGGAATGTCCCGGTGGATTTCGTCTCGTCTCACGTCTACGGAAATGACAAGGCGGAAGACGTTTTCGGCACGCATGAAAGCATTTCGCGCAACGAAATGGTGTGCCGCGCCGTAAAGAAAGTGCATCAGCAAATTGCTGCGTCACCGTATCCGCAAATGCCGCTCATCTGGACCGAGTACAACGCAGACTACAGCAATCAAACACAGGTAACGGACAGCGCCTACATGGGACCGTTTCTGGCCAATACGATTCGCGAATGCGATGGTCTTACACAGATGATGAGCTACTGGACTTTTTCTGATGTATTCGAAGAGCAAGGTGTAGTGAAAACTCCGTTTTACGGAGGCTTTGGCATTCTCGCCGAGCGCAGTATTCCAAAACCGGCTTTCAATGACTTTGCGCTATTGCATCGCCTTGGTGAAGCAAGGCTCGATGTGAATTCAGATTCGGCACTGGCGACCCGGCGTAAGGATGGGGCACTGGCAATTGCAGTATGGAACCTATTTTTGCCGGAGCAGGCAGGTTCGCCAAAAACCGTGACGCTGCACTTCAAAGGATTGCCACAAGCGCGCACTGCTCGCATCACCATCGTTGACAAAGAGCACGGTTCGCCGCTGCCCACCTATGACAAACTGGGCCATCCTCAATCGGCAACACCCGCGCAGATCGAAGAACTGCGAAGATCTGCAGCGCTCCCCGCCGCTCAACAGCAGGCGATCACGAACGGGTCGCTGACTCTGAAGCTTCAGCCGCACGCGCTGGCGCTGGTCGAACTGGCAAAATGAGCCGATCGTCCGGCCTACCCTTCACTGAATGACGAGAAACGGATAACCATTGGGCACCGGCAGCTTTGGCGGCGCCGCGGCCTCCGCTGGCGTGACGGCGTGGAATCCCGCGCGAGCCATGCCGTTTCGGGCCACATCGTTCTTCATGAACTGCTCCCAAACAAAACCACTTCTGGCGTTTTCTGCCATTAACAATGTGATGCCTACATCGATCCCGATCACGTCCTGGCTATACCAGTTTGTTAGAGGGTTGAAGGCATCCACGAATCCATACCTGTGCCAAACACGCTGTTCATATTTTTCGCGGATATTTCTGAGCACCCGCACAGTCTCTTCCGGGAGAAACGGCAGTGACCCGGCCGTCGCGCATGGAACGATACTGCCGTCGATGCGCCCGATAGCCGGCGGACCGCCCCAGACGGCATAACCGCGCGCGGAATCGGAGGCCGTGACGCCCCACATGTCCTCGGTGTAATCCGGAAACTCTCTCGATAACTCCAAGCACCACAATTTGTGCACCTTTGTCGCAATCACGGAATTTGTAAAATAGTCCGCGTACTTGTCCCGTTTACCGCGGAAATCAAACCATGCGTGCGAATACTGATGCACAAATAATGGGGCGTGCGAGCCGATGTAACGCACCCCATTAAATTCGAAATACGGGCGCGTCCACGCGTCCCAACTCTGTTTCGACATAGCTGTTGCGGATGAACCTAAGCCCAGCAGATACACCATCATTAATTCGCTGTAGCTGTCCCACCGGCTATGAATGAATCCATGCTCCGGCGTCCAGCCCATCGACAACGTTTTGTCTCCGTGCAAAAGCCAATTCCAGTCCATGCGCTCGTAGATTCGTTGGGCCAGAGCCCGAATCTCTCCGTCCTCAAAATAGGCGGCGCAGGTGAGCACCCCACAAATAAAAATCGCCGTATCGATGGATGACACTTCCGACTGGAGGACGCGTTCGCCGTTCTGAATATTGAGGAAGTGGCAAAAGAAGCCGTGCGCCTGTGGAACACGTGATTCGACAAAGCGCAACGTGGTCGCCACCCGCTCACGTATTGCTCTCGGCTCCTGCCAACCGCGATGGTCCGCAATGCACAGCGCAGTCAACCCAAAACCAGTTGCCGCAATGCTCGCCACATTTCGGGAATCTGGCCCGCCGGCCTGGCTACGGTCCTTCACAAGCCCGGAGGTTGGGTTCGCCTCATTCCAAAAAAATTGAAAGCAGGCGTTTTCCAGACCCTCCAGAAAGCTGTCCTCTTCCGTTGTGAATCGGTATCGTGTGGGATCCCCGTTGAAGAGTGCTGCAAGGCTGTCGGCGGGTGGAGGTGCGCCCTGGCGCTTGAGAGCGCTTAGCTCTTGCCACTGTTCGGCCGCCTGCAGCTTGGATAATCCAGCAACGCCCAGAGACATACCCGCAGCGGCACGCGAGGTAAGCCGCAACCAGTCGCGGCGTGAGAGCTTTCCGCTCTTCACCCGCAGCTCCGGCAGGGGGCGTGCGACGGGCCTTCAAGGAGCGATGGCTGGGCATTCCGCTGCATAATGGGCAATTCTACAGAAGTTAGTGTACCTGGGAAAATTGAAATCCAGCCCATGCGATAAGTGATAAATCGATTTAGTTAAGGTTTCTCGTACTGACAGCAAAAGGCGCCGGTTGGGATGGCGCCCCTTGCCTGTTTGGTATGGTGCCGGCGGGGGGAATCGAACCCACGGCCTAGGGATTATGAGACCCTCGCTCTACCACTGAGCTACGCCGGCCCAAGGCAATTTTCCATGCTACGGATTAGCGAGCGGGAGTGTCAAGACAATCGGGAAAGGGCAAAGGCAAAGCGAGCAGTTATGCAGAAACCTCGCGCGGTCAGTAAGAACTAGTACTACGGTACCGTTGACGCTACAACCCCTAAAACCTACTCTGCCCCTGCACGACCTCCCCCGGTGGCTCCGGCGCAGGCGAAAGCCTGACGAAGAGATCAATCGGAAGGAGGTGTACCTTTTCGGAACAGGCTCTTGTTGTGGGCTGCTTGACATTGGTGTAATTAGATATAGAGTGCATCCGGGCTTTTACTGCCTCGGAGGCACTCAATGTCACGTAAACTCACTGCTCTACTCCTAGCCATGCTGATCCTGGCAGGAGCAATGGGTCTGAAAACTGTCGTAGCGGCGCACAACAACGGCACCGTTATGATGGCTAATGGTGGGGCGCCATTTCCGCCGCCCACAGCTAACGGCGGGGCACCATTTCCGCCACCGGCTGAGGCCAACGGTGGAGCACCATTTCCGCCGCCATCCGTGTCCACTAGGTAGCCAGATAGAATAGCTGGCCTGGGCACGGGAAAGGAAGTTCGTGCCTGGCTCAATTGAATATACGATTTGGTTCCTGGCATCGCTGTTGGAGTTGTGTGTTGTGGTGTGCGCGCTCGCCAGGCACTCTTTTCGTCGCTATCTCTGTCTGAACCTTTACATGCTGCTTTCGTTGCTGGTTAGCTTGGGCCGCTACCAGGTTCTCAGCCATTACGGCCTGCGTTCGAGCGAATATAAGTACTTCTATTTCTATTCGGATGCAGTGCTGACCATTTTTCTATACCTCGCGCTCATAACGCTTTACTTGTACGTGTTTGACGAAATGAAGGTGGAGAAGTACCTGCGGCTCACGGCCCTACTCCTTCTAGTCGGTACTGCTTTGTTTTCCTATGGAGTTGTTCAGCAATCCTCGAGTGTTCAGCAATCCTCTAATCGCATGCTGACCAGTTTTTTCTTTGAGCTTTCCCAAAATTTATACTTTGTGGGCTTGGTCCTGACTTACGTTTTGTGGGGCGCCATCCTAAAGCTACGTGAGACGCGGACGCAACTGATCCAGTTGGTGCTTTCTTTGGGGATCTACTTCAGTGCGTTCGCTGCGACGTTCGCACTGGGAAATATGTTCCCCAATCTACAGTCCCTCGGCTACGTTCTTCCCGTGTTTGGCTGTCTGCTGCCCCTCGCTTGGGCCTATGCCTTCTTGCGACTGTCGCACGATGCCCGCATGGCGCCGGCTCGCCTCGCCGTGGTGCCACGCTAATGGCGACACTCATATTCTTTCTCTCCGCGGCTGCGCTGCTGCAGTTTTTCATCTCCTATTGCCGCTCGCTCATCGCCGCATCTATTAAGCAACCGCTTTCCGCTGAGGTTCGCGACGTTACTGGCATTCCGAACACGGCCGCCGGCGAAGACTTTGCACGCGTGATCCAACTCCTGGACCTTTGCCCAGAGCGCCCTGAAGAACGCGGGCGTATCCGCGCCATTAATGCATACTTTCGCTTGCTGAACTTCGTGAGCTCCACTCTGGCGCATATCATCCCTGCTCTGACGACCTGGACCGCCATGGAGCGCGGCCAGTGTACGTACTTTGCCGCTGTCACCCTAGACAGACGTATTGCGTTCAGCCGTGACATGCTCGCACAGCAAATTGACGCTTAAACATCGCTGCATAGCTCGTATACCGTGACTCCCTGATGCCTGATACGAAACACTCCTCCTAACCTTGTCTTTCCTTCTGTTTTCTTCGTGTTATTTTTGTCGGGTTCACTCCTCACCGGAGTGGGAGCGTCCGCAGCGCAAAACGCACCGGTGACAAAAACATGCTTGCAGTGTGGCGCAGTATTGCCGTCCAGCGTATGCGCCTGCAACTTTTGTGATTCGTCTATTTCCTCGCGCTCTTCGTGCTACGAGGATGTCTCTGCCTCTCCTCCACCGGAAATGCCTGCCCGGAAGATCGCTCCGGCGAGTCTCCATCCGGGCGCTCTCGGCGAGATCCCCGTGATTGCTCAAGCTGATCCGGCTCCTGGATGGCGTGGCGAACTGGGTGTGCGCATGGAGGCATATCGTGCTCGCAAACGACGTCGCCCCGCCGACACAGCACAATCACAGCTTCCGTTTGCATACTCCGCCCCGCAGGCTGACGTCAGCACGCTGGCTATCGAGGACGCCTTCAAGACTCCACCCGATGATTTCTCATTCACCATTGCAATTGGCCGCAACGCGCAAAGCCGCGAACGAGCAGACGGCCGCATGGAAATTGACGTTTCTGTTCCACCCGCGCCTCGAACAAGCAATCCAGCGGCGCCGCACCAACCCGAACTCACGGAAACCTACGGCCTGTATCCCGTTGCTTCCCTGGAAGAGCGACGTTTCGCCGTCGCCATAGACATCGCGTGCCTGCTCTTCGCGTACGGTGGATTCCTGGCGCTATTTGGTTCTCTCGGAGGGCAATTCACGCTGAGCAAGCTCAGTGCCGCGGTTTATGGCGTGGCATTCGCCATCGTCTACTTGCAATATTTCGCGCTATTCACTATTTTCGGCGGCACCACGCCGGGAATGATGTTCCGCGGCCTACAGGTCGCCAGCTTCACCGGCGATCCGCCCACGCCGCGACAAATGCTGCTTCGCAGCGCAGGCTATATCCTTTCCGCTGGAACACTTTTTCTGGGATTCTTCTGGGCCTGGTGGGATGAAGACGCTCTCACCTGGCACGATCGTTTGTCGCACACTTATTTAAGCGTTCTGCAGACTCACGAGGACATGGAGTCCTCGGTGATGACGCCCAGCCACAGCCGCTGAGTGCGCAATTTCTCCCGGAGTCGCCTACGGCGTGCTTACGCTCCGCATCCGCGTGCGATTCGCACCATTACCTCGAGACTGGAATCAACGTCTGCTTCCGTGGTTGCCCAAGACGACACGCTGATTCGCATTGCGGTCTTGCCCTGCCATTCCGTGACGCCGCACCAACACGTCCCATCCTCCTGGATGCGGCGTATCACTTCACGCGTAGTCCCCGCGTCGCCGAACGACACCAGCACTTGATTGATCACCACCTCATTCAACACCTGAAATCCAGCCGCGAGCAGGCCGTTTTCAAAGCGCTTCGCAAGAGAACAAGTGCGCTCGATCAACTCGCATAATCCTGAACGTCCCAAAGATTTCAGCGCCGCCCACAGATCCACTCCCCGCGCTCGGCGCGAAGCTTCTGGTGTATGGTGCATCGGTTCGCGGCGCGTGCCCGGCGCCAGATAGGCCGCGCTTAACGTCATGGACGCGCGCAAGGCCGGGCCCTCCCGCACAATCACAATCCCACTGTCATAGTTCACATTCGGCCATTTGTGCGCATCGGTTGCCCAGGAATCCGCCAGCTCAAAACCCTGCGTGAGATGCCTAAATTTCGGAGACACCCCCGCCCACAAGCCAAAGGCTCCGTCGACGTGCACCCACGCGCCTTCCTCCTTAGCGCGCCGGCAGATCTCCGCAGCCGGATCGAACGAGCCAGAGTTCACATTGCCGGCCTGAATGCAAACGATAGCGCGCTCGCTGAATTTTGGCAGCTTGTCGGCGCGCATTCGCCCCTGCGCGTCCGATTCGACAATTGTGACTCGCCGTTTCCCGAGCCCGGCTAAGCTCAGCGCCTTCAAAATCGATGCGTGCACTTCCGCCCCCACGACCACCTCTATAGGAGGCGCGCCAAATAATCCATCTTCTGCCACATCCCAACCAGCCTTTTTCAGTAGCGCATACCGCGCGGAAACTAATGCCGTAAAATTAGCCGTGGTAGCACAAGTGACCAGCCCACCTTCGCAATCGGCTGGCAAATTCAGCGCCTCGCAAATCCATCGCAGAACTACATCTTCAAGTTCCGCCGCCACCGGCGACATCACTCGCATTCCGGCAGGTTGGTCCCAAGCGCTAGCCAGCCAGTTTGCCCCCATCGCCGCCGGTAGAACTCCGCCAACGACAAATCCAAAATATCTTCCGCCGGTGGTCGCTAAGGTTGCGGGCGAACCCAATTCGTCCAGCATTCTCACAACATCTTGAGGATCGCTCGCCGTATCCGGAAATCCTTCCTGAAATTTAGCCAGCGCCGCCACCTCATCCAGACGCGGAACGACGCGGCGGGCACTGATTTCCCGAACATAACGTCGCGCGCGTTCCGCCGCCAGGGTCAATACATCATCGCTGACGCTTTGTGGTTTATCTGGTGCTTGTGTTTTCATGAATCCGCCTTATGGGCGCAGAATGGGACGGCGCGCTCGTTTGCAGGGAACACACTAATAGCGTCGCGGGGCCAGGAAAAGAGCCGAATTGTCCGGTATGAATTACTTCTTCACGGCTTGGTCGGAAGCGATTTTTCCGTCGCGAATGAAGATGATCCGATGGGCATGCTGCGCGATGTCGTGCTCGTGCGTAACCAAGATGATTGTATTTCCCTGCCGGTAGAGATTCTCAAATAGTGCCATTATCTCGTCGCCGGTTTTCGAATCTAAATTCCCCGTGGGCTCGTCTGCCAACACGATTGATGGCGAATTCACAAGCGCTCGCGCGATCGCTACGCGCTGCCGCTGTCCCCCGGAGAGCTCATTGGGCTTGTGATTCATACGGTCGAGCAAGTCGACGCGCTCGAGCGCTTTCTTCGCGCGTTCCAGGCGCTCTTCCGCGGGGGTACCGTTGTAAATGAGCGGCAGCTCTACGTTGTGCAGCGCCGTCGCGCGCGGCAACAGGTTGAACGTTTGAAACACAAATCCGATCTCTTTGTTCCGGATGTACGCCAGCTCATCGTCATCCAGATCGCTGACCAGTCGCCCCGCCAGCCAATATTTGCCGGAACTCGGCGAATCCAGGCACCCGATCAAATTCATCAGCGTCGATTTGCCGGAGCCAGACGGCCCCATGATGGCCACGTACTCGCCCTTGCGAATCTCCACATCCACGCCGCGCAGAGCGTGCACCTGCTCCGCCCCCATTTCATAGACTTTGGCGAGCTCTTCGGTCTTGATTACGATCCCGGAACTGACCAAATCCTCGCGATACGAGTCCGTAGAGGTTGTCTCCAACGGCATGCGTTTCTCCTAGCTGCTTCGCTCTGCGTCAGCTCTGATTGTCTTCCGGCTTCTTCGGTGCGGAGTTATCGATCTTCACGTTCGATTCCGGCTTCAACGTGCGCAGCGCCTTGTAGCTTCCCACCACGATTTCGTCGCCCTTTTGAAGACCTTTTGTGACCTCAATGTCGGTAACGCCGGTGATGCCCGTTTCCACAGAGCGGAAGATCGCCTTTTTTCCATTGACGACAAAAACGCCCTGAACCTCATCCTTCTTCGGGTCGCCGGGCGCGGGCGGTGGAGGCGCAGCCAGCGTCACCCCGGATTCCTTCTTTGCATTCTTTGCCGCCTCTTCCAGATCCTTGCGCGTCCTCACAGCAAGCGCCTGGATTGGAATGGCCAGGACGTTCTTTCTCTCCGCAGTCTTAATCTTTGCCGTAGTTGAAAGTCCCGGCCGCACATTTTCCGGCGGATTCGATATCGTCACTACTACTTTGAAGTCTTTCGCTTCCTGATTGCTCGCAGTGGACTGCGTCGTGGCCAATCCAGAAGTCCGTAGCACCGCTTGCGAACCTATTTCCGTCACCTTGCCCTTGAACACCTTTCCGGGTACAGCGTCGATTGTGACGTCCGCGTCCTGCCCCATCTTCACCATAACGATGTCCGTCTCATCCACCTTTACTTCCGCGGTCACTACAGACATGTCCGATAGCGTCATCAAGAAGCTGCCATTCGAGTTCTGGATTCCGGGCACCACATAGTCGCCTACGCGCTCCGGCAGATAACTTACAATCCCATTGATTGGAGACGTGTACGTCGTTTTGTGCAGAACATCCTGCGTGCGAACCAGCACAGCACGACCTTGCGCCACTTGCGCCCGCATTTGGTCGAGGGTCGCCTTTAGCGAGAGCACCCGGGCACGCGATGAATCCACCTGCGCCGCCGCGGCGTCATAGCCGGTCTTCCGCTGATCGAAATCTTGCTTGGGGATTAGGCCATCCTTAAACAGACCTTGCCCGCGCTCCCAATCCAGCTTTGCCTTTTCCAAGTTCGCTTGTTGTAGCAACAGATCGGACTGCGCGGCTCGGTAACTCGCTTCCGCCGCTTGTACTCCGGACTCCGCGGAGTTGATCGACGCCGCTTGCGCCTGCACGTCTGCGCTGGCTTGAATGTTTTCCTGCAGCAGCAAGCGGTCGCCCTTCTTGACGTGGTCGCCTTCCTTGACCAAAATTCCCGTGATTCGCCCAAAACCTTGCGCCGTAACATTGGTGTACGTAGTCGGCTTTATTTCGCCCGAAGCCGTCACTTGCGAGACCAGCGTCTCCTGCGGTACTACCTTCGCCGTTTGTACCGTCACCACGCCCTTGTTGGCCTGATTGACGCTGAATAGCACAATCCCGCCCAGCACAACCGCCGCACCCACCCCGATCCCCACCTTCTGCCAGGTCTTCATTGGATTCCTCTTTGCCTATTGCATTCAGACCATCGACACAGCTAGACGAAGCCTAGGTCCCGTCGCTACTTTACATACGCTCGGACGGCCTAGAATGTTTCGCCTTGCGGACTAAATCCTTCGCGGTCTGACCTTTGGTGGTCGTCCCAAGGTCACTCTTGCGACTCTTGGAGCCGCCCGTTGAGCCGGCTCCCGCCAGCATCAGCGGAACCTCGCGCGCCATATTTTAGTTTCAAATGAGCTAAAAAGAAAAGATTCGTTTTCGCGGCATTAGGATGTCTAACGCTCCTCGGC
The DNA here is from genome assembly GCA_036513675.1 of Candidatus Acidiferrum sp. Lineage (GTDB taxonomy): Bacteria > Acidobacteriota > Terriglobia > Acidiferrales > UBA7541 > Acidiferrum. The sequence continues at coordinate 27,826 of DATBYP010000397.1, forward strand.
ACTTTCCAATCGATGGTGGCCGTCCTGCCATGCCTGGTATCAGAAACCTTTGAGGCGCGCAAACTGTAGGTCTTCCGCCGGCTGGCAGGTTTTCGCTAGCGGCAAGGAGATGTGAAATGGCGTCGGAAAACCTTTCAAATCGCTGGGCATCGCGGCTGCTGCCATCCTCATGCAGCTTTGCTGAGTGCGGCGTACGGCTGGAGCGAGGGTTACAGGGCGGTTTGATCCCGACGCTGATCGTTGCGAGAAAGATTCTTACAAGTGACACCCCGGAGCACGTGCATTAAGCTATTTCTCGTGTTTAACCTCAAAGTTATACGAGCCTGAACCCACGGAGACTGCCAGTGAATCTGCTATTCGCTGCGCAACGATCTTTTTGCCGTTTTCTGTGATTTGGGCTCGGGCGGACGCTGCCGGCAAGAAAACTTCCGCCGTAGTGTTAGCAGGAATTGTAACCCTGAGGCTAAAAGGCCCTTCCGCACTTCCCTTCCAATCGGTGACGATCTTTCCATACATCGAATCGTACTCGCCTCTCGCAAAAGTGACGCGACTATCGAGACGCGGACGAATGACAATTTTCTTAAAGCCGGGCGAGCTAGGGAAGGTGTCAATCCCGGCAATATAGCGGTAGACCCACGCAATGACGGAGCCGAACGCGTAGTGGTTGTAGGAATTCATGGCCGGATCACCCGTGTCACCGTTCCAACGCTCCCACCAAGTCGTCGCTCCTTTAGCAAGCATGTAGCCCCAAGATGGGTACGTGTCGTTCAGCAACAAGCGGTAAGCCACATCCGTGCGACCGTGGTCGGCCAGAGTAAAAAGCAAGAATGGCGTGCCAAGAAAGCCTGTGGAAAGATGCCAATTCCGAGACTCGATATCTCTGACGAGCCTGTCAATAACCATGGGTTCGAGACTCTTTGGCACCATCTTGGTGTACAGAGCGACGACATACGAGGTTTGCGTCCCGGTTCCAACTTCTCCGTCTTCCTTGATGTACGCTTTCTGAAAGGCAGCGCGAATGTTGGCGACAAGTTCCGTGTAGCGTTTTGCATCCGCTTCCTTTCCGGCAGCGTGCGCCATGTCGGACATCATGTTTGCAATCAACGCCCAATACGCTGTGGCCAAAAGATCCTTGTCCGTATGTTCATCCGGCGCAAGCCAATCCGCGAAGTTGGGCCCGACTCCTTTTTTTCTCAAGAAATCCGGATTGCGGCCCTGGATGAATTCCATCCAGCGCTGCATGGAATCCCAATTTCTTTCGATGATGTCCTCGTTGCCGTACTGCATCCAGGTTGTCCACGGAACAATGATGCCGGCATCACCCCAACCAGGAGCACCCACGATTCCCTCGTTCCATCCCGACGCTCCCTCCGAACCTGACCCGCCAAAGGGTAGCGTGTTAGGAGAAACATTGGTGAATGCGCCTTGCGGTGTTTGAGCATCCACGACGTCCTGCATAAACTTCTGTGAAAACGCAGCAATGTCGAAATTGTAGCTACCTGTGCGCCAGAAGACTCCGGCGTCTCCCATCCAGGCGAGACGCTCGTCGCGCTGCGGGCAATCGGTCGGGATGCTTAGAAAATTTCCACGTTGTCCCCAGATTCCGATGGACCACATCTTATTGATTAAGTCGCTGGAGGTTTTGAGTTTTCCGATCGCATCTTCTCGCAGGCTACTGACGACTTCTCCCACGAGAGCATCTGCCGTCGGTATTCCCGGATATCCGGTGACCTCCACATAGCGAAATCCGTGAAAAGTGAACTGTGGCGTAAATCGTTCTTCCCCTTCCCCTTTCAGGACGTAGATGTCCGTGGCATCGGCATTCCGGAGATTTTCCGTATAGATCGTGCCGTCGGGATTCACAATTTCGGCAAACCGTAAGCGGACTCTCGTGCCCGACGGGCCTTTAGCTTTCATGGACACCCAGCCCACCATGTTCTGACCCATGTCGAATACATACGTTCCCTTCACAGGCTGAGAGACGCGCTCGGGCGGCAGCGTCGTGACTACTTGCGTCGGAAAAGTGATCTGGCTTGAAACCGCAACCGCGGGAGTTTCGGCGACAGTTGCGGCAGTCCAGCGCGAATCATCGAATCCCGGTTTTTCCCAGCCGTTCTGTTCCAAGCGTGCGTCGTACGCTTCTCCTGAATAGATTTCCGAGCGAATCACTGGCGACGACGCCCCTTTCCACGACCCGTCCGATACGATGGTTTCGTGACGGCCATCGGCATACTCGATTTCCAGTTGCGCCAGGAAGCGATTGGGCGCTGGGAAGAAATGCATTCCAAGCCAGGTAAGACCACTTCCATACCATCCATCCGCGAGAGTGGCGCCGATGGCGTTCTTGCCCTTCGCCAGCAAACTCGCCACATCATAGGTTTGATACAAAACTCGCTTACGGTAATCGGTGAACTCCGGCGTCAAAACATCGTTCCCCACGCGATTTCCGTTGAGATACACGCGATAACTGCCGAGGGCGGTTACATAAAGCCTCGCACGCTTGACCACATCCGAGATGTCAAAATCTCTCCGCAGCTCCGCAGCGTTCTGCGGCATCGGTCCCGGGTCACGTATTCGCTCGTTACGCAGATCGCCTATCGTTTGTGAAGGCTGCCAACTCGATTGCGATTCGAGCTTTCCTTCCCAGTGTTCATTCGTCGGAAAACGTAGAACTGAGCCATCGCGATGTGACACTTTCACCAACGCTGCGAAAGCGGCGGTCACGGCTTTCGCCCCTGCGGAAGGACCAAAGGAGGAGGGCGTCGCAGCGGTAACGGTCACCTCTACGGTGTTTTCGCCCGCCACGAGCGAGTCGGTAATATCCTGCCGATCGAAAGAGATCCACTCTCTTTTTCTGCCGACTTCGTGACCATTTACCCTGGCGATGTAATTTCCCCGAACTGCAATAAATAGCGTTCCCTCGCGCGGCTTGTCCGAAATGTTTACCAGTCCACGAAAGACAGCGGTGGTCTTGGGTTCAACCTTCAACGCATCTTGTCCAGCAACCCAAATCCATTGAATCCCGGCGCGGTCAGCGTCCGACTCCGGATTCTTCCAACTGATCCATTGCGCTCTCCAGTCGGCCGGACTGAGCAGACCCATTTCCCACCATGCCGTCTCCAACGACTCAGAAAGCTGGCCTCGTGTGTCCCACACCCGCACCTGCCAGTAATAGCGGTGGCGAGACTCCAGCTGGGGTCCCGCGTAAGCAATTCCTACGGACTCGCTGGAGTTCGTTTTGCCGCTGTCCCACACATCGGCCTTGCCGGTGCGCAATTGCTCCAGACCGCTTGCCACTAGAATTTGATAGGCACCCTGCTGCCAGTTTCGCTCGGTATTGTCGCTTTGCCAGGACAACCGAGGGGCGGCTTTATCGATGCCCAGCGGGTTTTCTATGTACTCACAACGAAGATGGAAGGGACGGGCCCACGCCGTAGAGGTGAGCGCTGCACACAGAACCACAAAAAAACAAAACGCCCGCAGTTTCACTTTCCCCTCCAAGATACTGGCAGCCACGCAGCCTCGCTACGCTAGGACGGCGGCCGCGCCATAGGCTATCATTTCGCTCGCGCCGTCTGGCAAGAAACGCGTGACGTCGAACCGAACCGGTGGGTACCTTCCAGGGTCGAGGTCTTACCATGGATACATCTAAATCCGAGAGAATATTTCACGCCTTAACTGAATTTCGCATTGAAGTTCCGTCCTGGGGCTTCGCCAATACCGGCACCCGCTTCGGCAAGTTTATTCAGCCTGCTGCCGCGACGACTACCGAGGAAAAGTTCAGTGATGCCAGTCAGGTGCATCTCCTCACCGGCAGTTGCCCCACCATCGCGCTTCATGTTTTGTGGGACTTTCCGAACGGAATGAACAGCATCGATGATGTACAGAAATTTTCAGAGCGTTTTGGGGTGCGCGCCGGATCTATCAACCCGAATCTTTTTCAGGATCAGGAGTACAAATACGGCTCATTCGGCAATCCCGAGCCGGCTGTCCGGAAACGCGCGCTTGAGCATGTGAAGGAGAGCATCGAAATTGCTCGCCGCCTCCAGTGTCGCGATATCTCTATGTGGTTCGCCGACGGATCCAACTACCCGGGCACCGCGAACATCCGACAGCGTAAGCGATGGTTTGAAGAATCTTTGCGGGCTTCGCATGACGAGCTCGCGCCAGGCCAGCGCCTGCTTGTCGAGTACAAGCCCTTCGAACCGGCTTTCTATCACACGGACATAGCCGACTGGGGAATGGCGCTTCATCTGGCACGCTTCGCCGGACCGCAAGCGAAGGTGTTGGTCGACACTGGTCATCATTACGCGGCCCAAAACATCGAGCAGGTCGTGGCCTGGCTTTTATCGGAGGATATGCTTGGCGGTTTTCACTTCAACGATCGGCGCTATGCGGATGATGATTTGACGCTCGGATCGATTGACCCCTATCAGGTCTTCCGCATTTTCCACGAGATTCTCTTCTTCGAATCGGAGAGCGGCAAGCAACCGGACATCGCTTACATGATCGATCAGAGCCACAACCTCAAAGGGAAGATTGAAGCCATGATCCAAACTGTGACCATGGCCCAGGGGCTTTTTTCCAAGGCCGCTCTGGTCGACTACCGTGAGCTTAGCGACGCGCAAGGAAAATGTGACTTGGTACGTGCTGAATCCTTGTTGCAGGACGCCTTCGCGACTGACGTGCGGCCTGTCATTCAAGAATGGCGGCAATCTAAAGGGCTTCCGAAGGATCCGCTGGACGCGTTCCGCCAGAGCGGATACCTCGAACGCATCACGAAGGAACGATCCGCCAGGAATTCTAAGACGCTATCCTCCTATGCCTAACGATAGTGCCATTAAAGCCTACCTGGCTCTCGATTTTGGGGCGGAGAGTGGCAGAGCTATTCTTGCGCGGCTTCATTCCGGAGTGCTGGTAACGGAAGAAATCCGCCGCTTTAAGAACGAACCAGTGGAGTACGGCGGGAGTTTGCATTGGGACGTGAGCAGGCTCTGGTGGGAGGTCCAAAGGGCTCTCGAAGGTTTGAAAGAAACGGACTTAGCGGGTATCGGAGTTGATGCCTGGGGCGTGGATTACGCTCTCCTAGGCGAGGGCGGCGAACTTCTTCAGAATCCTTATCACTATCGCGACCCACGCACGAATGGCGTGATGCAAGAGGTGTTTGGCAAGGTAGCAAGAGAGGAGATTTATTGCACTACTGGCATTCAGTTCATGCCCATTAATACTATCTATCAGCTTTACACGGCGATGCGAGATACTCCCGCACTTCTGAAGACGGCGCAGCAGCTCGTCATGATACCGGATCTTTTCCACTACTGGTTGACCGGAAAGGCTGTGTGTGAATACACGAACGCGACAACAACTCAGCTTGTGAACCCGGTGACACGCACCTGGGCCGCTGAATTAATAAGGCGCCTCGAGCTGCCTAGCCATTTGCTAACAGAAATTGTGGAGCCCGGCACACAAATTGGAACGCTGTTGCCAAGTATTTCTCGAGGCTCTGCTCTGTCGGGCACATCGGTGATCGCTCCTGCCACACATGACACAGGCTCCGCCGTAGCCGCAATCTCTGCGCGCGAAGGTACCGCATTCCTCAGTTCGGGGACTTGGTCGCTGCTGGGGACAGAGTTAGATGCCCCGGTCATCTCCACCGAAGCCCTGCGACTCAATTTCACCAATGAAGGTGGCGTCAACGGAACCACACGGCTACTGAAGAACGTGATGGGACTTTGGATGCTGCAATGCTGTCGTCAGTCCTGGACTGCCCAAGGACAATGCTATGAACACTCAGAACTGATGGAGCTTGCTGCACACGAAGATCCCTTCCGCTGTCTTGTGGATCCTGACCATCCGTCTTTCTTGCGACCGGCAGACATGCCCGCCGTGATCGATCAATTCTGTGCCAGAACTCATCAACCCGCTCCGAAGACTCAGGGGGCGTATGTGCGTACAATCCTGGAAAGTCTCGCTTTCAAGTACCGCCTGGTACTCCATCATCTTGAGCAGTTGATCGGAAGGCCAATCGACAAAATCCGTGTGATTGGCGGAGGATCGAAAAATCGCTTGCTCAATCAAATGACAGCAGATGCGACCGGTAGGAGCATACTTGCCGGGCCAACCGAAGCGACAGCTCTTGGAAACGTAGCGATCCAAATCCTGGCGACTGGGGGTGCAACTTCGCTCAACGAAGTCCGCAACATTATAGGTCGATCGTTTCCAGTCGAGAGGTTCGAACCGGTCGATACCGACAAGTGGAATCGGCATGCCGAACGCTTTGAGCAATATTGCGAGGCTGTGTATGCCTGAAATCAAGAAAACGGTTCATCTCCAAGACCTATGGAGCCCCGAACGGGCCCAGAACTTGGCGGGTGACGAATTGGCCCTCTTACGCTACCGCTCAAGTCTTTTAGGGGCGGACTTGCGCATCACCAACTTCGGCGGAGGTAACACCAGTTCCAAGCTGGAGCTTGCTGATCCATTCACAGGCGAGCCGACGCGCGTGCTGGCTGTGAAGGGTAGCGGAGGCGACCTGGGCTCAATCACCGAAGCGGGCTTCGCGTTGCTTTACCTGGATCGACTCGAACAGCTCAAGCGGCTGTATCGTGGAGAAGAACACGAAGACGAAATGGTTCGCTACTATCCTCTCTCCGCCTTCGGAGAGAATCGTGTTGCAGCATCCATTGATACTCCGCTTCATGCTTTTCTTCCGTTTTCCCACGTCGATCATCTGCATCCTGACTGGGCCATCGCGTTAGCCGCGAGCGCCAACGGTGAGCGGAAGCTGAATGAGTACAACAAGGAGTTTGACCGCAAGATCGTCTGGGTGCCTTGGCAGCGACCCGGCTTTGAACTGGCATTGCTTATCGAGAAGGCCGTCGGGGCCAATCCCGGGACAGAAGGCATTCTGCTCGGCGGGCACGGCCTATTCACCTGGGGCGCGACCCAGCGCGAGTGTTACCTCAGCAGCATTCACACGATTGACCAGATGGGTGAGTTTATTCTGGCGCACCAGCGGCGCAAGAAGGTCACAATCTTCGGTGGTCTGGAATACACCCCTGTTCGCGATCGGACGGAAATCGCGGCTCAAATCTTGCCCGCGCTGCGGGGAGCCCTTTCATCAAACCGCCGCGTCGTCGCGCACTACACGGACGACGAAGACGCGCTTGCTTTTGCCGGCTCCCAATGGACAAAAGAACTGAGCGCCCTCGGCACGAGTTGCCCTGACCATTTCCTGCGCACCAGGGTCTGCCCTCTCTTCCTCTCCTGGGATCCTGCGAAACAAGACGTCAGTGCGCTCAGGGCGACCATCGAATCGCAGGTCGCCGAATATCGAGCGGCTTACAAGAGGTATTACGATGATTGGGCCAAAAGCGATTCGCCCAAGCTGCGCGATTCCAATCCCTCGGTGGTCGTCGTTCCTGGTCTTGGACTTTTCGGCTTCGGCAAGAATAAGAAAGAGGCACGGATCACAACGGAGTTCTTCATCAATGCCATCCACGTCATGGCTGGCGCAAATGCCTTGGAGGAGGAGCAGATTTCGCATCCGCTCCCTCAGGCGCGCCATCCCGAGCAATCAAAACAGTTCGCACATTTTCACAACTACGTTGCTCTTCCTCGATCGGAGGCATTCCGCATCGAATATTGGGCACTCGAAGAAGCAAAACTGCAACGCATGCCCTCCGAGGCGGAGTTCAGCCGGAAGATCGGCTTAATCGTCGGAGGTGCTAGCGGCATCGGGCGTGAAACGGCTCTTCTGCTAGCGCATAAAGGCGCTCACTTGATGATTGCCGATTTCGACGAATCCGGTGCAAAGAAAGTAGCGCATGAGGCCAGCTCGCTTTCGTCTGCTGAATTCGTTACCCACACCTGTGTCGACTTGAGCTCCAGCGAGTCGTTAGCAAAAGCCGTGCGACAGACAATTCTGGAATTTGGCGGAATCGACCTCATTGTGAACACCGCGGCTATCTATCCTGTTGCGGATTCTGACGGCGACATTTCGGAAGCACAGTGGGCCAAAACTTTTCTCGTGAATGTTACCGGTAATTATCTACTCGCACGTGCGGCGGACTGGGTCTTTCGCGATCAGAAGTTGCCTTCCTCTATTGTTCTCACCAGTTCCGCGAATGCCATCGTCCCCAAAAAAGGCAGCGAAGCCTACGACACGAGTAAGACCGCGCTGAATCATCTGATTCGCGAACTAGCCATCAAACTCGGACCGATCGTTCGGGTGAACGGGATTGCTCCTGCAACGGTTGTGGCCGGGTCCACCATGTTTCCGCGCGATCGCGTCATGCAATCCCTTCAAAAATACGCCATCGCTTACTCGGAATCGGAGTCAACCGACCAGCTCAGGGGCAAGCTCGCTGATTTTTACGCAAAGCGAACTCTGACGAAGCGCCCCATCACGCCGGAAGCCTGTGCAGCGGCTATTGTTTGGCTGGCGAGCGACCAGAGTGCCCGGACGACAGGCCACGTCATCCCTGTGGACGGGGGTTTGCCAGATGCCTTTCTCCGCTAGTCGTAGTAGTTAGCGCAATCTCGGCGCCGGGACATGAAAGGAACTATGCAACGCATCTGCTTCGTATTGCAGGTGAAGCCGGAAAGGCTTCAGGAATACAAAGAGCGTCACCGCTCCGTTTGGCCGGAGATGCTTACGGCGCTCCGCGAAACCGGATGGAATAACTACTCGCTGTTCCTGCGTTCCGACGGTGTTCTGGTCGGATATCTCGAAACCGAGGACTTCGAAAACGCGCGCGCCGGTATGGCCCGACGTGAAGTCAATGAGCGATGGCAACGTGAGATGGCGGACTTTTTCGTCCAGGCGGACGGCACCCTGCCGGACCGAGCCATGGCCCCGCTCGAAGAAGTCTTTCATGTCTGATTCAACCTGAGGACACTTTGATTCCAAATCCGGCATTGGGCGTTTTCTTTCACTGGCTCGGAGGTTTGGCTTCGGGCAGCTTCTATGTCCCCTATCGCGGTGTGAAGCATTGGGCTTGGGAGACGTATTGGCTCGTCGGCGGATTCTTCAGTTGGATTATCGCGCCATGGCTTTTTGCAGCCACGATGACCGAAGATCTTTTTGCGGTACTTCGCCAAGCCCCGGTGCAGAGCATACTTTGGACCTACATTTTCGGAGTCCTTTGGGGTCTCGGCGGGCTAACTTTTGGACTGACGATGCGCTATCTCGGGATGTCTCTAGGCATGGCTGTTGTGCTGGGATATACGGCGGCGTTCGGCACTCTAATGCCGCCGATTTTCCGCGGCGAATTCGTTCGTCAAGTAGTTGGCACCCGCTCTGGTATCGTGATTTTAATCGGTATTGCTGTCTGCCTCGTGGGGATTGCCTTCGCGGGAGCCGCTGGCTTTTCCAAAGAGCGCGAAATGTCCCAGGAGCAAAAGCGCGCCTCAATCAAGGAATTTGATCTGAAGAAAGGGCTACTCGTTGGGACATTTTCGGGGATCATGAGCGCGTGCTTTGCATATGGACTTGCGGCCGGGGATCCCATCAAAACCATAACGCTTCAGCACGGTACGTCCACTTTATGGCAAGGCCTTCCTGTTCTGGTTGTGCTTCTCGCCGGTGGATTCACTACAAATTTTATCTGGTGCCTCATCTTGCACCATCGGAATCGAACCGGTTATCAGTATTTCCATTCCGAGGTTCGAGGGGCTGTACCGGCCAGGAGTGAGGAGCATATCCTTGAAACAGCGACGGACGCCCCCGGTGAGGAGATGGGTGCTACCGCAGTTCTCGTAAGCACTGATACGGATATACTTCGGGCACCAATGCTTGCGAACTATCTTTTCTCCGCACTGGCGGGAACTACCTGGTATTTCCAATTTTTCTTTTACACCATGGGCGAGACGCAAATGGGGCGGTTCAAATTTTCAAGCTGGACGCTGCACATGGCCAGCATCATCATTTTCAGCACACTATGGGGAATTGCTCTGAAAGAGTGGAAGGGTGCAGGCCGCAGGACCAAGTGGCTGGTGGCCTTCAGTGTCTTCGTCCTCGTAGGGTCGACCATCGTCGTTGGGTACGGGAATTATCTGGGTGCAGCCTCTCAGCATTGATTCGAGTCCATGTCACTGTCGGAATGATATGGTGAAATCCCATCAACGCAGGAACTACGGAGTTGGCGTTGCACGGGGCGAGAGAGATTCCTCGTACTACTCGCATGGCTACCTCCGACGATTCGACGACTCAGAGGAAGTATTCCGCTGAATCGCGGATATCAGGCAAACGACGCCGTAACCATGCGATATTCGCACACCAATCTCGGCTCGAAGCATGCCGCGGTAGCGACGCTCGAAGGGTTTGGCGACAATTTGGTGGCAGTGTGCACTAAAATGCAGGAATCACCTTCGCGATTGTCACTAAACGCGTTGTAAGTTATTATCAAAAAGCGGTTTTAAAACGGAGAGGTGGCCGAGAGGCTGAAGGCGGCGGTTTGCTAAACCGTTGTAGGGGCTAAAACTCCTACCGGGGGTTCGAATCCCCCCCTCTCCGCCAGATTTGCGATCTAGCAACGAAACTTCCCCGGCATTTCCGAATCCCTCACCGCAGTCGCTTCTTGTAAAGTGCCATTCCTACTGCGGCGTCCATCCCCAGCCGCTCGAGAGCAACAATTTCCCGCCGTGCCCTAATGCCGCCCGCGGCAATGATCGGATGCGATGTGACTTGCCTCAACCGCCGGAACCACTCGAGATTGAGTCCGCTCATCGTTCCTTCGCGATCTACATCCGTGCAGAGAAATGCCGCGCAAAACGGCTTAACCTGCTCCATCACATGTTCCGCTCGAATCCGCAGTTTTTCTCGCCATCCCTTAATTACAACCTGGCCTTTGGCAGTGTCCAACGCCACTACAATTGCTTCGCGGCCCACCCGGTGGCTGAGCCGCCGGAGAAACGCTGCATTCACCTTGCCCTCCTTGAATGCAGCGCTTCCGACGATGACTTGGTGCGCCCCCCATTTCGTAATTTCCTCCGCGCCCCGAACGGTGCGAATTCCTCCGCCCACACGCACCTTCATCCCATATCGGTTGGCCGCTTCGCGGCACAGTTTGCGTGCAAGTTCCCTGTTATCGCCTTTCCTCATGGCAGCATCCAGATCAATGATGTGCAGCCATTTGTATTTCTTGAATTTCAGCAGCAGCGACATAACATCCGTTACCGCAAGCTCGCGCTTTCTTCCGTGCACGAGTTGCACCGCTTTACCCTCCTGCAAGTCAATACACGGAATTAGCACGGCAACCTAACCGGAATCCCGCGCGCGAACAGAAATTCCTTGAGCTCGCGAATCGGTTGAATGTGATCGTGAAAGATCGAGGCCGCTAAGGCTGCATCGGCACGGCCAGCGGTAAAAACCTCCGCGAAGTGTGCCGGCAGCATCGCGCCGCCGGACGCAATAACAGGCACGGAAACCGCGGAGGATATCGCCGCGGTAAGCGCGGTATCGAATCCGCTCTTTGTTCCATCTCGGTCCATGGACGTCACCAGAATCTCTCCAGCCCCGAGCGCAACTCCTTCTTTTGCCCACGCAATCGCGTCGCGGTTCGCGAGCTCGCGTCCGCCGCGCACCATCACCACCCATCCGTCGCCATCTCGCTTCGCGTCGATCGCCAGTACAACCGCCTGCGCACCAAACTCGAGCGACGTCTCCGAGATCAACTCGGGCCGGGCCACCGCCGCTGTATTCAGCGTAATTTTGTCCGCGCCGGCTCGAATTACCGACCGAGCATCTTCCGCGCTGCGAATGCCGCCGCCCGCACTCAGAGGAATCGCCAGCTCTGACGCAATGCGCCGAACCGTTCCTAGAAACGTCGGCCGCCGATCGCGCGAGGCGGCAATATCCAGCACGACGAGTTCGTCCGCGCCTTCCGCGTTATATCGCGCCGCCAATTCCGCGGGCTCGCCGGCATCACGGAGTCCGACAAAGTTCACACCCTTTACCACCCGATCGCCATCGACGTCCAGGCAAGGAATAATGCGTCGAGCCAAACTCATGCGCACAGCCTCAGGAAATTCTGCAAGACCTGCGCACCGGCTTCTCCGCTCTTCTCTGGGTGAAATTGGACTGCGTACATATTTTCTTTTTCCACCACGGCCACAAATTCTGTTCCATAACTGCACGCAGCAACTGCCTCCTCGCGCTGTTCGATCGCGGCATAAGTGTGCGCGAAATAGAAGTAGGCATCGGCATCGATGCCTTCCAACAACCGAGACTTTTGTTTTATAAGCAGGCGGTTCCAGCCCATGTGCGGCAGCTTGGCAATGGCCGGCAGAGCACGCACCCGCCCGGGTAACAACTGCAAGCCAGTGACTTCCGGCGCCTCGTCACTGCCGTCATAGAGTGTCTGGAGCCCCAGGCAGATGCCGAGAAATGGAACGCCACCACGGATTGCGTCCACGAGCGGCTCGCGCAGTTTGAATTCATCAAGTACTCGTATGAGGGTTTCGAAATGTCCGACGCCCGGGAGCAGCAGTGCCTCTGCGTTTGCGATGCATTGAGGGGCTGTGGCGCGTTGCGACTCTGCTCCGAGCCGCTGCAGAGCGCGCTCGACAGAAGCCACATTGTTGGCCCCGGAATCCAACAGAGTGATCTTCACAGTAATCCTTTTGTGCTCGGCAGCACGCGGCGCAATCTTTTGTCGCGTGCCACTGCAAAACGCAGAGCCCTGGCGAATGCCTTGAAAATGGCCTCCACTTGGTGATGCGACGATCGCCCGTATAGAACGCGGAGATGCACATTGGCGCGCGCGGCCTGCGCAAACCCCTGAAAGAAATCCTCGGTCAGCTCCGTCTGAAAATCGCCCACACGCGCACGCGCAATTTTGGCTTTCACAACGCAAAAGGGCCGCCCGCTCAAATCAACTGCAGCGGCGGCGAGCGTTTCGTCCATGGGCATCAGAAAATATCCCGCGCGCAAGATCCCGCGCTTTGTGCCCAGCGCTTTCGTCACCGCTTCGCCTAAGGCGATTCCCACGTCTTCGACGGTGTGATGCTGGTCGACATCCAAATCACCACGTGCTTTCACCTCCAGATCAAACGCGCCGTGCCGGGCTACGAGTTCCAACATATGGTCGAAAAAGCTGATTCCCGTGGCAACGCGAGCTCTGCCGCGCCCGTCCAGCGACAAGCGGAGGCTGATATCGGTCTCGTTCGTTTTACGATGAATTGCCGCAGTTCTAGGCATTTTTCCGCCCACTCAGGATTGCGCCTCGCAACGGAAGCTTCGGTTTCATTCGCGCACCGCCACGGCATTTTCGTGCGCAAACAAATTTTCTGCCCGTGCGAGAACCCGTACATCGCCGGCCAGACGCCAAAAGCCTTTGCGGCTTATCGTCTGCACGCTGATGCACTTCACAAAATCCGCGGCGGATAACCCGCCACGCCTGCGGGCCCAGCCGCCCGTTGGCAAAACATGGTTGCTGCCACTCGCGTAATCGCCAAGCGGCTGCGCAGCCCAAGGGCCGACAAAGATCGTGCCGGCAGCAGAAACCTTTTGGAGAGCCAGGGCTCTACCTTCCGGAAGGCTGAGATGTTCCGGCGCAAAACGGTTCACAAACTCGAACGCCTCGTCGCTGGACGCGGCGAGCAAAATCACTCCCCGCTTTTTCAAGGAAATGCCGGCCGGATTTGCTTCCGGGAGTTTCTTCAACTGTTCTGCAACTTCGCGCTGCACTGCCCCTGCAAGCCGCGCCGACGTTGTCACCAACAAGCTTGCCGCATCCTGGGCGTGTTCCGCCTGAGCCAGTAAGTCCGCCGCGATCCAGCTCGGAGTGCCGCGTGACGCAAGCACGATGGCTTCGGTTGGTCCGGCGGGAAGGTCAATGGCGCAGTCGTGGCTCACGAGCTGCTTTGCCGTTGTCACAAAGCGGTTTCCCGGTCCAACAATTTTCTCGACGCGCGGAATGGTTTCGGTTCCGTAGGCCAGAGCCGCGATCGCCTGCGCGCCCCCAATCCGCGCGACTTCGCCCAGACCGAGGAGTCCAGCCGTTGCGAGGAGCTCCTTATTCGGTCTCGAACACACAAGCACGATCCTGTTTGTGCCCGCAACCTGAGCGGGCACGGCAGTCATTACGAGCGTCGAAAGCAGAGTCGCCTTGCCGCCCGGAATATAACAGCCGACCGTTTCAATAGGCCTGACAATCTGCCCAATGCTCACGCCTGGTTCCACTTCCATCGACCAGTTTCGTGGCAACTGTTTTTCAGTCACCTTCCGGACGTTGGCGATTGCGTGTTTAGCGGCCCGCAAGACATCTGCGCTGACGCTTTGTTGGGCCTCCTCGATCTCGCGTTGCGACACCCACATCCCCGCCCGCGTCAAATCTATCCCGTCCAGCTTTTTCGTCCAAGAACACAACGCCGCATCGCCACGACGCCTGACGTCCGCGATGATCTTGGCCGCGACTTTCTCGGCTTGTACGTCGCGTCGTTCGCGCGCAGCGAGCAGCCTCTTCTCCACAGCGCTGGTCAATCTCAAGATCTTCATCACAGCACGATCTTATTCAGGGGATACTCCACAATCCCTTGCGCATTCGCAGCCTTAAGCTTTGGCAAAATTTGCCGCACCACCGATTCCTCCACAATCGTATTCACCGCCACCCATCCTGGATCGCTCAGCATGGAGATCGTCGGGTTCTTCAGTGCCGGCAAAATCGCGACCACGCGCTCCAGGTCCTCGCGCCGCACGTTGAGGATCAGGCCGACTTTGCTCGCCGCGGCAATCGCCCCCTGCAACATCAGGATCAAGCTTTCCACCTTTTCTTTCTTCCACACGTTGGCAGCGGCCGCGTGATTCATGATGAACACCGTGGCCGATTCCAAGACGGTGTCCACTATCCGCAAGCGATTAGCGCGCAGCGAAGACCCCGTTTCGGTAACCTCAACAATCGCGTCCGCCAGCTGCGGCACTTTCACCTCCGTAGCGCCCCAAGAGAAATCCACCCGCCCGGTCACTCCATGTCTCTTGAGATACTCCCCAGTGATGCGCACAATTTCCGTGGCGATCACCTTGCCCTGTAAGTCGTGTGGCTCACGGATCGCGGAATCTTCCTGCACCGCGAGCACCCAACGCACGCGCGACAGCCTCTGCTTCGCGTACACAAGCTCCGCGAGTTCCTCGACGTCCGAGCCGGTTTCAACCACCCAATCATGGCCAGTAATTCCCGCATCCAGCGCGCCCGTCTCCACATAGCGCGCCATCTCCTGCGCACGCACAAGCAAACACTCAATCTCGGGATCATCGATACTAGGCACGTAGCTTCGCGGGCTTATGGTGACCTTCCACCCGGCACGCGAGAAAAGCTCCAGTGTCGCCTCTTGCAAACTGCCCTTGGGAATTCCGAGCTTCAGCGTATTCATCGTTTGATCCCCGGTGCATACACTCTGTTCGGATCAAATGTCCGCTCTTCGACGGTGCGGACCCCGCCGTCTTCTTCGATCCGCCGGAAGAAGCAACTGAAGTAACCTTCGTGACAAACACCAGGTCCAATTGGCTCGACACGCAAAAGCAATGCATCCGCATCGCAATCTACCCGCATTTCCAGCACGCGCAAGACGTGCCCGCTCGTTTCCCCTTTCTTCCACAAACGATTGCGCGAACGGCTGAAGAACACGGCCTCCCGTGTTCGCTGCGTCTCTGCAAGCGCCTCCGCGTTCATGAAGCCGAGCATCAAGACTTCACCAGTTCGCCCGTCCTGAATAATCGCGGGCACCAACCCGCCACTCTTTTCAAATGCGATATCCACGTGCTTCCTCCCGACGTCGCGCCAAAAAACAAAAAACCCGCTGGTTTGTTGCGCCAGCGGGCCGATGAGTACGCTTTCTAGCGAATCGCTACGTACAACTCACCGGGCGCGGCATATGGCCGTGATGATGATGGTGCAGATGCGCCCGGAGATGATTCGAAATGCTCATTTGATGAACCACAGTCTAAACAAGCCAGCCTCCGCCGTCAATTCGCGCTACCCCCAAAAAACCGATACGCCGAACGCGTCTTTTGGATGCTTCCACAGATTGACTTTCCCAGCCCGCTCCGCTATTTTCGTTTCTGTACTTGGTAGAGGTGCGGATCCCATTAGTAGCCGGGCGTGCTTTTCCGATCAGCTTCGGACGCCTGCGCGAAAGGGGCAATTGCTGTTGATCCGCCGAAGTCGCCGCGGCAGCTGAATGCCGTGTGCGGCTGGGGGCCAGGCCTAAGACCTGTCCACTGTCATCCGTAAGCACCACGATGTTATGCGGATGGAGCGCTATCGAGGAGTGACAGCTCCGAGCTTCCTTCGGTTCTTCTCTTCTCTTTCGCTCCATTCCAGAAAGCAATCATGGATCTGTTCGAGCTCACACGCGCGCTCGTTGACATCGAGTCTGTGACCAACAACGAGGCTGCCGCCGGCGAATTCCTGTTTCGCCATCTTTCTCCGCTCGCCGCGAAATACGGCGGCCGCGTCGAACGCATGCCGGTCGAAGCGCAACGCTTCAACGTTTTTGCAAATTGGGGCAAGCCGGTGGTCACGCTTTCGACGCACATGGACACCGTGCCGCCTTTCTTCCCTTTGAGCGAAGACGATGAATTTTTTTGGGGGCGCGGAGCTTGCGACGCAAAAGGCATCATCGCCGCCATGATTTCTGCTGTCGAGAAGCTCCTTGCAGAGGGCGTTTCGGATTTGGGCCTTCTGTTCGTCGTAGGCGAAGAACGAAACAGCGCGGGTGCGCGGGTTGCGGCAAAAACACCGCGCGGCTCTCGCTATTTGATCAATGGGGAGCCCACGGAAAACAAATTGTGCCTGGCATCCAAGGGAGCCCTGCGCTTCGAGCTGGTGGCGAGGGGCCAGTTGGCACATTCGGGCTACCCAGAGTTGGGACGCTCTGCAATCGATGCGCTACTGGACGTGCTCCAGGACGTCCGACATCTCGCACTGCCCAAGGATTCGCTTCTAGGAAAAACCACATTGAACATCGGCACAATTTCCGGCGGCCGCGCGCCGAACGTTGTTGCAGATGAAGCCCGAGCCGAACTCATGTTTCGGTTAGTAGGTGACGCCGCTCCCGTGCGAGAGGCCGTTCACCAAGCCGTGGCCGGACGAGTCGAAGCCCGGGAAGTCTTGTACACGCCGGTTTTTCACTTCTCCGCGTTCGATGGGCTGCCCACAAGCGTGGTGGCATTTACAACCGACGTCCCCACCCTGCACGAAACATGGGGCACGCCGTTTCTGATTGGTCCAGGCAGCATTCATGTGGCACACACGGGCGAGGAGCGCATTGCAAAGCGCGAGCTACGCGATGCCGTGCCGATCTACGCAAGCATGGTAAAGCGGCTGCTCGCATCGCATGCCCAAGCTCCGCGGAAATCCCAATGACCCGCGGACTCGCCATTGTCGGACACGGAAAGATGGGCCACCTAATCGAGCAACTCGCGCCCGAATACGGTTTCGACGTCCGCCTCGCACTAAACAGCGCTAGCAACGCGCAAGGTGCAGGCCTCACCAGCGAAAATCTGCGCGGAGTGGACGCGGCCGTGGAATTCTCCACTCCTTCGGCGGCCCTCCAGAATATCCGCCAGCTTGCCACTCTGGGCATTCCTGTCGTGGCCGGCACGACGGGCTGGTTTCAGCAGTTAGCCTGCGTGCGCGAAGCCGTCCAATCCGGCGGCAGCGCCCTGGTGTGGAGTCCCAATTTTTCGGTCGG